>NZ_JBOGEG010000010.1:0-106519 GCF_050701915.1 Glutamicibacter sp. | reverse complement strand
GCTTCGGTGAGCTCCGTGACATAACCGAGCTCACCGAAGCGGTCAGCGCCGCGCTGCGCGTAGCTGTAAACGCTCATGCTTAGCGGATCTCCGTGTACTGCGACTGGTCGACCGCGCGGGTGATGTTCCAGTACTCGACGATCGGGTAAGGCCAGATCTGCGAGACGCGGCCGAACTTGTTCTTGTACCAGGTGTGCACATCCGGGTGGCCCCAGGCTTTTTGCTCGTTGGCGGCGTCGAGATCTGCCACAAAGGTGTCCAGCACTTCCTGCTTCAGATCCAGTGCCTTGAGGTCTTTTTCCAGCACGATGTTCAGCGCATCCAGGATGTAGGTCAGGCCGTACTCGATCATCGAGAACAGCGAGCCGTTGACCACGTGTCCGGTGTTCGGGCCCGAGACGATGAACAGGTTCGGGAAGCCTGGCACGGTGGCGCCAGCATATGCGGTGGCGTTGCCACCCCAGTATTCGTGGATATCCTTGCCATCGCGTCCGGTGATGCGCAACGGCTCGAGGAACTCCGAGGCCTGGAAACCGGTGGCGTAGATGATCACGTCCAGCTCGTGCAGGTTGTCTTCACCGTCGACGATGCCCGCTTCGGTCATCTCGCTCATGCCCGAGGTGATCAGGGTGGTCTGCGGCTTCTTCAGGCTCTCGGCCCAGACACCGTTATCGCGCAGCATGCGCTTGCCGCCCACGATGTAATCCGGGGTGACCTTCTCCAGCAGATCCGGGCGGTCGGCGTACTGTTCCTTGAGCATTTCGGTCAGCTGCTGGCGCACCCGCTCGTTGATCGCCGAGACCGAACCTTCCTTGGTCCAGTTCGGGTCGGCAGCGGTGGTGTGCTGGCGGCCCTCGACACCCAGCCAGTGCTGCCAGAAGCGCAGCCACTGGCCGTACTGAGGCAGGTGCTCGACCAGGTAGGTCACCGATTCAGGCATGTCCTCGTAGTAGAACGGGGTTGGTAGCATCCATGGGGAGGAGCGCTGGAAGACCTTCAGCTCTTCGACCTCATCCACGATGGCTGGAACGATCTGGTAGGCGCTGGCACCGGTACCGATGACGGCAACCTTCTTGCCCTTCAAATCGATGCCCGGCTTCCATTCGGCCGAGTGCACGTGGATGCCGGCGAACTTGTCGTGGCCCGGGGTATCTGGGAACTTCGGGCGGTCCAGCTGGCCTACTGCCGAAAGTACCGCGTTGAAGCGGCGTTCTTCCACTTCGCCGCCGTCCACGATCATGGACAGCACCCAGCGGCCATCTTCTTCATCCCAGGTCGCAGACAGCACTTCGGTGCCCATCTGGATGTTCTCGGTGATGCCGCCGCGTTCTGCCACGTCGCGGGTGTACTTGTGGATTTCGGCGCCTTCGGAGAACTGCTGTGGCCAGTCATCGCGCTGCGCGAAGGAGAAGGAGTACGCGTAGTTGGGGGTATCCAAGCGCACGCCCGGGTAGGTGTTCTTCCACCAGGTGCCGCCGACTTCGTGGCCCTTCTCGAAGACTGTGTAGTCCAAGCCGGCCTGCTTCAGGCGGTAGGCGGCAGCCATGCCGGCTACGCCCGAGCCGATCACGGCAACGGTGAAGTCGCGGGTTGGGGCTACTTCCTGCTTGGTGAAGGTTGGTGCGCCGGAAACCTCGGGAACCAGGGCCATGTCGTGCTTGAGCATCTGGTGGTAATCGGTGGTGGCCTGATTGGTGATCCAGTCCAGGATGACGGTGGCCTGCTCATCGCTCAAGGTGTCCACCGAGGTGATCTTCTCGTCGCGGATCTTGCGCAGCGCTTCGAAAGCCAGCTCGCGGGCTGCTTCCTGTGCAGTGGCATCCATGCCGCCGTGCGGCTGGCCGACGGTATCGACCGGTGGCTGTGGCGGGCGCAGCTCATCACGAAGGATCGAGTAGTCGCCGGTAGCAGCGGCCAGAGCCACCATCAATGGCGGCAACTCGGTGCTGGCTACGATCTTGCGCAGCTGCTCATCGCTTTCGGTGATAGCAGAGTAGTTAGCGCGCCAGTACAGGTCATCTACCTGTTTGGTGGTGGCGGTCTCGATCAGTGATTCGCTCATTGGTTACTCCTAGCAAGTCTTTTCGGGCCGTGCGCGACAACGTCTGGCAGGCGCGTGATGTAACCAGTGTCACCTCCGCGTTATGCATAAGTCAACTAAAAATGTATTCTTTGCGGACTTTGGTATGATTTATGTCATGGCGAAACGCACCGATTCAGAGACGATGTCCAAGCACATCCGCGACACCCTGCGCGCAGATATCTTGGACGGGCGTTGGGAGCCAGGCGATCGACTGCAGCTCACGCACCTTTCCGAGCACTACGAAACCTCCAGCACGGTCATCCGTGAAGCGCTGACCCGGCTGGTGGGGGATCGGCTTGTCACCCTTCGCCCCAATAAGGGCTTCTTCGTTCCCGAGCTTTCACTGGCCGACTTGAGCGACATCGTGGAGATGCGCTGCGTCAACGAGCAGCTGGCAATCTCGCTGGGCTTCGAGCGCGCGCCATTGGAGTGGGAGAGCGAGCTGATGGCCGCGCACCACACCCTGGAGCGCACGCCGCGCCGTTCGGATGAGGATCCTGATAACCACACGCCAGCGTGGAACCATGCGCATCAGCGCTTCCACGACAAACTCGTCGAAGCCTGCGGAGTTTCCCTGCTGACCGAGATGACGCGAACGCTTTCAGACCTCATCCAGCTCTACGGGCGCTGGGCCGGTCCGGCGACCCGCGACGCCAAGCGCGACCTGGATAAGGAGCACCGCGACATCCTCAATGCCGCGCTGGACCGCGATGCGGAACTCGCTGGCCAACTGCTGCGTGCGCACTATGAAACCACGCTCAGTGCAGTGAAAAACGGCGGTGAGGTTGGCTTGGCCTGCCTGCCGCACGTAAAAATGCTGAAGTAGCACCCCACTGGCATTCCCTCTGTCGTACGCGTAGCTTAGTGGCTCAATCGAAGTCATCGATGCGACGTGGAGTATTGATGATGGATACCAGCACGTCCACAATCAGAGCGCCCAGGATCCGGGTGGGGCTGGCAGGCGCGACCCTCGCCACGCTGCTCTGACTTCGTGCGTATCCTCAATTCCGGTAGGCCCTGAAGCTACCCTGGCATCAGCGCGCAACGGGGAACTTCTCCCAATTCCGATTGCGCCTAGGTTGATTGCAAGGATCCACGAGGTTCTGAGATCGAGCTCGTCGAAGGAATTTCCAAGCGTGTGAAAACCGGCATTGAATGGACGGTAGCTGGCGAACTGTTCATCGTTCCCCGTGCCAATGAAGCTTCAGTGAAGCAGCTGGCGGATTTGTCGCGCGAGCTGGTCGAAGTCGGCTGAAAAGTCTATGGCGCGGTGGTCGCCGTGCTGAATAAGCCACCTGACCGCTTTAATGAGCCGACTGAAGTATAGCTTGTCGGCTTCGCCTCCCTGTCCGCTCGATCCATCTTCGCTTCCGGTTGATGGGTCGGGCGTTTTTTGCATGCACATGAAAATGCGAATTTTGTTGCTCGCGCTTCACATCTGAATCCTCGAAAGGCAATTCAGTAGCGAACTGCGCAGGTGCGACCTTCGTGGAGAGGCGCCTCCGCGCGAACTCTATTTTATTAGACATTATGCATTCTGATAAATACTTCTAGATTATTGGCGAGCGTGCTCTCAATGGAGGTCTTGCGTCGTCTCGTGCCGCACTTTCCTTGTTTCCCTTTCAGGATCTGCAAAAATAGGGCTACCTTTCCTTGATCGGTAACTCTAGAATTGTTGTTCTAGAAGAAATGATCTAGATCACATTCATCTTGATTCGTGGAGCAAGGTCGCTCCGAAACTACGAGGGAAACTACAAATGACACTTGCAGTTGCTGCCATGTCCCACGCACCATCGTTCGGAAATGTTGATCCCGGCGGCACGATCTTTGCCGAGATCAATGAGGCTATTGAAGGGGTCCGCAAATTCGTTGAAGACTTCGCTCCGGACATCACCATCGCTTTGGGGCCGGACCACTTCAACGGCGTGATGTATGAAATGATGCCGCCGTTCTGCGTCGGCGCTCAGGCCAGCGGCGTTGGCGACTGGGGAACTGCGGCAGGGCCATTGCCAGTCGACGGCGACGTCGCCCGTGAACTGCACAAGCTGATCCTTGAAGATGGAATCGACATCGCTCGTTCCGAAAATCTCCAAGTAGATCATGGCGTGCTCCAGCCACTTGAATTCGTATTCGGCCACGGCTTCAGCAACCCATTTGTGCCGATTTTCGTAAACTCCGTGGGCTTGCCGCTGACCCCGATGAACCGGGTGCGCCTGCTGGGCGAAGCGCTGGGACGCGCGGCGAAGAAGCTGGACAAGAAAGTCCTGGTCTTCGCATCCGGCGGGCTGTCCCACAACCCGCCGATCCCGGTATGGGACGACGCTCCTGAAGAAGTGCGCCAGCGCTTGGTCGAGTCGACCATGACTCCCGAACAGCGCGAGATCAAGGAAACCACGATGCTCGCCAACATCCGCAAGTTCGCTGAAGGCAAGGCCAGCACCCAGCCGCTGAACGAAGCTTGGGACAACCAAGTGCTCGACGTGCTGCGCAGCGGTGATCTTTCGGCAGTAGATGCATGGACCAACGAATGGTTCGGCGAAGAGGGCGGCAGTGGAGCACATGAGGTGCGTACCTGGATCGCTGCCTTCGCCGCTTTGTCCACCCATGGCAGCTACAGCATGGCCGTAGACAAGTACTGGCCGGTTGAAACCTGGGGCGCCGGCTTCGGCGTCGTCGCAGCAATCACGGATGGTGCCAAATGAGCGCAGACATGGCCACCATGTGGCAGGCCATCGGCGACCTTCCGCACACCTTGGAGTACAAGCAGATCGGTGAATGGAATACCCGTATTCTGAGCGTCGGATCGGGCGAAGAAACCATCGTGCTGCTGGCCGGAACTAGCGGCCACCTCGAAGCTTTCACCCACAACATCCGCGTTTTGGCAGAGAACCACCGCGTTGTCGCTTACGACTACCCGGGCCACGGTTTCTCCACCTTGGCTAACGCCGATCTGGAAATCGCTGACTATGAAGAGCACCTGATCGGTTTGCTGGATGCGCTCGGTTTGGAGCGAGCGCACCTGTGCGGCGAATCCTTGGGCGGCTGGATTGCTCTGAAGTTTGCGCAGAAGCATGCGGATCGCGTTCACACCTTGATTCTCAGCGCACCAGGCGGCCGCATCGTTGGTAAGCCAGCAATGAGCAAGGGACGCTCGGTCACCCGAGACGCAGTGGACAATCCAACATTTGAAAACGTCAAGGCCCGCTTGCAGGTCGTGATCCATAACGAGGATCTGATCTCCGATGAGCTGGTCCGGATGCGGCAGGCAGTCTACTCCCGTGAGGGATTCAGTCGGTCCATTGGGCACATCTTGGTGCTGCAAAATCCTGAAATCCGCTTCCGCAACCGGGTGACCGAAGAAGACTTTGCAGCCGTGGAGGTGCCGACATTGCTGGTCTGGACCGATCATGAGCCAACTGGCGGTGTGGATACTGGCCGCGAACTTGCCTCGCACCTGCCCGACGGTGAACTGCTCGTCATCGAAAATGCGGCGCACTGGCCGCAGTGGGAAGACCCGCAGAAGTTCAACGAACGAGCCATCGATTTTCTTTCAAGGAAGGCCTGAACATGTCAGCAATTATCCAGAAGCTCGCAGATGACCTGTACCAGGCACGCGCCAATCTGGCCTCCATCGACTTCATTCGGCACCAGCTTGAGGAAGGCGATCTGGATTCTGCCTATGCAATCTCGGAGCTGAACACCAAGCGCCGCGAAGAAGAATTCAACCTGCGCCGGGTGGGCCGCAAGGTCGGCCTGACTAACCCGATGGTGCAGAAGAAGGCAGGCGTTGATCAGCCGGACTACGGGATCGTGCTTGATGACATGGTCTTCCAAAGCCCGGTGGACCGCCCACGTTCGGCATTCATCCGCCCGAAGATCGAAGCGGAGCTGGCCTTCGTGCTCAAGAGCGACATCCTTGACGCCGATATTCACAGCGTCAAGGCGGCCATCGACTACGTGGTTCCGGCCATGGAACTGGTCGACTGCCGCTACCACAACTACAGGATGAGCATCTTGGACACCGTGGCCGACAACGCCGCCTGCGAAGGCCTGGTTGTAGGAGAAGCGCGCAAGACGCTGGACGAAGTCGATCTGGACCAGGTCGAGATGGTGCTCTACCGCGGCGACGAGGAAATCACCCGCGGCGTGGGACGCAACGTCTTGCAAGGACCTATCAACGCCATCCAATGGCTGGCCGAGACCTCGATCCGCACCGGCAAGCCACTGCGCGCAGGCGAGATCCTGCTTTCGGGCTCGATCGGCATGATCGTCGACTGGGATGAAGATGTCACCTACACCGCGAAGTACTCGCACGGTTTCGGAGAAGTCTCCGCGACCCTGATCAGCAAGGAGGCCAGCAATGACTGAACTGACCGCAGATATCCGCAATGAGATCCTGGCACTGGTCGCTGAATTCCACTGGCGCCTGGATCACGGCCACGCCGATAAGCTCCACGAGCTGTACGCCGAAGACGGCCGTTCGGTTGGCCCCATGGGAGTAATGGAAGGCCGCGACGCGATCCGCGCCTGGGGCGAACGCCGCAGCAAGATCAACGCTGGAATCGTCCGCCACTTCTCCGGCGGCACCCGCGTCTACGCCGAGGACGGCGTCATCAAGAGCACCACCTACTACATGACCTTCCGCGACAGCCAGCCAGATCCGCTGCACCCGGCCAGCGTCGGCGAATTCCACGAGGAGTACGCCAACGTCGAGGGCAACTGGCTGATCCAGCGCCGCGAAATCGTCCCGGTCTTCGGCGCTGAAAACGCCGCAAAGCACGCGGCCCGCGTGGCCGCAGGCTCGGAAAAATGAGCCGCGCAGAAGGCAATGCACCGGTACTGCTGCACGTAGCACTGCCCTCGATGGCGGTGGTCGAAAGCGCGCTGAACGCCGGCTATGACGGTGTGATGATCGACCTCCAGCACGGCGAGATCGGGTTGGACCAGGCCTGCAACATGCTGCGTGCGATCCCGCTTGGAAACCAGTGGGTCTACGCGCGGGTGGCCAGCATCGACTCCGGGGTGATCGGCCGCCTGCTCGATAGCGGTGCTCGTGGCATCGTGGCTCCTAGCGTGGAAACCGCGGAACAGGCCCGGGCCTTGGTGCACGCGGTGAAATACCCGCCGTTGGGTGGCCGCAGCCTGGGCCCGACCCGCCCGAACCTGTACCAAGGAACGGACTACTGCCAAGCAGGCAACGAAGCGGTATCTGCCATCGTGCAGATTGAATCGGCTGCCGGAGTGCAGGCGGCTGCGCAGATCGCAGCCGTGCCCGGACTCGATTCGCTGTACATCGGGCCTTCGGACATGGCAGTGACCTACGGGCTGCCCGGAAGGGCGGACTGGGATGAGGGCCCAGTTGCCGAGGCCGTCGGACAACTGGCGCAGATCACCCAAGAGCACGGAATCGGCTTGGGACTGTACTGCAGCGATCCGGCCTTTGCCGCCGCCGCCATGCGCGGCCATGGTCTGGCCTATGCAGGGCTGGGCATTGACCTTTTATACGTTGGAAAACAAGCACGGGTTTCACTCGCGGCATTGGAGGAAAAGTAATGAGCGAGCAAACGGAAATCCTGATCATCGGCGCCGGTCCTACCGGTCTGACCCTGGCCAACCTGCTGGGCAAGCTCGGGGTGCAGACCATCTTGATCGAGGCTCGCGACCAGCTGATCGACTA
Source organism: Glutamicibacter sp. (assembly GCF_050701915.1). NCBI lineage: Bacteria > Bacillati > Actinomycetota > Actinomycetes > Micrococcales > Micrococcaceae > Glutamicibacter > Glutamicibacter sp. The sequence goes on along the minus strand of NZ_JBOGEG010000010.1, from coordinate 98,759 downwards.
CCCGCGGGCCGTGGGCATCGATGACGAGTCGCTGCGCGCCATGCAGTCCCTGGGCCTGGTTGACCAGGTTCTGGTGCACACCGTGCCGGACCAGCAGGTGCGAATTGTCAATGGTTCGGGCAAGGTCATCGCCGGAATCAATCCCACCACCCGTGAATTCGGCTGGCCGCGCCGCAACGGCTTCGTGCAGCCGCTGGTTGACCAGGTGCTGCTTGACGGCATCAGCCGCTACGAATGCGTCGAAGTCCGCTTCGGTGCCGTAGCCACCGACCTGGTCCAAGATGCACAGGGCGTCACCGTCACCATCGGCGCCGCCGGCCAGGAACGCACCATCCGCGCAGACTACGTGGTCGGCTGCGAAGGCGGCGCGTCATTCACCCGCAAGAAGCTGGGCATCGGCTTCCCCGGAACTACCCGTGCGCAGCGCGGCGTGGTGATCGATGTTGCCAACGATCCGCTGGGCACCCCGCATGCGGTATTCGGCGGGGACCCATCGCGGGCCTACGCCACCTTGAGCCTGCCTCATGGCATCCGCCGCTGGGAGTTCTCGCTGATGGAGGACGAGAGCGATGAACTCGTGGACAGCGACGAATTCCTGGACAAGCTGCTCAAGGACCATGTCGAAGACCCTTCGAGCCTGGACATCATCCGGCGCCGCGTTTACGCACACCATGCACGTGTTGCCGAAAGCTTCCGCAAGGACCGTGTGCTGCTTGCCGGCGATGCCGCGCATGTCATGCCGGTGGTCGCGGGCCAGGGCTGGAACTCCTGCATTCGCGATGCGATGAACCTGGGCTGGAAGCTGCATGCGGTAACTCGCGGCCTGGCCACACAGAAGTTGCTGGGCACCTACGCCGATGAGCGCCGCGACCATGTCAAGGCGATGGTCGACCTTTCGGTGGGCATGTCCAAGGTGGTCACCAACCGCAGCAAGATCACCTCGGCGGTGCGCGATGCCACCGCAGCGGTGATCGACCACCTGCCGAAGCTCAAATCCTACGTATCGGGCCAGGGCTTCAAGCCGATGCCCAAGTACACCCGCGGAGTCGTGGTGCACGATACCTGGCAGGCTTCCAAATCAGTGCCAGTAGAAGAAGGCGCTAAGTCGAGCACCGGAATGCTCTTCCCGCAGCCCAAGGTGATCGACGGTGAACGCGGCGAAGTCCTGCTGGATGACGCTACCGACCTAGGCTGGCGCATCTACTCATGGAACAACGATCCATCGAATTTCCTGAGCGAGGCGACCCGCCGCCGCTTCGAGGCCTTGGGAGCGAGCTTGGTGCAGGTAGTTCCCAGCGTGCAACTTCCGTGGGCGCAGCAGAACGCCGCGCCGGGAGTCCAGGTACTGGGCGATCCGGCAGGTGTTTTGAAGCAATGGTTCCATCAGCATCCCGCCTCTGCCGTGGTGGTCCGCCCGGATCATGTGGTTGCCGCCGAATGCCTGGCACAGAACTTGGACCAGACACTGAATCAGATTCTCGATAAAGCCAGCATTTTTCCGGCTGGGGGAAACGAAAGCAACACCGTCGCTGAAGCACAGGCTGAGCAAATCCAGCCTGCCCGCTAGGACGCGGATACACCGCACGACACCGCCGAAGTGCGGTGCCGAACTCCTTTTCGTAGGCCAACTACACCGCAGACCATCCCTGGAAGAAAGAATTCTCATGAACACCAGATCCACTCGCAAACTGTCCGCTTTCGCGCTGATCGCAGCACTCTCCCTGACCGGTTGTGCACAGGGTTCCATCTCCGGCGGTGCCGATACGGGATCGGAGTCGAAGGACAACAGCGGCCTGACCAAGGCGACCATCGGCCTGTTCCCGTCCTCGGCAGTTGGCGCAATCCAGCTGGGCATCGATAAGGGTTACTTCGAAGAAGAAGGTATCGACCTGGAAATGCTGCTCGGACAGGGCAGCGCCGCACAGCTTCCATCGTTGACCTCCGGCAGCCTGGAATTCATGCTGGCAAGCCCCACCACCCCGCTGGTGGCAACCACCAAGGGCCTCGATGTGAAGATCGTATCGGGCTACGCGCAGAACCGTCCGGACATTGTCGAGGATTCCGTTGCAGTCTTGGTCGGTCCCAAGTCCAAGATCAAGCGCGCCAAGGATCTTGAAGGCAAAACCGTGTCCATCAACGCGCTGGGCAGCATTGGGGACATCGGCATCCGTGAAGCCATTTCGCTGGATGGAGGCGACCCGAGCAAGGTGAACTTCGTCCAGCTGGGTCTGAACGAAGTGGCCGCACAGCTGGAAAGCGGCGAAATCGACGCCGGCATGGCAGGCCCTCCGTTCCTGCAGCAGATTGTGGCCGGCGGTGGCAGCGTGATCAGCGACTTCATCAAGGAAGCAAAGCTCGGCGGATCGGAATTGGTGATCGTTTCCAGCGGCGCGTTGACCGAAAAGGACCCGGAATTGGTCGAGGGCTTCGTCTCTGCGCTGGATAAGACACTGACCTACGCCGAGGAAAACCAGGACGAAGTCCGGTCTCTGCTGCCAGAAGTCCTGGGTACGCCGAAGGAAGCCGCGGAGAAGACCGACTTCATCGAATGGAACGCGGATCTTGACGTTGACGCACTGAACCAGTTCGCAGACCTCATGGAGAAGTACGGCCTGGTTGAAGAACGCCCGGACATCAATCAGACGGTATGGAGCAAGTAGCTTCACCGCCAATCGAACGGGTAAGCGACCAATGAAAGGGGGCTGGAACTCATGAGCAATCCAGCGATTCCTGCGACTTCAGCTCGCAGGGCAAAGATCACGCCAAGGCGCCGGCGGGTTTCTTGGCAGACGGCAGGACCGGTTGCCCTGGGGACCCTGGGGATTCTGTTGTTCCTGGCTATCTGGCAGGCCGCATCGGTGCTTGAACTGGTGAATCCAATTCATCTGCCACCACCAACGGTGGTATTCGAGCGCTTCGCAATGAACTTCGCCTACGCAGAGTTCTGGACTGCTGTGGGAAATACGATGAAGGCTTGGCTGCTGGGTGTGGTGATCTCGACCGTCATGGGAGTGATCGCGGGCATCATCATCGGTTCCAGCAACGTGCTGGTCAAGGCCACCCATTCAACGGTGGAGTTCTTCCGCCCAATTCCGGCGGTCGCGCTGATTCCCATCGCAGCCTTGCTCTTCGGACCGCGTATCGGCACTGAACTGGTGATTATCATCTACGCATGCTTCTGGGTGGTGCTGATCCAGGTGTTCTATGGAATCTCCGACCTGGACAAGGTCGCGGTGGATACCGCGCGAACCCTGCGCATGAATTTCATGCAGCGCGTGCGCTATTTGATCTTCCCAACGCTGCTGCCGTTCTTGATGACCGGTCTGCGCTTGTCGGCAACTATCGCCTTGATTCTGGCAATCAGCGTCGAGCTGATTGTCGGCACCCCGGGGCTGGGGCAAGAAGTGGCTTTCGCCCAGATCAATGGATCAGCTCCAGCGATCTACGCGTTGATCATCACCAGCGGACTGCTGGGCATCGCAATCAACATGATCATGCGCTTCATTGAGCGCAAGACCCTGTTCTGGCATGAAAGCGTACGAGGAGGAATTTCGCTATGACGCTGCTCAAGAAGGCCGGCTACCTGCTGGGCCTGCCGATTATCCTGCTTGCGACGTGGTTCATCTACACGTCCTTCAACTCCAACTTCTTCATCCCGAAGCCGTTGGAACTCTTTGACCGCTTTGTGAGCATCTGGTTCGCCGAACGCTTCTTCTCGGATGTCATCCCGAGCCTCTACCGGTTGCTGGCTGGACTGGGAATTTCTATTATCATCGGCGTACTGCTCGGCGTGGTGGTGGGTTCGGTGCGTTGGCTTCGCTGGCTGCTTGAGCCCATGTTCGAGTTCATCCGCGCCGTCCCCTCGACCATCTTGATCCCAGTGCTGCTATTGCTCATCGGCATCAACGACACCATGAAGATCACCCTGATTGTGCTCAGCTGCATCTGGCCGATCCTGCTGAACACCGTTGCCGGCGTAACGTCCCTGGACGAGGTCTTGAAGAACACCTCGCAGATGATGCAGATGAAGAACTGGGATCGCCTGCGGTACCTGGTTCTGCCAGGTGCTTCGCCGCAGATCATGGCCGGCATCCGCCAGTCCTTGGCAGTGGCTCTGATCCTGATGGTGGTTTCCGAAATGTTTGCCTCGACCGACGGCATCGGGCACTGGACCATCAACTTCCAGAACCGCATTGCCATCCCGGAAATGTGGAGCGGAGTATTCCTGCTCGGTCTTATCGGTGTCGTGCTCTCCATCATTTTCGGATGGATCCAACGGCGCACTCTTGCTTGGTACGAAGGATTAAAGGAAAACGAAAATGACTAATCAGCAAAGCAATGTCCGGCTTGAGGTCAATCAGGTCCAAAAGATCTACAAGCTGTCCTCGGGCAACGAATTCGAAGCAGTCAGGTCGCTGACCTTCGATTTGCATGAAGGCGAATTCGTTTGCCTCGTCGGACCTTCGGGCAGTGGCAAGACCACCTTGCTCAAATGCATCGCCGGACTGATGAACGCCACCTCGGGAACCGTGGTTCTGGATGGCCAGCCGGTCAACGGCCCGGCCAAGGGCATGGCAGTGGTCTTCCAGGAATACGGACGCAGCCTCTTCCCCTGGATGACGGTGGAAGCCAACGTTGACCTGCCGCTGAAAACCAGCGGTGTGCCGAAGAGTGAACGTGCAGCTCGTGTGCAGGATGCTTTGGAATCTGTCGGTTTGGAAAAAGCTGGCAAGAAGTATCCATGGCAGCTTTCGGGCGGCATGCAGCAGCGAGTTGCCATCGCCCGTGCCGTGGCCGCGCAGCCGAGCGTCCTGCTGATGGATGAGCCATTCGCAGCGGTGGATGCGCAGACCCGTGCCGAGCTGGAAGACCTGGTGCGCCGCATTTGGAAGCAGCACAACATGACTATTCTGTTCGTGACCCACGATATTGACGAGTCCGTGTATTTGGCTGAACGCGTGCTCGTGCTCTCCAGCTCGCCTACCGTAATCCAGAACGACATCGAGATCGACCTACCGGCGCAACGCAATCAGCTGTCCACGCGCAGTGAGGCACGCTTCGGCGAGCTTCGCTCCGAGGTTTATGAGCAGGTCCAGCGTGCAAAGACGAATACCGAGGGGCACTCTGATGTCATCAAGGCCAAGGAAGTGGTCGCATGAGCGAGAACAACGTGAACACCTTGAGCCCGGCAGTGGACGACCTGTTCTGGCAGGAAAACTATGAGTTGATTACCGAGAGCGATGAGGAGCTTGCCCAGCTGCTGGAACAGGCCGACTTGCCGGCGCTGCTGGCGGCCATCGCTGCCGCGACGGGCAACACCGCGATCCTCGCCGAAGAACTGCGTCCCCCGCTGACCCCGGTGGACACCAAGAACCATCCGCACGGCGGCATGGATGAAGCGGCAGTGAAGAAGGCGAAGGCCACTGCGTTGGCGGGCCTGATCCAGCTGCGCGATCAGCAGATCACTTCAACGCCAACCTTGGATTCTCAGTCCGCCGAAGAGATCCTGGCTTATCTGAGCAATGGCCGTTCGCAGTGGAACGACATGCTCAAGCACGAGCTGGGACTCTTGCCTGAAAACAGCGGCGCACCGACATGGCGTTATGAGGAAGTTGCCGCCCCTGGCAAAGTGTTCACCGCGCTGATCGTGGGCTCCGGGGTGGCCGGGATCGCGGCCGCGCACCGCTTCGAACAGGCCGGGGTGCCTTTCGAGATCATTGAAGCCAGCACCCGTCTGGGCGGAACCTGGCAGAAGAACAAGTACCCGGGGGTGCGACTGGATACCCCGACCTTCGGATACTCGTATTCCTTCGCCCAGAAGTCCGACTGGCCTCACCAGTTCGCACAGGGTGAAGAAGTGCGGGAGTACCTGGAGACGGTAGCCGCCAAGGCTGGTCTGTCCGAAAAAATCCAGTACGGCACAAAGCTGATCAGTGCCACCTGGGATGAGCAATCCGGCGTTTGGCAGACGGTGGTTTCCAAAGACGGCAATGAGGGCGAGATTCGCAAATTCAACGCCTTGATCAGTGCCTCGGGACAGCTTGATATCCCGAACATTCCAGAATTCCCGGGTCAAGAAAAGTTCGCTGGAATCCAGATGCATTCCCAAGAATGGGACCCGAGCGTCGACTGGCGAGGCAAGAAGGTCGCGGTTATCGGTACCGGGGCAAGTGCCTACCAGATTGTTCCGGCGATCTACCAGGATGTTGAACAGCTGGTGGTCTTCCAGCGCAACGCACCGTGGATGCTGCCGGCACCGACATACCACCAGGAAGTCAGCGACACTTTCTCGTGGCTGGTGCGCAAGGTCCCACATTACGCACAGTGGTTCCGCCTGTGGACGACAGTGCTGGGAATTCCAGGACGTTTCCATACCGTGCGTGCTGAAGCGGACTGGCCGCAAGAACCGCTGAGCGTTTCGCACAAGAACCAACAGGTTCGAGAAGAGCTCATCGAATTGCTGAGCAAACAGTTCGAAGGCCACCCGGAGCTGTTGAAGCACGCGATCCCTAGTTACCCGCCGGGCGCCAAGCGCATGCTGCGTGACAACGGTGTTTGGGCGCAAGCGCTCAAGGCTGAGCACTCCACTTTGGAAGTCTCGCCAATTGCCGAATTCCGCGAAAACGGCATTGTGACTGCAGATGGAGTTCACCACGAGGTGGACATCGTTATTTATGCGACCGGGTTCAAGCCATCAGATTACTTGGATGGCATTGAAATTGTTGGGCGCGAGGGCCTGCGCATACATGATTACTGGCAGTCGGACGCGCGGGCGCACAACGGTGTCACGGTTCCAGGCTTCCCGAACTTCTTCATGGTGTACGGACCAAATGTTGGCGGTGTTGTTGCCGGTAGCCTGCACTTCATGCTGGAACGAGCCAGCGAGTACGCGCTCAAGGCAATTCACGAAGTGCTCAAACGCGATGTCAGGGCAGTGGACGTAACCGAAGCGGCGCTTGACCGCTTTACCGCATGGGTGGACGCAGAAAACCGCCAAATGGCATGGGGGCAGCCCTATGTCAGAACCTGGTATCAGAACCGCAATGGCAGGGTTTCCCAGGTCTGGCCATTCACCAACATCGAATACTGGGAAGCAACCGAAACCGTTCGTCCAGATGAGCATGAATTTCTGAGCTGAGTAGAGCCGGGCGCGACTTGGTGCACGTGGAAGAGCATTGGGCGCTTCCACGTGCAGTAGTCTCTGCAGTGTCGACTCAATCAGCAAAGAAGAAGGAGTAATTCGTGGCCCGACGAAATGGAGCGCACCAGGGAACCCCCGAAAATGAGAAAGCAATTCTCAATGCAGCGCTGACTCTGGCAGTTACTGCCGGCTACGAGGGCACCACGATGTCCAAGGTTGCAAAACTATCCGGGCTGCCCGTCGGATCAGTCTATTGGCACTTCAATAACAAAGAGCAGCTCTTTTCCGATTTGATCGATTACTGCTTTGAACAGTGGAAAGTCGACCATACTGGACCAACAAACCGCGACCTTTTGCGGCGCAGCATCGCCGGATCTGCTGGGGGATCCACCAACCCGGAAAATGAGACCGAGGCGTTCTGGATTTTGGCGCTGCTTTTTGCGCTCGAGAAGAGGCTGGAAGGCAATGCCGCGCGTGAGCGCTACCTCGAAGTCAGAAAAGAAATGTTCGAGCTGATGGTTTCCCGGGTTGAACCGGAAATCCCAGACGAAGTGTTGGCTGTTGACCCCGGCTTTGGGAGAAAAATGGTGGTGCTCGGACGGGCGCTCACCGATGGATTTTACGTGGCCGCCTCTGCTGGCGACGAGATTGATTTCATGGAATTTGCCGATCTTTCTTCCGCTGCGATCAATGCCTTGATCGCTCGTGAGGTTCAGCGGGTATCCAGCAAGGGAGAATGAATGACTGGAACATCAAAAGTAGCTGTAGTTGTTGGCGCGGGCTCCGGTATCGGCGCTGCCGTTGCTCGTGAATTGGCCACACGCGATGGGTACAAAATCGTCGCACTTTCTCCCTCCGGTAAGACCAAAGCGCTCGCCGAGGAGCTGGGTGGTGTTGGCCTGGCCGGTTCGAATTGCTCGACCGAAGACCTGCAGGCCGTGGTCGATTTGGCACTGGAGGCCTACGGGCGGATTGATCTGGTCGTCAACGGTTCGGGGCATGCGGCATCCGATCCGGTCCTGGAGATCACTGATGAGGACTGGGAAACCGGAATGCAGATGTATCTGATGAACGTGGTCCGCATGTGCCGCATCATCACCCCGCATTTCGAGGCCAATGGGGGAGGGACCATCGTGAACATCTCCACCAGCTCGCCATTTGAACCGAATCCCAAGTACCCGGTCTCAGCCACTTTCCGTGCCGCCTTGGCTTCCTTCACCAAGTTGTACACAGATGAGTACGGCCCCAAGGGCATACGCATGAATAATGTGCTTCCCGGGTTCACCAAGGAGGACCCGAGCACGGTGCCCGATGCATGGGTTCAGAAGATACCATTGCGCCGGGCTGCGAGCTCCGCTGAAATTGCCAAGGCCGTGCGCTTCCTGGCCAGCGAGGAATCAAGCTACATGACCGGCCAGAACGTTCGCGTTGACGGTGGTGTTGCCCGCGGCGTCTAGCCGCGGCGTGGGCCTTCATGCTGGCAGGAACGAACCTAGTGTCAGTTGGCGATTAGTTCTTGTTACTCGATGGCAGGGTCCGTTTTTTCAATTCACGCCGTTCGCGGGCTTCTTCGATGAATAACTCGCATACAAGAAGGACTGCGCCAGCGCCGACCATGATGAAAAATACTCGAATGCCTTCAGCCGGTGAATCAAAGACACTGCTCAGAAGGCCTGACATCAGGGCTGTTGGCACTGCGACCAGAATCAGAATCACTGCCGCGGTCAGGATCGCGAGTGAGCGCTTGGATAAGGATCGGAAGAAGTCTTTCATGTGCTTGTTCCTCTGCTTTTCATGCGGCATGAGCTGGTTTCGATATTGCTCACTATCAGTGTGAGTGCGATGGCGCGTTGCGCTCGATTCTCCCCACTTTATATCAGTAGTTCATTAAATTGACGCATGTAGACAAATAAAAACTGGAGCTATCACTTACTTCTTACCGAATTGATCACAGTGCGCGCCTAGGGCTCTTTGGAGCCTAAGCGTGCGGAAACACAAGAAAATCCCCTCGCCGACTTTCGTGGCGAGGGGATTTTGCGTGGCTTAAAGCAGTGACTCAGAGCTAGATGCTGGAGCGCTCTTCGCGGAAGCGCGCAGGCCAAACGCCCTGCTTGCCAGGTGCCAGGATGCCAGCTGGATCCAGCGCGTCCTTGATCTTCTCCTGCAAGCGGCGTGCCGCGTTGTCGTTGAAGTCGAAGCCATCGGCAATCCGGTCCATGTAGTCAACGTGGCTGCGGTACGGAGCGTAGCCGCGGGCACGGGCCGCATCAAGCAGTTCCGAGTACAGGGCACGGGCGCGCTTGAGCATCTCTTCATTGCCCCGTTCGAAGAAGATCATGGTCACGTGGACCATGTGCCGCGGATACAGGTGGTAGCCGATGTACAGGTCGAAGCCGTGCTTTTCGTAGAGCTTCTTGGCTTCCTGGTAGAACTCGGCCACCAATTCGCCGCGTGCCGGAATGATCGGAGCGGCGTCGATATGGCCCCCGTTTTCGGCAGCCCAGCCCACGGTCGACAGTGGCTTCAGGGTCGGGACGCCGGCCATCTGGGTACGGTCTTGGGTGGCGATGTCATCATGCTGCAGGGCCAGGCCTTCTTCACCCGAGTAGAAGCGTGCATCAACGCGGGCACCGGGGATCACGCTGATCCGGTCCTTGACGATTTGCAGGCGGCGCTCGCATAGTTCACGGTCGCCGTAGAACGCGAACTTGCAGTTCCACTGGCCAATGCCGAATTCCTGGCGCATTTCTTCCAGTCGCCAGTCGGGGATGGAGCCTTCGCCATCCCAGAAGTCGGCGCGCGATCCGCGCATGGTGGCTGCGCGCACCACGTTGCCGCACAGGGCGTTGTTCTGGATGATTTCCTCGCGGCGCAAGGTGGTGAGGATGTCGATCAGCTGCGGCAGCTGGGTTTCGTCGTCCACGAAGATATCGCCGTTGACGTAGGTATGCGGTGCGGGCATCAGCCATAGGCCGATCTGGGTGACCACGCCGTAGTTGGACTGGGTGAACAGGCCATCGAGGGTCGGCCCGAAGCCGCCTTGGAAGATCGGTCCCAGTTCGGTGCCGTCCATTGCGCCCATGCCGGTGCGGACCAGGTCTCCGTCGGGCATGACCACTTCCATGCCGCACAGGGACTTCACGTGATCGCCGTGCGGAGTCATGCCGTAGCCGCGGTCCAGCATATTGCCCATAACCGAGCCCCAGCCAAGCGCCGGAACCGACAGCCAGACTTTCAGCCCGCGTTCCTTGATGTATTCAAAGAGGTCGAAGAAGGTGACCCCGGGTTCCACTACCGCGTAGCACAGGCGGTCATCCACGGCGATGATGCGGTTCATACGGCTCAGGTCCAGTGCCACCATACCGGTGTCGCGTGGTTCCGGGCCGCCGTAGCCCAGGTTCTTGCCGCAGGAGAAGGTCCACAGCGGAACTTCGTGCTCGGTAGCCAGCTTGACGACGGCTTGGACTTCTTCTGTATTTGCCGGGCGGATGCCCGGCCACGGGGTGCGTCCCGGGTTCAGCGGGTAGGGATCAAGATAGCCCTCGGAATCTCCCAATGAAACAACGTTTTCTGCGCCAACGATTTCCTTGGCTGCCTGAAGAAATTCTTCACGACGATCCATGATTCACCCTTCCACTGGCTGCGGGCTAGTGCCGCGGCCTCACTGTCTTAATCTAAAAAACTTGCTTTGTTTCTCACCGTCATCAATATGCTTGATGACATGAATCTTGTGTCCCACCCGCAGCTGACCTTGCGCCAGCTTTGGCACTTCGTTGTTGCCGCCGAAGCCGGAACCATGGCCGAAGCTGCCCGCAGGCTGCATCTGGCCCCTTCTGCGATCTCCATGTCCATTGCTGAACTCGAGCGCATCGTCGGTGCCGAGCTGGCGATCAAGCGCCGAGCCAAGGGGCTGACTTTGACCGCCAGCGGCAAGACCGTGCTGCTCCAGGCCCGCGAACTGCTCGAACGCGCCCACGATCTGGAAACCATGGGCCAGGGAACCCGTGAAGAGCTGGCCGGCCCGCTGACCGTTGGCTGCTTCATGCCTCTGGGGCCGATCATCATCCCTCCCATGCTCAGTGCCTTTGCCCAGCAGTGCCCCAAGGTAGAGGTCGACTTTTTGGAAGGGTTCCACCAGGAAATGCAGGATGCGCTGCTCGATGGTTCCATCGACGTCGCCTTCCTCTACGGTTCGGAGATTTCTCCGGCGCTGCGTTCGGCCACCGTGGCGATGGCCGAAGCCCAGATCCTGCTTCCTTCGGATCATCCGCTGGCCGCACGCCCGTCGGTGTCACTGCGTGAAATCTCTACGGATCCGTTGGTGCTTTTCGAATCCGAACCGATCACCCAGCGCATCTTGGGGCTGTACCAAGGTAGCGGGCTGGAGCCGGTTTTCCGGCACCGTTCGCGTTCCTATGCAACGGTTCGCTCGCTGGTCAGTACCGGCCGTGGGGTGGCGGTCCTGTTCCAGCAGCCGGCCCTGGAAGCACCCTATGAAGAGTTGAACGTGGTGCTCAAGCCACTGAAACTCGATGACGAGAATATCGCTGTAGTTCCAGTTTCAGTGGCTTGGCCCCGCAGCTCTCGGCTGAACTCCCGTGCCCAAGCGTGGGTGGAAGTAGCTGCCGAGCTCTTCGAGGATGCCGGCCGGCGCAGCTAGCGGCTAGACGCGCGCGCGGATCGAGGACGGGTAGGACAGCCCGAAGTTATCGCGCAGGGTGGTGCCCTCGTACTCGGTGCGGAAGTAGCCGCGGTTCTGCAATTCCGGGACCAGCTTGTCGCAGATCAGCTTGAACCCACCCGGGTTGAATGGGGCATTCAGGTTGAAGCCGTCGCAGGCCTTGGAATCGAACCAGTCGATCATCCGGTCAGCCACTGCCGAAGCGGTGCCGGCCATCCACTGGTGTCCGGTAGAGCGGGCCAGGTCAACGATCAGCTCGCGCAGGGTCATGCCCTGGTCCACCGACTTGCGGCGGTAGATCTGGTAGCGCGAACCCAGAGCCGGATCATCGGAGAACCATTCGGCAGGGATCTTCTCGTTGAAGTCCAGCGAGGACAGGTCCATCTTCAGATCCGCGCCGACCTGCACGCGACCGTTTTCCAGGTGGATGTGGTTGGCCAGCTCTTCGGCCAGCTCATCTGCTTCAGCCTGGGTGTCGCCGAGGATCGGCAGGATGCCCGGGATGATCTTGATGTCGTTGGGGTTGCGGCCCTTGGCAGCTGCCATGGCCTTGAACTTGGCGTAGAACTCCACAGATGGTTCTTTCAACGGCTGCGCGGTGTAGATGCCGTCGGCCACCGAGGAGCCCAGTTCCATGCCCGGTCCCGAGGAGCCGGCTTGGACCAGCACCGGGCGGCCCTGCGGGCTGCGCGGCATGTTGATCGGGCCCTGCACCTTGAAGAATTCGCCCTCATGGTTGATCGGGTGGATCTTGTCGGTGTTAACGTACCAAGCCGATTCCTTGTCGTTGGTGACGGCGTCGTCTTCCCACGAATCCCACAGCTGGTTGGCGACCTCGACGAACTCGGTGGCGCGGCGGTAGCGGGTGGCTGGATCCGGCGCGGAATCCATGCCGAAGTTGGCGAAGCCATCGGAACTGGTCACGATGTTCCAGCCGGCGCGGCCACCGGACATGTGGTCCAGTCCTGCCATCTGTCGAGCCAGATTGTATGGCTCGGAGAAGGAAGTGGAAACGGTGCCGATCAGGCCGATGTTCTTGGTGCGCGCTGCCAGAGCGGAAAGCACCGAGATCGGCTCGTAGAAGCCGTTCATTTTGATATCGCCGCGCATCACGGTGTTGGCGTGGACGATGTCGCCGAAGAAGATGGCGTCCAGCTTGGCGTCTTCAGCCATCTTGGTCAGGTCGTAGACGAAGTCCAGGTTTGCCAGCTCTTCGGAGCGCGAGCCGTCCATGCGCCACGAGTCCTTGTGGTAGCCGGCGGGGAGCATGAAGGTCGTGAGCACCATGTGCTGGGGGTTCTTGGGAGTCATTGAAACTTATCCTTTCCTGCGAATGTGACGGGAAGCACTGAATCCATGCTTTCAAGAGTTCCTTAAGTCGTAAATAGAGAACTTTTGCGCTTTAGAATTCAGAAAAATTGATGTTAGTTGGTAAAAGCAGGTCCGCGCACCAAGTGATACGCGGACCGTGCTGAAGTTTAGGCGTTCAAGAATTCTTTGGTTTTTGCAGCACCTTTGGCTGGCAGCGCCGCACCCTCGGGGCTCATGCGGATGGCGATCAGGCCAATAACCAAGATGGCTGCCCAGAAGATGCCTACCGCGGTGATGCCGAAGCTGACAGCCAGCGCGGTGCAGATCATTGGAGTGAAGCCGGCGCCAACGGTGGAGGAGCCCTGGTAGGCCAGCGAAGCGCCGGTGTAGCGGACGTCGGCGGGGAACAGCTCGGAGATATAGGCGCCGATTGGTCCGGCCAGGATGCCCTGGATGACGCCGTTGCCGACGATGACGGCAACTGCGAAGCCCCATCCGGTGCCATTGCTCATCAAGAAGACGGCAGGGAAGGCCCACAGGATGCCGGCGGTACCGCCAACGGTCAGGATCGCCTTGCGGCCGTACTTGTCAGAAAGCTTGGCGGCCAAGAAGCAAACCAGGATGGTGACCATGGCCGCGTATCCCTTGGTATTCAGAACGAAGGAGCGGTCCACGCCCTGGGCGGCTGCTTCGGAGACGCCCCAGGAGGTCAATACGCCCTGGCAGGTGTAGAAGCCAAGCGAAGCAACAAGGGTGATGATCACGGTGCGGGAATGGTTCTTGAGCACCAGTGCGATAGGGGTCTTGCGTTCTTCTTTGCGGTTCGCGGCCTTCGCGTCGAGCTCTTGGAAGATCGGGGTTTCGGCCACTTTCAGGCGAATAACCATGCCGATGATGATCAATACTGCCGAGAAGACGAACGGAATGCGCCAGCCCCATTCCAAGAAGGCATCGCCCGTAGAGAAGGAGACGAAGGAAACCAGGAAGGTTGCCAGCAGGCCGCCGGCAGGAGCTCCTGCGTTGGCGAAGGAAGCGGCGAAGCCGCGCTTGGAAGCCGGTGCGTGTTCAAGTGCCATCAAGGTGGCACCGCCCCATTCGCCGCCAACGGCAACACCCTGGATGACGCGCAGCAGGATCAGGATGATCGGTGCTGCCACGCCAATGGTTGCGGTGGTTGGCAGCAGGCCAATGGCGATCGTGGCAAAGCCCATCATCATCATGGAAAGGACCAGCATCTTCTTGCGTCCCAAGCGATCGCCGTAGTGGCCGAAGATGATGCCGCCCAGCGGACGGGCTATATAGCCGACTGCCAGGGTTCCGAAAGAAGCGAACAGGGCCAGGCCTGGGCTGAGGTTGCCGAAGAAGACCTTGTCGAAAATCAGCGACGCGGCGGTGGCGTAAAGGATGAAGTCGTAGTACTCGATAACGCTGCCCAGGAAGCTGGATCCGAGAATGCGGCGCAGGTCCTTGGTGTTGAGGGAGTCGTTCGGCTTCGATGTCGGCACTGGCTGGTTCTGTTGCGAGTCGGACACGTTGGGAACCTTTCCTGATCGCGGTTTGTGACTTAAGCCATAGTGGCCCATTTCACTGATCCTGTCTACTTTTTACGCATTTTATGACTAGGAATATTTTCTTTTGAGGTCAAAAACCGCGTAATTCCGGTTTTTCTAAAAAAATCTTTAACCCAGAGGTTGATCTAGGTCACACAAGTTATATAAACTGATGCACAGAATATATTTTTGACCCGCTAGTCGGGACGTCCGATAAGGAGCAGCAAAGATGAGTGCACGCACTGGAGAGCAGTACCTGGCAGGGCTCAAGGATTCCCGTGAGGTCTGGCTAGGCGACCAGCGCATCGACGTGACCGAGCATCCTGCATTTGCAGGCTCGATCAACGGCATGGCCGCCTACTTCGACTACCAGCACAAGTACGCAGATGACTGCCTGATGGTTGACGAAGAAACCGGGCAGCAGCACAACGTCTCCCTGCTACGCCCCAAGAACGCTGAGGATATCGCCCGCCGCCACCGAGCCTTCGACCGCCTGGCCCGCTACTCCAACGGCATGCTCGGCCGCACCCCTGACTACGTGAACGTCGTCCTGGCCGGCCACGCTTCGCGTCCGGACATCTTCGCCAAATCCGGCGACCCGGTCTACTACGAGCGCTTGGAGAACTACTGGCGCCACGTCCAGGAAAACGACCTGGCACTGACTCACACCATCGTGCACGCAGCCATCGACAAGTCGGTGGGCGAACTGCAGGGCATCAACGAAGAGCTGACCCTGCGCGTGGTGGAGCGCACCGAAGAGGGCCTGATCGTACGCGGCGCGAAGATGCTCGCCACCCTGGGCCCGATCGCAGACGAACTCTACGTCTACCCAGCGGTGCCGATCCAGAAGGGCTACGAGGAATACGCGCTGTCCTTCGCGATCCCGGTCGCCACCCCGGGAGTGGTCTCGGTATGCCGCGACCACTACGGCGTCGACCAGCCCGTAGTGGACAAGCCGTTCTCCTCGCGCTTCGACGAGCAGGATGCGGTCATCATCTTCGATGACGTGCTGGTTCCATGGGACCGCGTGTTCATCGACGGCCAGCTCGATGTCTACAACTCCCTGAACTCGGGCACCGCTACCGGCAACACCCAGCAGCAGACTGCCATCCGCGCCTCGGTGAAGCTGGAATTCGCCTACGACCTGTGCGTGCAGATGGCCAAGGTCACCGCCACCGACAACAAGCCGGAAACCGCGTCGATGCTCGGCGAAATCTACTCCTACCTGCGCATCGCCCGCGCCGTAATCCACTCGGCCGAGGTCAACGCCTCGGAATGGGGCGGCGGAGCATTCTTCTGCCACGACGACATCTCCGCGCTGCGCACCATGATGCCGCTGTGGATGGCCCGCGTGAACGACATCATCAAGTCCATGGGCAGCCACAACCTGCTGGCCACCCCAACCGCGGCCTCCTTCGAGGATCCGCGCCTGGGCCCACTGCTCAAGAAGTACCTGCCAGGGGCCAACGGCATCGCACCAGAAGAGCGTGCCAAGATCTTCCGCACCGCATGGGACTTCGCCGGATCCGCCCTGGGCAGCCGCATCGAACTCTACGAGCGCTTCTACCTGGGCTCGGTAGGCCGTGCCCGCGGACTGGACCACCGCAAGGCGCAGATGAAGGGCGAAACCGGTGCCTTCGAGGCGATGTTCGCCGAGCTGGGCATCAACCCGGTCATTGCCGAACACGCCGGACTGGATCTGGACGCCGCGGCAACGCGCGCCTAGGAAAGCAGAAAATCATGGCTAACCCAACACCCGATGTGCTCGATGCGCTGCTGGAGAACCTGCTGGAAACCCAGTATTCCCAGCTGCCGACGGCCACGATCCAGCGTGTGAACCAGCGCCTGCTCGATTCGGTGGGCGTTGGGGTGGCAGGCCACCGTGCCGATGATGCCTCAGGGCTCATCGAGGTCGCTCGCGCCTGGGGCAGCGGTCAAGAAGCAACCGTACTGGGGACCGGAATCAAGCTCCCGGCCACCTCGGCCGCCTTCGTCAATGCGGCCCTGATCCGCTCCTTCGACTTCGAGCCGGTGGAAGCCGAAGGGCCGGAAGGCAAGCAAGTCGCCGCCCACATTTCAGGTACCACCGTGGCGGTGGTCCTGGCATTGGCCGAGGCAACCGGCGCCAACGGCGAAGAGACCCTGGCTGCGTTGGCACTGGGAGATGACCTGGCCGCGCGTCTGGCTATCGCCGGCGGATTCGATGTGTACTCCGGCCAGGATAATACCGGCACGCTCAACGCCTTGGCCGCCGCGGCAATCGCCAGCCGGATGCTGGGCTTGAGCAAGGTGCAGGCACGCCATGCCATCGGCATCGCGGTCAACCAAGCTTCGGGCAATGTAGCTGCGATCTTCGATGGCGCCAACGGCTTCAAGCTGCCCATGGCCTTCGCCGCCCGCTCCGGAATTTCCGCAGCGCAGCTGGCCAAGGCCGGCTTGCAGGCAGCGGATGATCCGCTGACCGGCAAGCACGGCTACTTCCAGCAGTTCGGCATCGACGCGCAGCCGGAACTGGCAGTGGTGGGCCTCGGCGTGGTGTTCCACGGCGATTGCACCATCAAGCCATTTGCCAGCTGCCGCGCCGCGCAGCCATCGCTGCAGGCCTGTGCGCAACTGGTGGCCGATGGCACGGTGAACTACAAGGACATCGAATGCCTCACCGTCCACCTGAGCGAACGGACTCTGAACGGATTCGTCGGAGCACGCTTCGAAGCCGGGGATACCCGCACTGTGGCAGCGCTGTTCTCGGTGCACGCCACCGCGGCCATCGCCTTGATCCACGGGACGGTCCGCCCCGAGCACCTGACCGCCAGCGCGCTGGCGGACCAGGAACTGGCGCAGATGCTCGGACGCATTGAACTGGCCGGCACCCTGCCCAACAGCCAGCGGCTGACCGCAGAAATCACCGCACGACTGCGCAACGGCGAAGTGCGCCACATACGCGTGGAGCACCCGGATGGAAACATCTTGCGCACACCCCTGGAGCATGACCAGGTCGTTGAGAAGTTCTCGAAGAATCTCGAGTTCTCGCATCCTGAACTGGCGGCACGCAAGGACGCGTTGCTTGATCAGTTCGAACACCTTGCCAGCGCACCGGATCTGAGGAATCTGATCGCAACGCTGGACCCAGCTGAAAACTTCACCCCGAATTACCAGGAGCAACTCTCATGAGCATCACCAACCTAGAATCGGTCATCCCCGTCGACATGAACACCTTCCGCAACGTCGTAGGCCACTTCGCCTCCGGTGTCACGGTGATCACCACCGCCGTCAACGGCCAGCTCTACGGCACCACTGCTTCGGCAGTATCCTCGCTGTCCATGGAACCGCCAATGATGCTCGCCTGCCTGAACCGCTCGAGCTCCACTCATGACCGCGTGGTGGAAGCAGGAGTCTTCGGCATCAACATCCTGGCTGAAGACCAGGGCGCGCTGGCCTTCCACTTCGGACGCAAGGGCGAAGACAAGTTCGCTACCGTGCCGCATACCCTCTCCGAAGAAGGCATCCCGCTGATCGAGGGCGCACTGGCCACGATCGTATGCCACGTAGCTGAGACTCCAACCGGCGGCACCCACACCGTCTTCTTGGGGCTGGTCAGCCACGCTGAAGCCCATGACCGCGAACCGCTGGCCTACTACCGCGGCACCATGGGCCGCTTGGAACCGACCAAGGAATTGGCCGCCTACCAGGCCACCCGCAACTGGGTGCTGCTGCGCACCAGCCCGCTGGGCGAAGACCTCGATGTGGATGCAATCGCCGCTGCCTCTCGCGCCGACACCGATCATGTCTCCAATGCACTGGTGAAGCTGGAAAGCGAGCACCTGGTCTTCCGCACCGAGAACGGCAAGTACCAGCCCAAGCCGATCACCGCAGAGCTGACCGATTCGGCCTATGACTCGCGCGCCACCATCGAGTCCGGTGTCATCGCATCGCACCTGGGCAAAGTTTCAGCAGAAACCATTTCCACCCTGCGTGAGATCACCGCGAAGCTGGCCACCCTGCGCGAGACTTCCGAGTCCGACTTGGAAGAGTTCTTGGCTCTGAACGTGGCCTACCATGACACGTTGGTGGGCGTTGCCGGCTCCAGCCAGCTGGTTGATTCCTTCCGCCGTCTGGGCATTGGCACCGTATGGCGCCAGGCACTGACCGCTGAACAGTGGTCGCGCCAGCTCGAACACCGCCACGTCGCCGAACTGACCGAGGCACTGGCTGCCGGCGATGCTCCAGCTGCCCAGGCAGCACTTGCTGCCCACACCGAGTTCGGCAAGACCTTGGCTCGTGAAGTCGTGGCTCGCCACGGCGGCCAGGTCTAAGCCCTGAGCTGTTAGCCAGTACGCAGCAGGCGGCAGGTTGGATATCCAACCTGCCGCCTGCTGCTTTAAAGCGTTGAGGTGCAGTCCTATTCTGCTTTAGCCCCGATAAAGAGGCGAAGTTTCCACTGTCCGTCGGTATTGGCCCACACCGTGCGGTTGACCGTTTCCAGATACTTCTCCACTCCGCCGGAAATCAGATGCATCTTCATGGTGCCTTCGACAACTGCGACGCTGCCCTGCTGGGTGACTGAATTGAAGTCGTGCTTCAGCGCCAAATATTTGGTGGCCCCTGAGCCAAGCGGCTCCAGCAACGAATCGCGGTCATCGACCCGACCAGTGGAATGCGTGTACTGCAATTCCGGCTCCAGCAGGCTCTCCAGGGTCGCAAGGTCACCAGCAAGCATGGCCGAAAGGCGCTGGTTTTCTGCGGTGCGCAGTTCCGATTCAAGTCTCGCAGGGTCAAAAGTGGTCAACGTTGACGGCTCCTAATTAGCGTTATCTTCGTTGGTAATTTACCAGTACGCCATGGCGATTCGTGGTTCTTGGCGAAGTCTTTCAATAGGTGAGATCGGCTTTTTTGGGTTGAGGGTACTAGGAAAAGTCTCAGCCGAGGGTATGAGCAGGAAGCGGGATAGTTACCTCGCATCGCTGATGTCCAAGGGCGCTGGAATTTCTACGATGGAGTCATGCTTAAGAAAAAGTACCTCGCCGCTGGCGCGCTCGCCCTTCCCTTTGCACTTCTGCTCACCGGCTGCGGCGCTTCTGATCTACTCTCCGATAAATTCGACGAATCAACCACGCGAACTGCCAAAACTTCTCAGAAAGCAGTTGAAGATGGCGTGCTGCCCGACTGGGTGCCAGCCGGCGGCACCGACGTGCAGCTGGTTCAACGCAATACCGGCTCTGAACGCATCTTCGTGATGAACTACGAGGGCAAGCTCGATAGCGAGCAGTGCAAGGCACTGAAGACTACCGGACAGCCCACCGATGCCGAATTGGCCCAGGCCTATGCTTCTGATCCGCGCACCAAGAACATGAAGCCCGAAGATCTATCCAAGACCCGTACCTTGGAAGCGGAGTGGTGGCCGGAGAACGCGCAGGCCAGCACGACTGATCTGTGCGGACGGTTCTGGGTTCACCAGGCAGACGGCAAGCTCTACGCCTTCTCACCGGATATGGTCACCCAGGTTCAGGCCATTGAGAAAGAACGCGCTGCCAAGGATAAGAAGTAGTGTCTGCACGCGAATAGCTGAATGGCAGGCCGTCAACCGGGAAAATGGTTGGCGGCCTGCCGTTCGAATGCTGTCTAGCTAGACCTTAGTTGTGTGAGCGCGGGGTCTTCCGGATGGCATATAAAACGCAGCTTATGAGGCCGAGGAAGCTAACAAGTACTGCGACGGACCCGAACAGACCCGGCAGATGCTTACTCCACGTGAGGTTGAAAGCAACTAAGAGAGACACCAGGAATCCGCCGGTCAGGTAACTGATAGCTGAACTCATGGCAAACCTTCCGTGGGTAAAACGTGCTGCAGTGAGCCTAGCATCCTGTTAAAGGCAGTCAAGGGAGCTGGAACAGTGTGCCTCTGTGAAAAGGCTAGGAGTTGGATTGGTGAGTTACATTCCCATCGTCAATTCTGAAACTGTCACCATCGCATGGAACGAACAACTTGCCGCGGAATTGCGTCATTGCTGTTTGCCAGGCTTCGGGGTTTGAAGATGCTGGAACTAAATGGTGAAGTGCCAGGTGGGATGCCCCAGCCTCCTGGGCAATTGCGCCGGCATCCAGAGGCGTCGTATGGGCTCGCCGGTGGTGTCCCATGCTTGCTTCAAGCTCTTGCTTGGTGGCATTGGGATAGCTGCGAATGACGGAATCGAGATCAATGGCTTCATGGAAAAGAAGGTCGCATCCTCGTGCCAGGCCCACGAGATTCTGGCTCGGTGCCGTATCCCCGGAAACGACCACGGAGCCGTATGCGCTGTCAATGCGGAAGGCGTAGGCCGGAGCGATCGGCTGGTGCTGCACTAACGTGGCCGTAACGGTGACAAACTTGTCCGAGTAGACTTCGAACGGCTCCATCGCAGGATGGTTTGCCGTGTTGGGATGGAAATCCACTTCTTCGGGAAGCCGGATGTCTTCTCCAATAAAGATTTTCGAGATGTCTGGAGCTCCAGAATCCCGCCGGCGATCGTTGAGATCGGTGGCATGGGATCGAAGCATCAGCTCAACCATTTCCTTGGTGCCTGGAGTAGGTGATTGAGGGTAGATCGTCGGGACATCCTTTTCGGCATGCTGGACCTCCGGGAGCATGCCGCGATCTGCGGGACCTACAACGCGTACGCGTAGTTCTGGGTTGCCACGGAATGCGAGGCCGCCGAGCACCATGACCGAATTCAGGTCGATGACATGGTCGGAGTGCTGATGGGTGATGAAAATGGCGCGCAGACTCGTTGGCGAGAGCCCTGCGTCTGCCAGCCCCATGCCCACACCATGTCCGCAGTCGATCAGATAGGTGCTGCCATCTACGACGACGGCTGTGGCGATGCCTCGACGATGGCCGTTATCGAGACCTCGGCGGAGGAGCGGACCTCCGGCTGTTCCCAAGGAATAAACGGTCATTCCAGTACTCAACGTAAAACCACTTTCATTGTGAAAACTTCCAGGGATATAAAGACGGTGGGTACCGCGTTGCGATACCCACCGTTCGGAGAATGTCTAGCGGCTGAAGATGCTGCTGACGCTTTCCTGGCCCTTGCGCTGGCGATCAGTTACATCAACCAGATCCGGACGCGGCAGCAGTGGAACGTCTGCCGGGTTTTCGAATGGAAGGTCCAGATCTTCAGCGTTCACGATTGGTCCGTGGCCAGCCTTGGCCTTGACTTCATTAGCCTCTGGGGAGTTCAACCAGGTGATGAACAGTTCAGCGGCCTGCGCGTTTTCAGCGCCATCGATGACTCCGGCGTACCAGTAGGTTGCCCAGTTGCCCCCCTCGATCGGATAGGAGATCTCAACTGGCGCACCATCACCGGTCAAGGTCAGGTAGTTGCCCATTGCGCCCATCAGGCAGACATAAGCGCGGCCCTGTACTACGGCGTTGTGGCACTCAGCGGTGCTTGAAGAGATGATGGGATCTTGTGCCGCCAACTTTTCTAGGTAGTCCTTACCCAGATCCTTGTCATTGAGCACAAGGTCTGCCCATTGCATGCCGCCACCGTCGGTGGCAGGATCGGTCATGGTGATTTTTCCCTTGTAGGCAGGATCCAACAGAGACTGCCAGCTATCCGGCGTCTTGCCCAGATCCTGACGGGTGTCATAGATCAGGCCGCGTGGAGATGCGGATACCGGGGTGAGGGTTCCGGTCTCGAGCGATAGCTGTGGATCCTTGGTGACCTTTTCCGCATTGAAAGGCCGGAACTCGCTGAAGTAATCCCGATCGGCGAGCGAGACCGCTCCCACGTCGCCGGTGATGACAATGTCTGCGATGCGTTGGCCGGAGGACTGCTCCTGGGAAATCTTGGTGTCCAACTCGGCGCCGACAATCTGCAACGGCTCAACTTCAATGCCTGGGAATCGCTCGTTGAAGGCTTCGAAAACCGATGGCCAGGTGGCCGTCAGCGGGGTGTAGATGTTCAGTGAGTCCTGGCCGGCTTCAAGGGCAGCGGCGTACTGCTCTTCAATCTGCTTTTTGGCTTCTTCGCCACCCAGCGCGGCAACGGTATCGACGCCTTCGCGTTCTCCCAGACCCTCGCTGGCAGCGTCGCCGCTGCCGCCTGCGCAAGCGCTGAGCAGCAGAGCGGAGGAAAGTCCGAGTGCTGCGATGGTTGCAAATTTGTTCTTCTTGATCCCCATGGTCGTGCCTTTCATAATGATGGACGAGGAGTGACTTCGTTTTTGGCTGATGTTCCCGAGGCCTTCGCCTTAGGCCAGGGCCGGTACCTTGGAATTGAGCGCTGGCAGGCATGCCAGCGAATCCGGAGCGATGGCTCCGGAGATGGAGTCGCCGACCCGAGGGGCGCCAACTGGCCAGATGTTGGCCACTTCTGCGGTGCGAATGGAGACCTTGACCTTGTGCGGGCCCAACTGCAGTTCGTAGATGAAGTCATCGCCCAGGTACATCACGTCGGTGATGACACCCTGGAACCGGTTTGGTTTTTCGCAGGCAGGAGGCCCAAGGATCACCGAGGAAGAGCGGACCGCAATATCGACCTGCTGGCCCTCATGCACGTCGTTGCGTGGCGGGCAAGCCAAGCGGACATCGGTTCCGTCAAGCAGGACCTTGACTCCGTACTGATCGGTGGAGACAACGGTGGCGCTCACGAAGTTGTCGTATCCAACGAAGTCAGCGACGAAGTGCGAGACCGGGTGCCAGTAGATCTCTCGCGGGCTGCCGACCTGTTCGATAGCGCCCTTGTTGAGCAAGACGATACGAGTGGACAGGGAGACCGCTTCTTCCTGGTCATGTGTCACGTAGATGGAGGTGGTGCCAACGCGCTTATGCATTTCACGCAGTTCCGAACGCATGTCCTGACGCAGACGAGCGTCGAGGTTGGACAGGGGCTCGTCGAAGAGGAGAAGCTGCGGAGTTGCAACCAAGGCGCGAGCCAAAGCCACGCGCTGCTGCTGGCCGCCGGAGAGATCGGTAGCCATCCGGCTTGCATACTCTTCCAGCCCGACCATTTCCAAGACTTCGCGGACCCGGCGAGCACGTTCGTCCACGCTGATCTTCCGCATCTTCAATGGGTAGGCGACGTTGGAAGCCACCGACATATGCGGCCACAGGGCGTAGCTCTGGAACACCATGCCGATATCTCGCTTGTCCGGGGCAACATGGATGCGCTGCGCCGGTGCGTCCACAACTTTGCCGCCAATGGAGACCTGGCCGCCGGTTGGGCGTTCCAGGCCGGCGACACAGCGCAGGGTGGTGGTCTTACCGCAACCCGATGGGCCCAGCAGGGTGAGGAACTCGCCCTCCTGGATTTCCAGATCCAGTGATTCCACTGCAGCTGGAGCTTTCGGCGAGTACTTCTTTTCTAATGACTCAATACTTACGTGTGCCATGGAATTTCCTATCACTTGGAAGCGGAGGTCGGAACTCGACGCAGGTTAGTTGGATCGTTGTCTACTTCGATGGCGTGGGAATTTGCAGGATCGAAGCTTTGGGATGGAGCGGCAACGTCAACTAGCCGCCCGCGCTTGGTGGTCTTGCGGTAATTGAGACGTTTGAACAGCGCTCCGGCTGCCAGGAGCAGGCCGCCTCCGGCCGCCAGCAGAACCAAGAGCACCAGCAGGAGAGCTGCGGCGGCCGAACCGTTTCCGAGCTGCGTGTAGTAGTTGTATACGAGCAGGGAGACGGTTTCCGTCTTGGCGCTGGAGAGGAGAATCGGAATATCCAAGCTGCCAGCGGCCATCACGCCGGTAATGAACCATGAAGCTAGGAAGGTCGGGCCGATCAGCGGAACTACGATGGTGACCATCATTCGTGGTGCGGAAGCTCCGCAGATGCGAGCGGACTCTTCCAGCTCAACACCTAGCTGGCCAACTGGACCCGAGGTTGCCCGCTGCGCAATTGGAGTAACTACGATAACCAGAGCAATCAGCACGATCCAGATCGAACCGTACAAGTTCTTCAGGCCCGGAACACTGAGGTAAGCCCAGGTGATTGCCAGTGCCAGTACGATGCCTGGAACCGCAACGACAGCCCAGACAATCATTTCCGGGACTTGTGCCCAGCGGCTCTTGTTGCGTAAGGCCACGTAGCTGATTAGGACGGCCAAGATGGTGGCGAACAAGCCGCCTATAACGCCCATGACCAAGGTGTTTTCCAGCGCTCTGACAACCTTTGACGAATCGAATAGCCCTATATAGTGCTTGAAGGTGAATCCAGCGACGCCGAGTACGGGTTGGAAGGACCCGATGATCAGCTGTACTAGGGGGAGTACCAGCGCAATCGTGACGTAGGCAGCGAAGAGGGAGAAGCCTGCCCACTTCCAGCGACCTATTTCTTCCTTTTCGAGGCGGTAGGCCTTGCCCGTGACGGTGATGAAGTTGCGATTGCCGATTGCTTTGGAACGAATGGCAACCAAGATGTAGATGATAGCGATGAGCAGCAAGGCCAAGGCGCTCGCCGAGTCGTAGCGGATTGGCGTAGTGGCCAAGAAATCGTAGATCTGGGTTGGGAACACGTAGATACCAGCCGGTACGCCAAGAATCAGTGCAACATCCAGCTGGCCGAGCGAGTTAACAAAGCCAAGGATGGCCAAGCCGGAAAGCGTCGGCAGCAGGATTGGGATGTTGATATCAAGGAACAAACGCAGCCGGTTGGCACCCGATAACAGCGCTGCTTCTTCGAGTGAACGGTTCAGCGCACGAACTGGACCCAGCAGCAACAGGTACATGACCGAGATGCTCTTCAAGCCGCTGACAACGATCAGGCCCATCCAGGAGTATGCATCCAGGCGGGGCATTCCATCGGCTGAAACACCGAAAATCAGGGTCAGCAGGCCAGTGGGGGAAGTCATCATGCCCCAGCTGATCGCAAAGAAGAGGGTTGGGATGGCGAAGATGGTGACCATGACCGGAGTGATGGATCGGCCAGCGGGAGTCTTGGTTCGCGTGGATATCCAAGCAAAGATGAATCCGCCGATAATGCCAATGCTCTGTACTGCCACAGCGTAAATAACCGACGCCCACAACGTATCCCATGTTGCCGGATCACCATAGGCATCTACGATTCCAGCGAGGCCGAAGGATCCTTCGGTGCCAGGCTGGCCGCTGCGGAAGGTGCCATAAATGAGCATTGCCAGCGGGTAGCCGAAAAAGGCACAGATGAATAAAAGGAAAAGCGCCAAAAGCGCCCCGGATGACCTGATTCTTCTCACAACTGCTACTCCCCATCTGTTCTTTTCGGACAATAAACGCATTTGTGCGGGATGCAACCTGGCCGAAAGCTTATAAACATATTGCGTGTGATCCAATGCACTGTCAAGCTATTAATGTATTTTCCCGATAGGAAAATTTTCTGCAGTGAGGCGTTCGACGGTCAATCTGCGAACCGTGACCCGGCTCACACCTAGCTGATCACGGATGGTTAAGGCAGAGTGGTTCGAATAACCACCATTAGTGCCATGGCACAGATCCTCAATAACCGCTTACGTGTTTCTGCCACCACGTATTGTGTGACAGATAAGATGAGGGCATGAGTGAAATGGAGCAACCTCGATTGGCTAGCGCTTTGGCGCAGAAGGTCGTCGACACCATTGCACCGACCATCAATCGCAATGTGAACATCATGAATGCCCATGGGGTGATCATTGCTTCGACCGATGCCGCGCGCATCGGTACCCTCCACGAGGGCAGTGCCCAAGCTATTCGGCGCGACGAGGTCATCCGGGTCAGCCAAGCAGACGGGTCAGCGGGAACCCAGCCTGGAGTCAATGTGCCGTTCGCGCTCAACGATCAGCTGTGCGGCGTGGTCGGGGTGACCGGTGCGCCTCATGAGGTGGAGCCCTTGGCCGGGCTGATCGCCTTGACGGTCCAGCTGCTCATCAATCAAGAACGCGAACACTCGCGCAGTGCCCGGCGTGAAACTGAAGCCCGCGATATTATTTCGGCTTTGATTGCAGGACGCGCTGCCCCTGAAGTCATTGACCGCTCGCTGAGCGCTCATGGCTTGCGGGGACCGAAGCAAATTGAGGCCTGGATTCCTCGAAGCGTCGAGGAGCCGCTGTTGGAGCAGCCGGCGAAGGAGCATGTCCGCACCTCGTGGATCAATCTTTCTGGTGCGTACTGGAGGCTCTGCGCAGCCAGCAAACCCGCGTTCGCCCCGGAACATGCAAACCAGGAGCGTTCCTTGGTGTCCGCAACCGTAGAATCGGCTTCGGAACTCATGGCTGAAACCGAGGCGCTGCGCGCAGTGCTGCGCTACCCGAACCTCGTTCCCCGCGGTTCCCAGCGCAAAATGTGGAGCAGGGAAATTGCGGTGGCCATTGCCCGCACCCCGGCGCGCAGTTTGGAGCATGTGGCAACTGCAGCGCAACGACTCAATGCGGAGCAAGCCAGAACCCTGCTGCTCGTGGCGACTGCTGCGTCGATGAGCCAAGCGGCCACCGATCTGCATATCCACCGAAATACCCTGGTGCAACGGCTGGAACGGATCAGCCAGGTCAGCGGTATCGACGTTCGGCAATCCAGCCAGTTCCTGAAGCTGCAGCATGGAATCTATGCGCGAGTGGCACTGAGCCAGTTGGACATTTTCTAATCCCGCACGATGCCCTGCACTTGCCGGTACTTTTCGTCCGTACAGCCAAACCCGGCCCCTGCGCACTTGGTTGAATGCACATATCGCAACTGCTGAGTGCAGGCAATTATGGTCGCGTGCCCATAGGTATTCGGGTTCCCGTTTCCTAGTATTGGCACAATGATCGATATTTGTGCCAAGAATTCGGGATTGTCCCTAGCTATCTGGCCAAATAGGCGGAGCCTTGAGCGGCTTTGCCGATCAAGCTGATCCACCGGTTGCACTATTGCACGTTGGACGCAGAAAACTACCGATATTGGCAAAGGAGCCAACTTACCGTGTATGAACTACTTGTTCTGCTGATCCTTGTGGTGGCCATCGTGATGGTCACGGCACGTTTCAAGATCAGCCCCTTCCTTGCCCTCATAGGCGCCGCGATCCTTGCCGCCTTTGCCTACCGCATCCCGCTGGCTGAAGTAGCATCGACGGTCACCACGGCCTTCGGCAGCACCATGGGCAATATCGGCTTGGTGATCCTCTTCGGTACGATGATCGGCGTCATTCTGGAGAAATCCGGCGCGGCGATCTCCATGGCAGATGCACTGATCAAGGTTCTGGGGACACGATTCCCCAACCTGACCCTGTCGATCATCGGCTACATCGTTTCCATTCCGGTTTTCTGCGACTCGGGATACGTGGTCCTCAACTCCCTTCGCAAAGCCATCACCTTGCGTACCGGCGTCTCGGCGCTGGCGACTTCCATCGCGCTGATGACCGGCCTGTATGCCACCCACACGATGGTGCCGCCAACTCCGGGCCCGTTGGCTGCTGCAGAAAGCATCGGCATTGCCGAGAATCTGGGTTTGATCATTGCAGTCGGACTGCCAGTTGCCGCGATCTCGGCCCTTGCAGGCTTGGCCTACGCCAGCCGGTTCAACAAGTCCAAGTGGACCCCGCTGCCAAGCGACGACGAGCATGACATCGCCGAACTCGACTACGAGCAGCTGCGTGCAAGCTTCGGCAAATTGCCTAGCCCGGCGATGGCATTCATGCCGATCGTTGTTCCCCTGGTACTGATCTGTGCCGCCTCCATTGCAAAGCTGCCATCGCACCCTATTGGCGAGGGAACGGCACTTGAGATCCTTTCCTTCCTTGGTACTCCGGTTATCGCGCTGATCTTCGGCCTGTTTGCCGCGACCTTCCTGTTGCGCGGTGGCAACAAGCTGTCGGTCTTCAATGAGCAGATGAATGAAGCGGTGCGCACCGCCGCTCCGATCTTGCTGATCACAGGCGCCGGCGCTGGCTTCGGCGCGGTACTGGC
The DNA here is from genome assembly GCF_050701915.1 of Glutamicibacter sp. Classification (NCBI taxonomy): domain Bacteria; kingdom Bacillati; phylum Actinomycetota; class Actinomycetes; order Micrococcales; family Micrococcaceae; genus Glutamicibacter; species Glutamicibacter sp. The sequence goes on along the minus strand of NZ_JBOGEG010000010.1, from coordinate 70,208 downwards.
CGCTTCGGACCTGACCACGATCCTTTCCGATTCACTCAGCGGACTGGGCTTGGGCCTGGCCGTGCCATTCTTGATCGCTGCTGCGCTGAAGTCCGCGCAGGGCTCGTCCACCGTTTCAATGGTGACCACTTCTGCTCTGGTCGCCCCGATGCTCGGTTCGCTTGGCTTGGATTCGCAGCTGGGCATGGTGCTTACCGTGCTGGCTGTCGGTGCCGGTGCAATGGTTGTTTCGCATGCAAACGACTCGTACTTCTGGGTTGTTTCGCAACTCAGCCGGATTCCGGTCATCACCGCGTACAAGACCTTGAGCGTGGCGACCGCCATCCAGGGCACCGCGGCATTTGTGACCGTACTGATCCTCGGATCCGTGCTGCTGTAGCAGCATGCCCACCGCGCAAGAAACGGATCGCACCATCGGTTGATGGGGCGATCCGTTTCTTTAAGCAGTATTGGAGTGGCTACGGCGGGCAGCCTAGATGCTGCGCGCAGCCTTATTCGCGTGAGAAGCCGAAACTATCAGCAGGGTGATGACCGCGAGGTAGCCGGCACCGGTCGCGGCGAAGGAGAGAGCCAATTGGCCCAATGCGCCGAGAACTGCGGCGATGGCCAGCGCCGCCCAGCCAGCCCACGAGGCAGCGGCAACCAGCGGAGCAGCCTGCTGATGCCCGGCAAGCCATGCATCGTCGCTGGCCAAGGTGTGGCGCGTCCTGATGCCGATCGCCGCATTGCGAGCAAGCTTGCGGTCCCGCGCCATCGGCGCGAGAAATCCTGCCACCAAAGTTATGATCAGCAACCCGAAAATGAACGCAATGACACTTACTGGATCCACTTGCCGTCCGTTCTGCGAGGCCTTCTTGAAAAGCCATTCTATCAATCGCGCTTTTAACCAATCGTCCCAAGGGAGCTGACCATCCGCGCTCGCAAAAAGCGCCGTGGACTTGGGTTTCGGATAGGCAGTGACGTAATAAGAAGGTCATATGAAGCACATCCGCCGGGGTTTGGACATGTCCGATGGGTCGAAGATGACGTAGTTTGTCCTTCGGTTCCTCCGTATGACAAAACCCTTTCCACACCCTGTCCGAGGATGCTTGACTCAGAGCACAACCCATCCAGAGCGGCTGAGAGACCTGGCTCCGAGACGCCGCAGCAAGCCTGTATTCCACAGGTAGTGCTACCGCCAGGATCGATGGATCCGCAGACTTTCTGCGTCCTTCGGAACCCGCAACTGACAGGGAGAAGAAGATGACTGTACTGAGCACCGAACTGCCGAGAGTTCCCTACACCGGGAACGCCGACAACGCCGAACTGGCCAACTGGCGCGCAGTGGCCGAACAATTGGCAAGCAACCTGGCCGCAGACGCGCTGGATCGCGACCGCAAGAACGAGCAGCCTTTCGCCGAAGTACGGCAGCTGCGCGAAGCAGGACTGCTGAACCTGCTGGTCCCCGCAGAATTCGGGGGAGCAGGAGCCCATTGGGAAACAGCCTTCGAAGTAGTGCGCATCCTTGCCGCGGCCGATGGCTCCATCTCGCAGCTGCTGGCATACCACTACATCAACCAGTCCGGCATCGCGTTCTACGCACCGGTTGAATCCCAAGCTGCCTGGTGGAAGCGAACCGTGCAGGGCGGCTGGCTTTGGGGCGACTCGGTGAACCCCGTTGACCCTGATTTGCGGCTCACTGCGGACGGCGATGGCTACCGGCTGAATGGGGTCAAGCGTTTCTCCACGGGTTCCGGCGTCGGCGAGGTCATTGTCATCAATGCCCTGGTGGAGGGCGGCGACTATGATGGCCAGATTCTTGCGTTCGTCTTGCCACGGGATATCGAGGGCCTGGAAATCGTTGATGACTGGGACTACCTGGGCCAGCGGCTCAGCGCCTCGAATTCCCTGAACTACCACAACGTGCGGCTTGAAGCCGGAGACTTGCTCGGATTCGTCACCGATGAGCCGGTCTCCACCTTGCTCACCCCAGGCATCCAGCTGGCGTTTGCCAACTTCTACCTAGGGATCGCCGAAGGTGCATTGGCCCGCGGCAAGCAGATCTTGCTGGGCCGCAAGAATGCCTGGCTGTTCTCGCAGGCAGAGACCTACTCGCAGGATCCGATTTTCCAGCGCACCGTCGGAGAGCTCAAGGCGCGCACCGCCGCGGTGGCGGCGTTGGCCGAGAAGCTGGGACGCAAATTCGATGCACTGCTGTCCAAGGGCGCGCACGTCACCCAGGCTGAGCGTGCGGCGCTGGCCGTGGACATCGCCGAAGCGAAGGTGGTCTCCACGGAGGTTGGCGTTGAAGTAGCCAACCGGATTTTCGAAGTCACCGGCTCATCGTCAACCGCGAATTCCGTGGGCTTGGACCTGTACTGGCGAAATGTGCGCACCCACTCGCTGCACGACCCAGTGGACTACAAGAAAATCGAGGTCGGCGCCTACTTCTTGCGCGGGGAATCTCAGCCGCTCTCGCTCTACACCTAAACCAGAACCACCGATAGGAACAACAGATGACCGTACTTGCTGCTGGTAATCGACTGAGCCAGCTCAAAGCCCGTTTCGCCCCGATCCTCGAACAGATCGCAGCCAGCGCCGCCGAACGCGACCGCACCGGCGAATTGCCCTACCAGGCGGTCGCGGACCTGGCTGCCGCCGGATTTGGCGCGGTTAGGGTTCCAGAATCGCACGGGGGTTCCGGCGCAACTCTGCCCGAACTCTTCGAACTGTTCGTGGATCTCGCGGCAGCTGATTCCAATATTGCCCAGGCGCTGCGCGCGCACTTCGCCTTCGTCGAAGACCGGCTGGTGGCTGCCCCAGGCCCGGGACGCGACAAGTGGCTGGCCCGCTTCGCTGCCGGCGAGCTGGTGGGCAACTCCTGGACCGAGGTAGGCGCCGTGAAGGTGGGGGAGGTAATCACCAAGGTCAGTCCTGATGGCGAGGGCGGATTCAGGATCAACGGCACCAAGTACTACTCCACCGGCTCGATCTTCGCCGACTGGCTGGACACCTACGCCGAGCGCACCGACACCGGAAAGCGGGTGATCGCCGCGGTCAACCGCCACCAGCCCGGAGTCGACTTGGCCGATGACTGGGATGGCTTCGGTCAGCGCACCACGGGTACCGGCACCTCCACCTTCACCGATGCGATTGTGGCAGAGGAAGACCTGATCGATTTCGATACCCGCTTCAAGTACCAGACCGCCTTCTACCAGCAGGTGCTGCTGGCTGTCCTGGCCGGCTCCGCCAAGGCAGCCGAGCGCGACTTCGCCGCCGAGCTGAAGGCGCGCAAGCGGACCTTCAGCCATGCCGCGGCCAATGTAGCGGCAGAGGACCCGCAACTGCTGCAGGTGATCGGCGAGGTTTCCGCGGCTGCCTTCGCTGCCGCGGCAACGGTGGAACGCGTTTCGACGGCGTTGCAGGGAGCCTACGAAACTGCGCTGGCGCTGCACGACGGTGATGCCACCGAGATAGAGGATGAGGCCGCGAACGACGCCGCCGAGCTGGCCAGCGCCCAGGCGCAGGTGGTGCTGACCCCGCTGGTGCTCAACGCCATCACCCACGCTTTCGATGCGCTGGCCGCCAGCGCCACGAGCGTCTCCAAGAATCTGGACCGGCACTGGCGCAATGCCCGTACGGCCGGCAACCACAACCCCTGGGTGTTCAAGGCGCGGTTGATTGGCGACCTGGCGGTCAATGGCACCGAGCTTCCGCGCGTGTGGGCGATTGGTGCATCAAAGTAGGCTCCATGGGCTTTGCGGGTCCAGCATCCTTTGCCGATGCTGGGCTCGCAGTATTTAACGGTGCTGGCGTTGCCCGCAGAACGTCGTGAATGCGAAGATGTCCAGCATGAGTGGCTGGCAATTTTCTTTCGAGGACGGGCATAAGCTTCCTGTCCTCGACCTTGACTGGACGCCGATTGACACCGTTGTCCATCAGCTGGCACTGCTGCAGGTGCAAGCCCGTGGAACTGGCGAGGTGACCGCGGAACTACAAAGCTGTGTTGCCCAGCTTGAGCGGCTTATCATGCTGGCCTTGGAACGCGGCGCCAGCCTGGGGCAGTTGGGCGAAAGAACTAGGGTGAGCCAGCAGGATCTGGCGCGGGTCAGGGACACCGGACGACTTTACGAACGGTAATAGCCCGCTGCCCGCTGGCTAGACTGGGCGGGTGATCAACTACACCCTGCGCCAGTTGCAGTACTTCGTCTCCGTCGCGGAATTCGGCTCCATCTCCGCCGCGGCGAAGCAGTGCCATATTTCCCAGGCCGCAATGTCGCAGTCCATGGATGAGCTGGAACGCGCCGTCGGCTCGCAGCTGCTGGTGCGCCGCCGCGCACGAGGCGTGGTGCTCACCGCGGTCGGCACCGATTTCCTGCTCGATTCCCGGGCCCTGGTGCGCCATGCCGAAGAAGTTCAGGACCAGATTGTCGAACGCCAGACCAAGCTCTCCGGACCTTTGGTGATCGGCTGCTATTCCTCGCTGGCCGCCTTCTGGATCCCGGTGATCTGCGAACGCTTCACCAATGTGCACCCGGATTTGCAGGTCACCCTCGTGGAGGGGGACGGGGCCGACCTGCAGGAGCGCATGCTCAAGGGCCACCTGGATGCGGTGCTCACCCATACCCGCCATTTGCTGCCGCAGGTCTCTTCGCGCACGGTGATGTCCGGCCGGCCCTATGTGCTGGTGGGAGGCAACCACCGGCTGGCCGATCGCACATCCGTCACCTTGAGCGAACTGGCCGATGACGACTTCGTGTCCCTGGACATTCCCACGGTGCGCGATAACCAGCTGGTGAATTTGCGCATGTCGGGCCTGGACCCGAGGGTGCGGTGGAGTTCGCAGAGCTTCGAAGCGGTGCGCGGGATGGTGGCCCGGGGGTTGGGCTACACCGTTCTGGTGCAGCGCCCGCCGGTCAACCTGAGTTATGACGGCTTGCCGCTGTCGGTGCTGGAGATCGAGGGCGAGGTAGGCGTCAGCGACATCTGCGTGGCCTACACCGCCTCGGAACGCCCGAGCCTGCGGCTGCGCGCCTTCTTGGACTTCTGCGAGGAAGCCGGAGCCGAAAAAGAGCGCAAGGCCGGCCGGAACCCGTAAGTTCCAACCGGCCTTGCAGTCCAGGCGCCGGGGCCTAGCGGCTCATTTCCTCGGCCTCGAGGTCGGCGTCACGGCCTTCCTTGATGCCGCGCATTGCCAGCGCGGCCACGATGAACGCGGCGGCCCAGCTTGTCGGATTATCACAGGGAATCCAGGATTCCCAGCACGGTCAGGGCTGCGCCGATGGACTTGGTGTTCAGCACCGTCGTGCGGTCCATGCTGACTTCCTCGACCACGTAGGACATGGCCTCGACGGTCATCAGCCATTGTGCGGTGTAGGAGCTCATGCACTTCAGGGTTCCGCGGACGACGAACTTGAAGACCGTGCGGAACTCGACAGGCCTGCGGAGGGCGACTTTGGAGATCAAGGCGGCGATGTCCATGGGCAGGCCGATTCCGGAGAGAGCTTCGCGCTGGACTTCATGGGCGCCGAAGGCTTTGTGAGCGCCCTGGATTTCCAGTACCGGCATGCGGTGGATGTGCAAAATACCATTCGTTTCAATGCCATTTGTAGCATGACCGGGACTTTCGCATTCATTGCTGGCGGGACGAACCGCTAGCGGACCCTGTGTTGTGTCGGAGCCCATCTACTCAGCCACCCTACGTACGCCCCGAAATAATCCATCATGCGTCAAGATTCCTTCATGCAGAATTTGTTCTACAGTTTGACACTCAGTGCATGGTTCGCAAAGTGAGCAGAATTTGCAAAATCATTGACTCTAACCATTAGCGCTCAAATAACTTATTCCGCATGAAGGAATTTACAGAAAAAATATGGAAGCAGCACGTTTCTATGAGTAAGCTCACAATCTCGGGTGGTGTTCCACCCAGCTCCTTCTTGCCAAACCAGAAAGCCCCTCATGGAAACCCTCGCGGAAATACGCAGTTCGGCCATGAGCCGATTCCAAGTGATGACTGTCGTCATAGCCTTGACCTTGATCCTCATCGACGGTTTCGACGTGGCCGCCATGGCCTACGCTGCACCGGTACTCTCCCGCGAGTGGGACATCTCTCCTGCCGCCCTAGGATTCCTGCTGAGCGCAAGTTTGTTCGGCATGGCCGCTGGTTCCATCTTCCTTACTCCTCTTGCTGACAAGATCGGGCGGCGCCGTCTCACCTTGGTCTCGCTTTCCGTCATCAGTATCGGGATGGTCGCCTCGGTCTTCGCCATCGACGCCACTCAGCTGCTGGTCTTCCGGATCCTGACCGGCTTGGGCGTCGGCGGTATGATGGCCAACCTCAACGTTCTGGTTTCCGAATACTCCTCGGACAAGCGCCGCGGTTCGATCATGGGCATTTACACTGCCGGCTACCCGATCGGTGCCACCATCGGCGGCATCGTTGCAGGACCGTTGATCCCGAACTTCGGCTGGCATTCCCTTTTCGCCGTCGGCGCGGTACTGACCATCCTCATGCTGGTCGTTTCCTGGCTGTGGTTGCCGGAATCCCTCGACTACCTGTTGACCCGCCGCCCGGCGGGGGCCCTCGAGAACGTCAACACCATACTTGCCAAGATCGGGCGCCCTGCACTGTGCCAGCTGCCAGCTTCCACCGCCACCGGCAAGGAGCAGTCTGCCATCCGTGAAATCCTGACCACCCCGATCCGCTTCCGCACCTTGATGCTCTGGGTCGGCTACGGCTGCCTCGTGGCCGCGTACTACTTTGCCAATACCTGGACCCCGAAGATCATTGCCGGCGTCACCGGCGACAACTCGATCGGCGTGACAACAGGAACCATCGCCAACGCCGGCGGCATCCTTGGATGCTTCGTCTTCAGCGCCCTGGCCGTCCGTTTCCGCGCACGCCCGCTGCTGGTCATAGCGCTCCTCGGATCGGCCGCCGCCTACATCGTCTTCTCCATGCTCTTCAGCCAGATCACCCTGGCCATGGTGCTCGCCCTCCTCCTGGGCATGCTCACCACCGCCGGTATCGCCGGCTTCTACACGATTTCCCCCGAGATCTACAGCGCCCGTGCCCGGGCAACCGGTGTCGGTTGGATGATCGGCCTGGGCCGCATGGTTTCCATCGTTGCCCCGATCCTGGTCGGCTACCTGCTGTCCGGAGGCTGGAAGCCGGAGGACATCTTCGTGCTCTTCGCCGCCCCGCTGGCCGCTTCCGCACTGTGCATCATGGCCCTGGGCTACTCGCTCAAGCGCGAGACACGCACGGTGGAACTCGCTGCCGCCAGCATTTCCTGACCCGACTGCCAACTCCACCAACACAGCTATCGGTGGCGGCCACGTCCGCCACTAGCTAGGAAGAACGCCAACATGAGCAAGGTTAACGTCGCGGACCTCGTCGCGATCGACATGCACGTCCACATCGAATCCGACGACCACGGGCACACCGACATGCCCGACGATTTCCGCGCCGCTGCCCAGGCGCACTTCGGCGCGGCCCACGATCCCCTGGGGATCGAGGCCGTCGCGGCCCACTACCGCGAAAGGAACATGGCGGCAGTCGTCTTCACCGTGGACCACGAAGCCACCACCGGGCACCCGCCGATTTCCAACCGCTACATTGCCGAGGAGACGGTCAAGCACTCCGACGTGCTGATCCCCTTCGCCAGCATCGACCCGGCCCGCGGGAAGGCGGCGATCACCGAGGCCCGCATCTTGGTGGAGGAATACGGGATCAAGGGATTCAAGTTCCACCCGAACCTGCAGTCTTTCTTCCCCAACGACCACGCCGCCTACCCGTTGTACGAGGAAATCCAGTCCCTGGGCGTCCCCGCCCTCTTCCACACCGGCCAAAGTGGCATCGGCGCCGGCATGCCCGGGTCCGGCGGGATCCGACTGAAGTACTCCAACCCGATGGCACTGGACGACGTGGCGGTGGACTTCCCCGAGCTGCGCATCATCATGGCACACCCTTCCTTCCCCTGGCAGGACGAGGCCCTGGCGGTGGCGGTGCGCCACAACCACGTGTACATCGACCTCTCCGGCTGGTCACCCAAGTACTTCCCGGCCAACCTGGTTCAGTATGCCAACACCATGCTTCAGGACAAGGTCCTCTTCGGCTCCGACTTCCCTTTGTTGCCCCCCGACCGCTGGATGGACGACTTCGCAAAGCTGGAGTTGCGCGAGGGAGCGCGCCAAAAGATCATCAAGGACAACGCCGTGAAGTTGCTCGGACTCGATTCCGGCACCACCGCCTGCTAAAGGACCGCAGGCCCGTCGGCGGGAACCCCGAACGACACGAACACCATCGAAGGAAAGAACCATGAAGAACACCGAACCCGGCGCACTGCTGCGGCCCGCGCCCGCCCGTGATACCTGGTCAGACAGCCAAATGGGCCGCTTTTTGGAAAAGATCGAGGCCAAGACCGGTCGGCATTTCGCTGACTACGAAGACGCCTGGGCCTGGTCGGTTCAGAACCTTGAGGACTTCTGGGGCGAGGTCTGGGACCACTTCGAGGTCATCAGCCACGCTCCCTACACCTCGGTGCTTGCAGAGCGCACCATGCCGGGGGCGCAGTGGTTCGTCGGTGCCCGGATCAACTTCACCGAGCACGTTCTGCGTTCCCTCGCACGCCACCCGGACGACGCCATGGTCAAGTCCCGCAGCCAGACCAATGGCAGCATCGACTGGACCGGCGCACGCCTGACGGAGGAAATAGAGCGCATCCAGCAGGGCCTGATCCGCCACGGCATTAAGTCCGGGGACCGGGTCGCCGGATACCTGCCCAACATCCCGCAAACCATGGCCGCCTACTTTGCCGTCATTGGACTGGGCGCCATCTGGTGCTGCGTGCCTCCCGAAATGGGTGTCAAGGGCGTCCTGGGGCGCATCGGCCAACTCGAGCCGAACCTGTTGATCTCCATTGACGGCTACCGCTGGGGCGACAGGCGGCTCTCCAAGCTCGATGACCTTTCTAGGATCCGCGCGGAACTGCCGGGCATCCCCACCGTGCTGCTGCCCTACCTCGATACGGACCTGGACACCGAAACCGCGGCACCGGGTGCGCAGTCCTGGACCGATTTCACCGCCGAGCGTGCCGCGGCAGTCATCGAGCCGGTGCCCTTCGAGCACCCGATGACGGTTCTCTTCTCCTCCGGAACCACCGGCACTCCGAAGGCCATCGTGCACTCCCATGGCGGACTGCTGTTGGAGCACTATAAGGCCATAGGCCTGCAAGACGACCTCTGCGAGGCTGACACCGCCTACTGGTTCTCCACTACCGGGTGGATGGTCTGGAACATGGGCGTTTCCTCCCTGCTGGTCGGCGCTAGCGTGGTGCTCCACGATGGGGACCCCAATTGGCCGGCCCTTGACGGTGAGTGGTCCCAGTGGGCAGTCATGGCCGAAACTGAATCGACCTACATGGGCACCGGATCGGCCTACCTAGCGGCCTGCGCACATGCAGGTGTAGAGCCGGGCAAGAAATGGGACCTGACCCGCCTGCGCGAAATACAGTGCTCCGGTTCCCCGCTGGCTGCCGATGTCGCAGGCTGGGCGTACGACTCGATCAATCCCGATCTCGTGATGGCCCCGACTTCCGGCGGCACAGACATCTGCGCCGCATTCCTGGGCGCCAGTCCGCTGTCCGCCGTCCATGCGGGAGAAATGGCCTGCCGTCCGCTGGGCGTTGCCGTGGATTCCTGGGACCACGAGCGCAATTCCCTGCGTGGGGAGCCCGGCGAACTGGTTGCCACGTCGCCGATGCCCTCGATGCCCGTATTCTTCTGGAATGATCCGGACAACGAACGCTACAAGTCCAGCTACTTCGACGTCTTCGAGGGCGCCTGGTGCCACGGCGACTGGCTGGTGCGCACCGAACGCGACACATGGGTCATCACCGGGCGCTCGGACGCAACGCTGAACCGTGGCGGCGTGCGCCTGGGCACCGCCGAATTCTATGCACTGCTCGATGGACACCCGGGCGTTAACGACGCCATGGTGATGCACTTCGAACAGGGCGGAGCGATGGGCCAGCTGGTATTGCTGGTGCAAGCTGCCGGTGATGTCGACACCGTGGCCCTGGAACGCACAATCCGCACCGCGCTGCGCACGCAGCTCTCACCCCGCCACGTTCCCGATCAGGTGCTATTCGTTCGCAGCATCCCGCGTACCCGCACCGGCAAGCGCATGGAAATCCCGCTCAAGCGTCTGGTCCAGGGCGGTTCCTCCGGCGTGCTGGACACCGGCGTGCTGGTCAACCCGCAGGACTTGGACGATACCGTGGAGTCCGTCTCCCGCATCTTGGCCGGAGCCTGAGCTGCAGGCGCCGCTGGGGGCGTCCTTCCGGGAACCGCGCCGGCGGCGCCGTGCGCCAAGCCCTATTCGCCGCGGGGAGCTCCGATTCCGTGCAGTTTCGCCATGATCTCGGCGGCGGCCAGTTGCAGCGCATCGACATGCAGCGGCATCGCGGAGCGGTCAAAGCGGATACTCGGCGTAGCCGTGGTCACCGCTGCCACCGGGCGACCGTCGGCGTCATTGATGCTCACACCCAGACCCACCACGCCCTGTTCGGTTTCCTCGAAGCTGGTGCCGAAGCCGTCCCGGCGAATCTTGGTCATGAGCCGCTTGAGCGATGCCATGGTGGTGGTCTTGCTGGTCGCCCACGGTGGCAGCCCCGAGCGGTACATTTCCTCCAGCTCGGCGTTGGTCAGCCGCGCCAACATCGCCTTGCCGCCCGAGGACACGAATGCCGGCATCATGTCACCCACGCGCTTGACCACGCGCAGAGTCCGCTCCGATTCGACGCCTTCGACAAACTGGATATTGCCTCCGTTCAGGATCATGACCTGCACCGTCTCACCCACGGCGCCCTGAAGCCTAACCAACGCCGCTTGCGCATGCTGGCGCAACAGCTGGGTGGAAAACACCTGCGGGACGTGCCCGGAGAGCTCAGGACCCTGCCGGTAGGTCCGGTCGTGGCCCTGTGCGGCAAAGCCTCGGAAGGTCAGAGCCGTCAGCAGCCGGTGCGCCGTAGAGGGGGCCACATCCAGCAACTCGGCAGCGGCCTTGACCGAGAGCGGGCCGCCGTCGCGCAGCGCTAATATCAGCAGCAGTGCACGGTCTACCGACTCGACGGGCGATGAATTGATCTCCATGGTGAAATCATGGCACAGCCAGCGAACGGCTTCCCAACCGTCACCTAACCATGACCGCGTGCAGATCACCAATCCTCACCTCGGGCTGTTGGGGAACGTACCACGGAGGGCGACGGCGCGGGTTGCAGGAGCGCGTGCTGGCGGGCTTCATCAATGCGGTGATCACCCACTCCCGGTATCTGTTGCCTCCGTACAGCGCACCACGGTTATGGGCAGACGCACCTACGTGCTGCTGACGGTCGGGCGCCGGGTGCAAGCAACGGAACCGTTCGGTTCAGCGAGCTGGCCGACGAGGACTTTGTCTCCCCGGATGTTCCACCGTGCGACACAACCAGCTGGTGAATTTTCGCATCATGAGCTTCTTGGCGGTGCGCGGGATGGCGGCCCGCGCCTGCGCGCCTTCTTGGACTTCTGCGAGGAAGCCGGAGCCGAAAAAGAGCGCAAGGCCGGCCGGAACCCGTAAGTTCCAACCGGCCTTGCAGTCCAGGCGCCGGGGCCTAGTGGCTCATTTCCTCGGCCTCGAGGTCGGCGTCGCGGCCTTCCTTGATGCCGCGCATTGCCAGCGCGGCCACGATGAACGCGGCGGCCCAGACACCGCCGGCGATCCACAGCGATCCGCCGCCCAGCAGCACCAGCCCGGCAACGATCATCGGAGTGAAGCCTGCACCCACGGTGGAGGAGAGCTGGTAGACCAGCGAGGCGCCGGTGTACCGGATGCGGGTCGGGAACAGCTCCGCGGTGAACGCGCCGAACGGCCCGAAGATGAACGCCTGGACGATGCCATTGGCCACGAATAGTGCGATGGCGAACAGCCACAGCTGGCCCAGTTCCAGCATCCACATGATCGGCAGCGCAGCCACGGCGCCGGCAACGATACCGATCATCATGACCGGGCGACGGCCCAGCTTGTCGGAGTAGCGCGAGGAAACCCAGATGCCAACCACGGTCAGCGCGGCGCCGATAGCCTTGATGTTCAGCACCGAAGTGCGGTCCATGCCGACTTCCTCGACCACGTAGGAGATGGCCCAAACGGTCATCAAGCCCTGCACGGTGTAGGAGCTCATGCCTACCAGGGTGCCGCGGATGACAGACTTCGGGTACTTGGTGATGACCTCCATGAAGGGGGTCTTGCGTTCCTCTGCCTTGTTTTCCAAGGCGAGGAACAGTGGGGACTCAGTGACCTTCAGACGGATGATCAAACCAATGCCCACCAGTGCGATGCTGATCAGGAACGGAATACGCCAACCCCAGGACAGGAACTGCTCGTCAGGCATGAGCGAGACTGCCGAGACGGCCAAAGTTGCCAAGACCGCACCGGCCGGGCCGCCCATGTTCGCGAAGCTCGCGGCGAAGCCGCGGCGTTCCTTCGGCGCGTGCTCCAGAGCCATCAGCATGGCTCCTCCCCATTCGCCGCCAACGGCCAAGCCCTGTATGACGCGCAAGGTAATCAGCGCGATTGGGGCTAGCATGCCGATCTGCGCGGTTGGCGGCAACAGGCCGATCAGTGTCGAGGCGCCGCCCATCATTGCCATCGAGGTGATCAGCACACCCTTGCGGCCAATCTTGTCGCCGAAGTGGCCGAAGACGATGCCGCCCAGCGGACGGGCCAGATAGCCCACGGCCAGGGTGGCAAACGAAGCGAAAATGGCAACGCCGGGAGTCAAGCCCACGAAGAAGACCTTGTTGAATACCAGCGAGGCCGCAGTTGCGTAGAGGATGAAGTCGTAGAATTCGATCGCGCTGCCGATGAAGCTGGAAGCCAGGATCCGGCGCATCTGCGGGGAGTTCAGCGAAGGGACCTTCACTTGGGCCTCCGCAGGGGTCGAGGAATTAGTTGTGTTGCTCATCGGGTTGCCGCCATATCACTGTTGACGCGGGAAAAGGATATCGTGTCCAGATCGTTGGGCACTAGGTATGTTCCGGAGAATTTCTCGGCGTGGGATTCCCAGACCGAGAGCGGAGTTGTGCCGGGAACCAGGTGATGCAGGGCAAGGGCGCGGGCCCCGGCCTGGTGGGCGATGTCGATCGCCTGCTGAGGCGAGGTGTGCGAAGCGCGGTGATGGTCCATCGATGCCTGGGCCTCCAAGGTGCCAACCGATCCGTAGGCGCGCTCCACCCAGTCGAAGTCGATCGCTTCATGCAGCAGCAGGTCGGTACCCTGTGCAAGGGTGGCCAGGTTCTGGCATGGGGCGGTGTCCCCGGAGATAGTCACCGAACCGTCAACGGTGTCGAAGCGGAACGCAAAGGCCGGAGCGATCGGCGGGTGCTTGACCAGGGTTGCGGTGACCGTGACCAGCTCGTCGCGGTGGATCTCGAACGGAGCAAAGCCCTGTGGAGTCGGGTTCTCGTTCGGGTGGTAGCCGGTGCCCGCAGGAATCTCGATGTCCGAAGCGGTGAAATGATCCAGCGGTGATGGGCGCAGCGCGTCGATCACCCGGTCGTTCAAGTCCGTGGCGTAGGCCTGCATCAGATGCGAGAACATCGAGGCAGTGCCCGGCGTAGGATTTTCCGGGTAGAGCGGCTGCGGGGCGGTTACCGCGCGCGGTGAGACCGGCGGCAGTGCTCCGCGGTCGCCGGGGCCGATGATGGAGATCGGTGCCTTGCCGGCAGGAAGGGTGAACATCCCGAAGATGGCCAGCGAGGCCAGATCGATGGTGTGGTCCGAATGCAGATGCGTCAGGAAGATTCCGCGCAGGTTCGAGGGGCTGAACCCGGCCTTCATCAGCTGATTTCCCACGCCGGTACCGGCATCCACCAGGTAGACGCTGTCACCGATGACTACGGCGGTGGAGATGCCTGCGCGCTTGCCCGCGTTTTCGCCGGTCCACCAACGCGGTCCGCCAGCGGTGCCCAGCGTAACAACGTGGGGATTGAGATTGATGGAGGCCATGGAGTGCGCCCTTTCTTCGATTCAAGTACTGCCATCTATTCTTATGCGCTGGATCACATTCGTAAAACTGTTTTTATCTACTAACTAAATAGGTTCAGCCGATAATTGGTTGGGTATGCTCATAACGTCGATACAAACGAAGGAGGGTCATGTCCGAGCAAGAACGCAGCCGGCTATCGCGCTGGCTTCTGCCCAAGGGTAGCGAGCCTGATCCGCGTTTCACCTTGGCCAATGAACGAACTTTCCTGGCTTGGATTAGAACTTCGCTAGCCTTCCTCGCAGGCGGTACTGCGCTGGAGGCTTTTGCGGCGGAGGCGTTTCCCTCGCCCTTGCGCACCTGGTTGGCGGTGCTGGTGATCGGTGTCGGCATCCTGATTGCCGCCGGTGCAGCCGTGCGCTGGGTCCGCGTGGAACGCGGCATGCGCACCGGCCGGCCATTGCCGATTCCCGCCATTGTCCCGCTGCTGGCCTTCGGTGCGGTGGTGGCTTCGCTGGCTGCGATCGCCATGATTTTATGGTCTCTGAGCTCGTGAAAAACGAACCCATCGAGATCGCCGATGCGGGCCTGCAACCCGAGCGGACCATCTTCGCGTGGAATCGCACGATGGTTTCCTTCCTCGTGGTGTCTGCCGTTTTCCTGCGCTGGCTCCCGCACTACGGGATGGGCATGATCCTGCTGATCGCGGTGTCTTCATCGATGGCGCTGGGGATCCTGCTCTCGCAGCGTGCGCGGTATCGGCGCATGGCTCTGGGGGTGAAGCGCGAGAAGATCCAAGCGGACGTGGTGGCAGTGCTGATGGCCACGCTGGCGCTCTTTGCGCTGGGCGGATACGCGCTGTTCCTGGTGCTCGGCCCGAACTAGGCCATGTGCGGCTGCGTGCTGGTGCTGGCGATGCCGAAAGCATCGGAAAATCGACGGATCCAATTGCCCTCAGCAGGCGTACAGTGGAACTATCAGTTCAGCTCGAATTCGCCGTAAAAGGGGATGATTCGCGATGCAGGCTGACGTTAGATTCAAGATGCCGTTCAATTTCGCCCAAGTGGTGATTGCGGCTTTCGGGGCCATGTCGCTGAGTGTCTTGGCCTACTTCATTGCCAGGGTCATCGGCGCGTCCATGGAATACTCGGGCGGGTTGTTCCAGAACCTGGATTTCCTCCATATCGTGCGATTCACTGCCCTACCCATTCTCATTCTCGGGTTCCTGACCTTCTTGATCGGCCGGGCTAAGCCGAGCTTCTGCCGCATCGCCCAGTGGGTCGGCGTTGCCGCCGTGCTGGCCTCAGCGGTGGTGCAGTGGTTCTTCGCCGAGGACTGGGGGACCGCGCTGACAGTGGCGATTATGCACCTGGTGGTTGCGGCGTCTTGGTATATCGCAGTGAACAACTCGAATAGGAAGTTCAACGAGATCGCGGCCTTGGAAAATACATAGCCCTGCTAAGTGTCGTGGTTCTCACGGTCTCCTGAGAGCCGCAGCACAGGCACTCGGGAATAGAATAGTTGCGAACTTTCAACAATTCTAGGAGTGCCATGTCGGCTCAGGGACAACCCAATAGCCCATTCAATTTCATTCAGGTGATTATCGGTGCGCTGGGTACCAGCTACCTGAATGTCATCATTTTCTTCTTAGCTGGCGCCGCTGGGGCATCCCGCCGGATTGGTTCTAATCCAACTGATGTTGTTGGCTTTGACCACCTGTTGCAGTTCACGCTGGTCCCGATCCTCTTCTTCGGCCTGGTGGTCTTCTTGATCGGACGGGCAAACAAGGGCATTTGCAAGATCGCGCAGTGGGCTGGCTTGCTCATAGCGGTAGTCTCGATCGTCTTCCCGATCATGAACGCAGCAGATGCCGCAACCGCCGTGGGCCTGAGCCTGATCCATATCGTGACCGGTATCGGCTGGTTCTTCTCGGTGCACTACGGCAACCAGAAGCTCCACGTTCCTTCCAAGGACGTAGCGCTCGTCTGAGCCTGATGCGCGAAACCTCGCAGAGCGATCAGCAGTGATCTGCTCTGCGAGGTTTTTGCGTTAAGCGGCTATTACGCAGTGGTGCCGTGCGGCTACACGCCAACTTTCTCGAGCTGAGGATCCTCGTAGGCTTTGCGCATGCGCGGCAAGAACAGCAGGCTGACGGCTGCCGCAAGGCACAGTACCGCAGCGGTAATCCACGCGGCCAGGTAGCTGCCGGTGGTTTCCCGCGACAGCCCTGCGGTCAGCGAGCCTGCGCCGGCGCCGATCATGTGGAAGGCGAAGACCCAGCCGAAGACCACGGTGGCTTTAACCGGACCGAAGTACTGGCGGCAGAGCACCACCGTAGGAGGCACGGTCGCCACCCAGTCCAAACCGTAGAAGACAATGAAGATCCACATCAGCGGCTCGACGGTTGGACCCATCAGCGAGTGCAGGAACATCAGCGAGAGTCCGCGCAACGCGTAGTACACCGCAAGCAGCAGCCACGGGCGTACACGGTCGGTCAGCCACCCGGAGAACACCGTGCCAAGGATATCGAAAATGCCAACCAGCGCCAGCAACCCGGAAGCGGTCGTTGCCGGCATGCCATGGTCGTGCGCCGCAGGGATGAAGTGCGTCTGCACTAGCCCGTTGGTAGACCATCCGCAGATCCAGAAGGTCATCGCCAAGACCCAGAATGCCGGGTAGCGCGAGGCCGCGAACAGGGCTTTGAGCGTCGCGGCAGCCATTGAACCCTGCTGCGTTCCGGATGCCGGCGCGGCTGCAGCTCCGGCCCCGCCGTAGGGCAGCACACCGGCTTCGGCAGGGGAATTGGCGAAGGGCCAGCGCAGCAACGGGATGATCAGCACCGCGAAGACCGCAACAACCAGAGCCGCGACCCTCCATGAGTACTGCTCGATGATCAGCACAATGCTTGGCAGGAACACCAGCTGGCCGGCGGCATTCGCGCCGGAAAAGATGCCCATCACCAGGCCGCGGCGCTCGGAGAACCAGCGGTTGGCCACCACGGAACCGAAAACCAGCGCCATCGCTCCGGTGCCCAGTCCAACCAGCACGCCCCACAGTACCCACAACTGCCAGATCTGGCTGATGAACACGGACAATCCGGCCCCGGAGGCCACCAATGCCAGGGCGATGGCAGCCACCTTGCGCATGGAATACCGTTCCAGCAAAGTCGCGGCGAAAGGAGCTGCCAGGCCGTAGACCACCAGGTTGATGGTCACTGCGGTCGATAACTGGGAGCGGAGCCAGCCGAATTCGGATTCAAGTGGTTCAAAGAACGCGCCGGTGGTCGAGCGGAACGCCGCCGTGGCGACTAGCGCCAGCGTGGTCACGATGGCGACCAGCCAGGCTCGGTGGATCCGCAATGGCTTCGGGGAGTTCAATCGCACGCTCCTTCTTGATGATGCTAAGAGCATGGCACTGGCATCAAGGGAACGTGAAGTTCGTGACGCGCATAGAATAATTGTTGACCTCACACCCTTGGAGAACTTTGTATAGTCGGACCTTTTTCGCGCTGATGCTCTCGAATGCGAGCCTGCGCGTAGCCACCATGATGCTGGTGGCCCTGGTCCCGCTGTACGCCTTTGACCTTGGCCTGTCACCCGCCGAAGTTGGCTTGACCTCCACCTTGTACTTTGCAACCGCGGCGCTGTCCCGCCCGCTGGCCGGCTGGCTGGTTGATGCCAAGGGGCGTTGGATGGCCATGCTGCTCGGTGCCAGCTTCTTTACGATTGGCACCGGCCTGTATCTGCTGTCCTTGCCGGTGTGGCTCTTCTTGGCTCTGCGCGCATTGCAAGGCGCTGGCTTCAGCTTGAACAGCACCGCGGTGGGCACCTTGGCCACGGATATCATTCCAGAGAAGAAGCTGGCCGAAGGGTTGGGCATTCTCAGCCTGGAACAAACCGTGGTGACTATCTTTGCGCCGGGGCTCGCACTGACCCTGCGCGAAGTTGCCGGCTACGAAACCGCCTTCGGCGTGGCCCTCGCCTTTTGCCTGATGAACTTCCTGCTGCGCATTCCCCTGGCTAAGCCGGCGAAGGAAGTGGAGCGCCGGCGCAGGGCTTCCATGAGCTCGGCGGCCAATCGCGGATTCTTGCAACTGGTGGAAAAGGATGCCTGGCGTCCTGCCACCGTCATGTTGTGCTTCATGTTCGGCACGACCTGCGTGAACACCTTCTTGGCCGCTTATGGGCAACAGCAAGGGCTGGGCAATGTGGGGTTATTCTTCGTCGCCAGCGGTGTTGCGTTGGCGATCTCCCGTTTGCTCATGGGGTGGTTGCGCCGTCGCATGTCGTTGACTGCGATCGTGTGCTTCGGCGTGCTGTTCTCGGCCGGCTCGATGGCGCTGATCTACTTTTCGGCCTCCATGGCCATGCTCATTATCGCCGGGGCCTGCTTTGGCCTCGGCGCTGGCGTGGTCAGCCCGGCGATGAATTCAATTTCGGTACTCAGCGCTAAACCGGAAGCCCGCGGCAGGGCCAGCGCCACGTACTTCTTCGCTTTGGATGTGAGCACCGCCGTGGGCGCATGGGTCTTGGGCCTGGTTGCCTCCGCTTACTCGCTACGCGAGGTCTTTGCCGTTTCGGGTGTTTTGGTGCTTGGCGCCCTGTTGCTGATCCTGTGGTTGCACTGCACCCAGCGCCTGCCGCGGAAAGGTTTTTAGCTTGGCCCCGGAGGGCGGCTCTTCCTTGCCCAGTTGATCTTCCATGGCTTTTGCCGCACCGGATTCCTGCCCGGCAGCGGCCGTATCGGGGGTCTGGGCCGTTACCGGGGCATCGCGGATCACCGCCCCCGTTCGTGGCGGCAGCGGGCGATGATGATGCACCAGGTAAATCAGCATGGCAATGGCCTTGTGCATGACCACGATGGTGAAGATGAGGGCTCCGGTGTAGCAGCCCCAGGCGACCAAGTGAAGCGTGGTCACTTCCAGGATGTTCAGCTCCAGCGCGCCCTTGAGCATCATGACGGCGCCGATTTGTTGGATGACCATGCCGAGCACGGCCAGTCCAACCGCAAACCAGAAATACACCAGGGTATCGGCTCCGGGTTTCTTCACGACAGGCATGTGAACCTCCGTTGGCCAGCTGTCGGCTGTAATTGCTACACACTTTAGCCCATGGCGGGAAACAGCTTATTTGCCCAAGGTGGCCCGGGCCTGGCGCAGCAGCGGCTCATCGACCATCTGCCCCTCGAAAGCGAAAACTCCTGGATTTGCCTCTGCGGCTTCAAGGATCCGCCGTGCGCGTTCCCGTTCTGCTTCGGTCGGTGCGAACGCCTCGCGAATGACCGGCATCTGGTTCGGGTGAATTGACGCCTTCGCGGCGAATCCCGATGCCTTGGCATCGCGGGACTCTTCGCCCAGGCCTTCCAGATCAGGGATATCGAGGTACACGGAATCAACTGCGGCCTTGCCGTTGGCCACCGCATTCAGCAGCACCTGCGACCGCGCGAACCGTGCCACCTCGCGGTAGCTGCCATCCTGGCCGCGCGAGGATGTGCCGCCGAGCGAGGCGATCAAATCCTCGGCGCCCCACATCAGCGCGACAACATTCTGCGCCCCGGCAATGTCCGAGGCATTGGTGATGCCCTTGGCGGTTTCGCACAGCGCCAGGACGTCGTAGCCTGCCAGCGCAGCCGGCTGCGCCGCCGACTCGCACTTGGGCAGCATCACGGTGCGATAGGCCGTCTGCCCCAGCGCTTCCAGGTCCTTGGCGAAGTGCTCGCTATCGACCGGGTTCACGCGCACGATGACCCGCGCGGGATCCAGCGGCGTATCCAGCAAGGCGCGGCGGGCGGCATCCTTGTTCCCGGCAGCCACCGCGTCTTCCAGATCGATGATGACCGCATCGGCACGCTGCGCCGCCTTGGCATAGCGCTCGGGCCTGTCGGCCGGGCAGAACAGCAGGGAAGGACCCATCAGGAAGCTAGCCATTGGAGCTTTCCCCCTTGGCTTCCAGCGCATCCAGGTGCGCCTGATGGGTCCACATCAGGCAGGTGCGGGTGGCGGTGGCCACGATGTCGCCGTGCTGGTTGCGGCCGGTGTGGGTCATGGACGCCAGGCCCTGCCCGGGGCGGGACTTGGATTCGCGCAGTGCGGTGATCTCGGTTTCGGTGTAGAGCGTATCGCCGTGGAACATCGGGTGCGGGAAGCGCACGTCATTGATGCCCAGCTGCCCCACGATGGTGCCTTCGGTCAGCTGGCCCACCGACTGGCCGATCATGGTGCTCAGGGTCAGCAGGGAGTTGACCAGCGGCTTGCCGAATGGCTGGGTAGATGCCCATGCCGCGTCCAGGTGCAGTCCCTGGTTGTTCATGGTCATCGTCGTGAAAGCGACGTTATCCGCCTCGGTCAGGGTGCGTCCGGGCCTGTGCACGTAGGTGGCCCCGAGCTGCAGCTCATCGAAGTAGAGGCCGCGCTGCTCGACACGTTTGGGGGTTTGCTCGCTCATGCGTCCTGCTCCTGATGCTGTGCTGCGGTTGGCTGTGTTGCTTCCACGGTGGCCACGACCTGCTTGGCCTTGACCAGGTCCCCGGCCTTCAACCCGGTCATGCGCACGATGCCCTCCGCGGGGGAGAAGAGCTGGTGCTCCATCTTCATCGCTTCGATGCTCAGCAGCAGTTGGCCCTTGGCGACCGCATCGCCATCGGCTGCCTGGACGTTGATCACGGTGCCGGGCATGGGGGACTGGACATGCGGGGAGAAGGAGCCGGATTGAATGGCGATGGTGGCCAGGTGGCGTTCGAGGACTTCTTCGCGGGACAGCTTGCGCACCGCCGCGGTCCAGCCTTCTTCGCACAGCCACAGCGTGCCATCGGCGGCGAAGGCATGCTGGATTCCGCTGCGCTGGCCGTTGACGGCCAGGGAACCGGCGGATTCCTGGACGGTGAGCTCCTCACCGGCAACCTGTACCCGGCTGCCGCCGGATTGGGCGAGGAGCGAGGTTGCTGCCTGCTGGTCACCTGCCTCGAAATGCTGGATGCTGGCCCGGCGATGCTGGGCCCGCCAGCCATCGCGCAGGCCCCACGGCGTATTCGCGGCTGGAATCCGCCGATCTTCCAGATGCGCTGCCAAGGCCAGTTCGCGGGGCCCGACCTTGCGGAAGGCGAACTGGTCCATTTTCCGCTCGATCAGGTTGGTGTCCAGGCGTCCGGCGGCCACATCCTCGTCGGCCAGCAGCAGCCGCAGGTATTCGCTGTTGGTCAGCACGCCCAGCACCACGGTCTGCGCCAGGGCCCGGTCCAAGCGGGCCAGCGCCTCGGTGCGATCCGGGCCCCAGGCGATGAGTTTGGAAAGCATCGGATCGTAGTGGGCGCTGATTTCCAGGCCGTCGCGCAGCGAGGAATCCACGCGGACATTCCCTGGCTCGTGCACGTGCAGCACGGTGCCCACCGATGGCAGGAAGCCGGATGACGGGTCCTCCGCGTAGAGCCGCGCCTCGATGGCATGGCCTTCCAGCGCCACCTGGTCCTGGGTGAAATCCAGTGCGTGGCCGGCCGCGATGCGCACCTGCCACTGGACCAGATCCAGCTTTTCCCCGTTCACCCGCACGACTTCCTCGGTGACCGGGTGCTCCACCTGCAGGCGGGTATTCATTTCCATGAAGAAGAATTCGTCCGGGTTCTGGTCGCTCACCAGGAACTCGACAGTTCCGGCGCCGACGTAGCCCACCGATTGCGCGGCCGCCACCGCGGCGGCGCCAATGCGCTCGCGGATCGCCGCGCCGTGCTCCAGGTTCTCGAACAACGGCGCGGGGGCTTCCTCGATGACCTTCTGGTGGCGTCGCTGCAAGGAGCATTCGCGTTCGCCCAGGTGCACGGTGTTCCCGTGCGCGTCGGCCAGGATCTGCACCTCGATATGGCGTGGATTGCGCACCAGCCGCTCGAGGAACAGGGTGTCATCGCCGAAGGCGCTGCGCGCGGTGCGCCGGGCACTGGACAGCGCTTCGGGAAGCTGGGCGGCTGATTCCACGGCGAACATGCCCTTGCCGCCGCCGCCGGCCGATGGCTTGATCAGCAGCGGGAAGCCGACGTCCGCGGCGGCGGCGAGCAGCTGCTCGTCGCCCAGCCCGGGTTCGGCGATGCCGGGAACCACCGGCACCTGGTGGGAGAGGACATGGTTCTTGGAGCGGATCTTGTCGCCCATGAGGTTGATGGAGTGCACCGGCGGGCCGATGAAGGTGATGCCGGCAGCCTCCAGCGCGCGGGCGAAATCCACGTTCTCGGAGAGGAACCCGTAGCCCGGGTGCACCGCCTGGGCACCGGTTTGCCTGCAGGCGGCGATCACCGCGTCGATATCCAGGTAGCTTTCAGTGGCCGGGGCTGCTCCGATGCGTACCGCACGGTCGGCTTCGGACACATGCAGCGCCCCGGCATCGGCATCGGAGTAGACGGCCACCGATTCGATGCCCAGGGCTCGCAGGGTGCGGATGATGCGCACCGCGATTTCCCCGCGGTTGGCGATCAGGACAGTGTCAAAGAGCTTGGTAGTCATGGTGTTTTCCTCGCACTACATCCGGAAGAGGCCGAAGTTGGTTGCCGGCAGCGGCTGGCGGGCGCAGACATCCAGGGCCAGGCCGAGCACCCGGCGGGTATCTGCCGGGTCGATGACCCCGTCATCCCATAATCTGGCGGTGGAATAGTAGGGGTTGCCCTGGGTTTCGTATTGCTCTCGGATCGGAGCCTTGAACGCTTCCTCTTCCTCGGCGCCGAAGCTGCCGCCGCCGGCCTCCAGTCCATCGCGCTTGACCGTGGAGAGCACCGAGGCGGCCTGGGCCCCGCCCATCACCGAGATGCGCGCTGCCGGCCACATCCACAAGAAGCGCGGGGAGTAGGCCCGGCCGCACATCGAGTAGTTGCCGGCGCCGAAGGAGCCGCCGATGATCACCGTCAGCTTGGGCACCCGGGCGGTGGCCACGGCGGTGACCATCTTGGCCCCGTGCTTGGCGATGCCGTCCGCCTCGTAGTCGCGGCCCACCATGAATCCGGCGAGGTTCTGCAAGAACACCAGCGGGATGCCGCGCTGGTCGCAGAGCTCGATGAAGTGCGCGCCCTTCATGGCGGATTCGGAGAACAGCACGCCGTTATTGGCGATGATGCCTACCTGATGCCCGTGGATATGCGCGAAGCCGGTGACCAGAGTGGTGCCGTAGTCGGCCTTGAACTCGTGGAACATGCTGGCATCGATGATGCGGGCGATGACCTCGTGCACGTCATAGGGCGCGTTGACATCCACCGGCACCACCCCGGCCAGTTCGCTGCCCGGGTAGAGCGGCTCGGCCACCTGGCTCTCGATGCGCCAGGCGGGCGCCGGGTTGGCCGGCAGGGTGGAGACGATATCGCGGATTATCATCAGCGCATGCTCGTCGTTCTCGGCCAGGTGGTCCACCACGCCCGAGGTCTTGGCGTGCAGGTCTCCGCCGCCCAGCTCCTCGGCGGTGACGATCTCCCCGATGGCGGCCTTCACCAGCGGCGGGCCGCCGAGGAAGATGGTGCCCTGGTTGCGCACGATCACCGTCTCGTCGCTCATCGCCGGCACGTAGGCGCCGCCGGCGGTGCAGGAGCCGAGCACCGCGGCCAGCTGCGGGATCTTGGCGGCCGAGAGCTGCGCCTGGTTGTAGAAGATGCGGCCGAAATGCTCGCGGTCCGGGAATACCTCGTCCTGCATCGGCAGGAACGCTCCGCCCGAATCCACCAGGTAGATGCAGGGCAGGTTGTTCTCCAGCGCGACTTCCTGGGCGCGCAGGTGCTTCTTGACGGTCATCGGGAAGTAGGTGCCGCCCTTGACGGTGGCGTCATTGGCGATGACCAGCACCTGGCGGCCGTGCACCAGGCCGATGCCGGCAATCATTCCGGCGCCGGGGCTCGCGCCATCGTACATGTCCTCCGCGGCCAGCGGCGCGATTTCCAGGAAGGGCGAGCCGTCATCGAGCAGCGCATCCACCCGCTCGCGGGGCAACAGCTTGCCGCGATCCACGTGGCGCTGCCGGGACTTCTCGGAGCCGCCGCGCGCGGCGCGTTCAAGCCGTTCGTGCAGCTCGGCCAGCAACGGCGCCTGGTCGGCCGCGTTGCGCTGAAACTGCTCTGGGTTCAGTTGGGAGGAAAGAGTCTTCACGAAGTCAGTCCTTGCTGGTCGGTTCGCTGGCGATTACCCGGGGTACGGGCAGCTGTTGCGGGGGCAGCGGGAATTCGTCGGGCACGGCGAGGATGCGCATGGCCAGGGAAATGAAATTCAGCTGTACCTCGGCCAGCGAGAGCCGGCCGTCCTTGCGGTACCAGTGCGAGACGCCGGTGCCCATTTCCATCAGTGCCAGGCGGGCGATGCCCAAGTCCGGGGTGCTGAAGCTTCCCTGGCGCTCGCCGGCTTCCAGCACGTCGGCAAAGAGCTGCTCGTAGTCATCGCGCAGTGCCTGCATCTTTTCGCGGGCTTCGGCGGATAGCGCGCGCATCTCGTATTCGGTGACACGTGCGGTGTCGGGGTTGGTTGCGGTGAACCCGACGTGGAAGGCCACGAGCAAGGCGAGCTGGCGTACCGGATCCTTGCTGCCGGCCAGTGCCTGCCCGGCGCCGGTGATCATGGCGGCCAGGCAGTCGTTCATGATGCCCACCAGCAGGTCTTCCTTGCCACCCACGTAATGGTAAAGCGTGGCTGAGTTCAGTCCAACGGCTGTGCCGAGTTCGCGGATGCCGGTCGCCGCGAAGCCGCGCTGAGCGAAACAAGCTACGGCTGCTTGCTGGACCTTTCCCAATTCCATGAAAACCACCCTGCGCCTCAAGAATCAATCGATCGATTGACAGCTCCATCCAACCGAAGAAAAAGTGTGGTGTCAATCACAGCGTGCTTAAGGGGGCTTCGGAGGCAAGTGGGTTTCTGCTGGAGGCCACTATGTGACAAGAGCGTTAAAACTCTCCGTAATGTTGCTCTTCTGGTCCAAAAATCAAATATGAATCAATAGACTGCATCGTGTTATTTAGTGTCAAAGAATCGTTAATTGTCTTTGCCGCTTACCTGGACACCTTCGAAAGGCACCATGCTCAATCGCAAAGACGCACCACAAGCCCAGCCTTCCGCCGTACGCGCAGAAACCAGCAGGCGCAGCCTGCTCGCCGGAACTGCCGGACTCATTGCCCTCGCCGGCTTGGCCGCCTGCGCACCAGCCCAGGTGGCCTCCGAAGCGGCTCCGGTCAACCATGCGACCGCGCCGCAGACACCACGGGAAGCGCTCGACGCATTGCAGGCGGGCAACCAGCGATATGTCGCCGGAAGCCCGAAGCATCCGAATCAGGAAACCGGGCTGCGTGCCGATTTGGCGGAGCATCAGGCGCCCTTCGCGCTGGTCCATGGCTGTGTCGACTCCCGAGTGACCCCGGAGTTGCTCTTCGACCAGGGTATCGGCGACCTGTTCGTCACCCGCACCGCTGGCGCTGTCCTGGATGACACCCTGGTGGGCAGCATGGAATTCGCCGTTTCCGCACCCTACGCGGTGCCACTGCTGGTGGTTCTGGGGCACACATCCTGCGGGGCTGTCACCGGCACCTTGGAAGCAATGGCCAAGGACCCGCGGAACCCGTCCTTGCCAGGGGAAATGGGCGACTTCGCGGATCAGATTGTGCCGGTGGCACGCCAAGCCCAAATGGCCGGCGCGCAACCAGAGGATGTGCAGACAGTGGTGGAAGCCAATGCCCGGGCCGTGGCAGAGCAGCTGCTGGAGCGTTCGTCGATTATCCGTACCGCGGTTGAGGAGAAGCGCACGCGGGTGGTTCCAGCGGTCTACGACCTGGCCACCGGCGAGGTGCGTTGGCTGAAGCCCTAGCAACTGCCGGGCGAAACACCTGCAGCCGCGGTTCGTTCTAGGAACACCGCGGCCGCAGGTGTGCAGTATGGCAGCGCGTCAGGCTAAGCGCGCAACCACGCGGTAGTCGCCGCAGGCAACGTGTGCTCTGCGGTTAGTTCGGCGCTGGTCAGCAGCAATTCACCTGCCGGTAGCGGCTGAGGTTCTGCGCTGAAATTAGTGATGCACACCCAGCCGCCTGGACGACTGAAGGCCAGCACTCCGGGTT
The DNA here is from genome assembly GCF_050701915.1 of Glutamicibacter sp. Lineage (NCBI taxonomy): Bacteria > Bacillati > Actinomycetota > Actinomycetes > Micrococcales > Micrococcaceae > Glutamicibacter > Glutamicibacter sp. Next base: position 44,157 of record NZ_JBOGEG010000010.1, on the reverse strand, counting down.
CGCTGGGCAACCAGCGCAAGGATTCCTCGTCCTGCAGTTCACGCCGCAACTTCAGTGCCTTCCGGTAGAGTTCCAAGGTGCTGCCGTCCTGGCCGTCCTGCGCTGCGACGGAGTACTGTCCGAAACCTGCCGGCTGCGGCAAATGCGCGTGAGACTCCCCGAATCCGAAGGATGGACCGGATGTCGACCAGGGGAGCGGGACCCGGCAGCCATCGCGGCCGACTTCCACGCCCTTGTTGCGGAAGAAGGCGGGGTCTTGGCGTTGTGCGTCGGGGATGCCGGTCACTTCGGGCAAGCCGAGCTCTTCGCCTTGGTAGAGGTAGGCAGAGCCGGGCAGTGCGAGTTCCATCAAAGTCGCGGCGTGGGCTCGGCGCAACCCCAGCGCGGCATCGAGCTGCTCCGCATCAGCGCCATGCAGCAGCCATTTCTTGGCCGCGTCCGGATCTCCAACGGCGGGCAATCCATAGCGGGTGGCGTGCCGGACGACGTCGTGGTTCGAGTACACCCACGTGGTGGAGGAGCCGGCCGCGGCGGCCTGCGCGAGATTGAAGGTGATGATCTTCTTGAATGCCGCAGCGTCGAAGTCTGCCTGCAATAGATCGAAATTGAAGGCTTGCCCCAGCCCGCTGGCGCGGGCGTATGCGGGGCGGCGATCGGCATCGGTCCAGGCTTCGGCGACGGCGGTGCGAGGGGGATCGTATTCGTTGAATACCTCGCGCCACTGGGCGTAAATATCATGGACCTCATCGCGATCCCAGATCGGATGAGTGCCATCCCATGGCATTGCGGCAAGTTCCTCCTTGCTCGGGTAATTCTCGTAGCCGATGTTCTTGGCCAGCGCGTGGGCGACATCAACGCGGAAGCCATCCACGCCCCGATCCGACCAGAAGCGCAACGTCTTGAGGAAGTCCTGGCGGACCTCGTCATTGGACCAGTTGAAATCAGGCTGTTCCTTGGCGAACAGATGCAAATACCATTGGCCGTCCCCTACAGGTTCCCAGGCCGGACCGCCGAATATCGATTCCCAATCGGTCGGAGGCAACTCGCCGTGTTCGCCGAGGCCATCTCGGAAGATGTATCGATTGCGTTCTTCGGAGCCTTTCTCCGAGGACAATGCGGCCCTGAACCATTCATGGCGATCGGAGGAGTGGTTCGGCACGATATCGACAATGACCCTGATTCCGGCGGCATGCAGGGCCTGGGTCATCGCATCGAAATCGTCCAAGGTGCCCAGTCGCGGGTCTACGTTGCGGTAGTCGTCCACGTCGTAGCCACCATCAGCCAGTGCCGAAGGATAAAAAGGCGAGAGCCAAACCGCATCGATGTGCAAGGACTTGAGGTAGTCGACGCGGGAGGTGATGCCCGGCAGGTCGCCGAGCCCATCAGCATTCGTATCCGCAAAGCTCCGCGGGTAGATCTGGTAGACGGCGGCCTGGCGCCACCAATCGGCATCCACGGCGGCGGTGGTGGCCTGCTGGAGTTCGTCCAAAGGCATTGTGGTTCCTTTCAATAATGTTGCGGAAGGTGGATCAGGATTTGACGGCGCCCTGGGTTAGCCCGGACATCACCCAGCGTTGGGTGAATAGATAGGCGATGATACTCGGCGCCATGGCCATGAGGTAGGAGGCAAAGGAGACGTGGTAGTTATTCGAGAATTGGGTCTGGAAGAGCTGCTGAACCACTGGCAGTGTCTGGTCGGCCTGCTCGGCGATGATCAGCGAAGGCATCATGAAGTCGTTCCAGGAGGCGAGGAACGCGAAGATCGCGACGGTGGCGCTCATCGGAGCCAGCAGGGGGAAGATGATCCGCCAGAATGCGGTCCAGGTGCTTGCCCCGTCGATGCGTGCGCTTTCCTCCAATTCACCGGGCAGTCCGCGCAGGAACGCGGTGAACAGCAGCACATTGAAGGAGAGTCCGAACATGATGTGCAAGATGGCTACCCCTACTGGGTTATCGAGGCCGACTAGGCCAGTGAGCTTGACTTGCGACAGTGCCAGCACGGGGAAAGGCAAGAACATCGCTCCGAGCAGATAGTAGAAGCTCAGCCGGTAGAAGCGTCGGTGCCAATTGCGGTGGATTGCGTAGGATGCCATGGAAGCTACGAGTACCGCACCGCACACGGCCACCAAGGTGATCAGCAGGGAGATGGTGAACGCCCTGGGGAAGTTCACTAGCTCCCAGGCGCTGGTGAATCCTTCGATGGAGAAGGGCTTGGGTAGGGAGAACGCTTGTCCATTGACTGCCTGCTTGGCGGATTTGAAGGCCATGGAAATGGTGACGAACAGGGGAAGCAGCACGCTCAATGCGCAGAGCGCCAGGATGGATGTGGCTACCCAGTTCGTTTTCTCGCGGCCGATGCGCGCACGGGAACGCTTGGCTAGGCGCTGGTTCAAGACGGTGCTCATTTGGCTTCTCCCTTTGAGGTCAGGCGCAGCTGGAAGATGGCGATGACCAGCGAGATGATGAAGAAGATCGTGGCGTTGGCCATCTGATAGGCGTAATCTCCGCGTTCGAAACCTGTGAAGATCGTCATGGCGATGGAGCGCGTTGCAACTCCGGGTCCGCCGTTGGTCAGGCCGACGATGATGTCATAGGCGCCGAGGAAGTTTTTGAATCCGAGGATCATGTTGATTCCGATGTAGCCAACCATCAGTGGCAGCGTAACGGCCTTCAGCTGCCCGAACGCGCTGGCACCGTCAAGAGACGACGCTTCGTAGAGCTCATAGGGGATGGCCATGAGGCCGGCGATGTAGATGAGCATCGCAGATGGGGTGGCCTGCCACGCGGTGACGAAGACGATGGAGATCCATGCCAGATCGGGATTAGCCAGCAAGGAAGATTCCAGCGGGTCCAGCCCGAGGAGCTGGCCCAGTGCTGGAAGGGTATTGGAGAACAGGAAGTTGAAGACGTAGGCGATCACGATGCCAGAGATGACCATGGGCATCACGAAAATGGCGCGCAGGGCCACGCGTGCTCGAATTTGCGCGGTGAGGCCGACGGCGAGCATGAAAGCCACGGCGTTAGTTGCGATCACGGTGATGAAGGCAAAACCAATGGTGAAGGCGTAGGCGCCGATGATGGCTGGGTCGTCGAATAGTGCGAGGTAGTTGGTCAATCCGACCATTTCGTAGTCGCCGAACCCCACCGAGTTGGTGAAGCTGTAGAAGACTCCGAGGAGAGCTGGCACGGTGATTGCCACGGTAAAGCAGAGCAGCGCCGGAACGAGGAACAGCACGTACGTTGCGTCAATTCTCCGGCGCCGGGCGGGAGCTGGGGTCTGGGGGAACGGGGCAGCGGCCGAGGTGGCCGGTGGTGCCGTGGTTGTCGTTGCCATGGTGTCCTAACTGCGCTGGGCCAGCCGGGCCCAGTCCGTGTCGAGGGTGGCCAGTGTCTGTTCGACGCTGCCGCCGGTGACCAAGCCTTGCATGTAGTTCTCGTAGGGGATGGTCCGGGGGATAGCGGTGGAAACGCCCTGGTAGACCTTTCCGGCGTCAATGTACGGCTGCATCTGCACCAGCCGCGGGTCGGTGGCCGGAGGGGAGTCGGAGCGTACGCCAAAGCCGAGCGCCAGTTCGTTGTATGTATTCTGGATCTCGGGTTGGCAGAGGAAGTCCAGCAACTGGCGAGCTTCGTGTTGGTGTGTCGAGGCTTCGGGGATCCATAGCGCGAGATCGAGGTTCACCCGGACTTTGAGATCGTCAGGATTTTCAGTCATCGGCAGGGGGAAGGTGCCGATCGCGGCTTCCGGATTGGTCTTCTCGATTTCCGGAAGCGCCCACGGTCCTTGCAAATACATGGCTGCTTCACCCTTGGCGAAGGCTAAATTGCCGTCTCCGTAGCCGCGGCTGGAGGCATCCGCGTTGGAGTAGTTTGCCAGTTCCTGCATGCGCAGTAGTGGTTCGGTGAAAGCTGCCGTGAAGGACAAATCGGATGACGGGTCGAAATCCGCGCCGATTTCGCGCAGGGAGGCGAAGAAGGCATTGATGTCTACAGACCCACCAAGGGTGTAGTCGGCTAGGCCTTGGCTTGCGGTCCACGCGTCTTTGAACGTTGAGTAGATCGGCGTGATCTTCTTTTCTTTGAGCTCTTTGCACAGGGCAACGAACTCGGAATAGCGCCGGGGGATGGACAGGGAGTGGGCCTCGAAGATGTCCTTGTTGTACAGCACGGCTGCGCCCATCATCGAATAGGGCAGTACCGAAACTCGTCCCGGGTATTGGGGGTACAAGTCCAGCAGGTCTGCGATGAATGGGGCGTTCATCTGGACTTGCGGCAGATCCGACAAATCCGATAGCGCTCCGCGTTCTTGGAAGCGGGCCATTTCGTAGTTGTAGTTCAGGCACCCCAAATCCGGCGGATCGTTGCGGGCGAATGCTGCCGAAAGGCCTGCAGTCACCTCGTGGACGGCGTTGATCGACGTCTTGGAAGCATTGAACTCATCGAGCAAGGTGCGGAAGTGGGCGATGACTTCCGGTTTGGACTGGTTGAAGCGAATCGACGTGGTTGAATTTGTCGAACCGCACCCGGTGACCAGCAGTGTCCCGGCGGCCAGCATGCTGCCCAGTACGCTGCGCCGATTCATCGGGCGCTCCATGAAGCTGGGGTGTTCTAACGCAGTACTCAAGGGCATCTCCGGTCGTTGGTGAGGTGGATCACTTCGAGCTCGGCATTAAATTTAGCAGGTAAATAAAGTTACGTCTATACTCGAAATTGTGGAATCTACCGATCGTGCACAGCCGCAACGAAACGAGCCAGGCGTGAATGCCTTGCGTCGCGCCAACACCCGAAAAATTCTCGATGTCGCCTGGGAAAAGGGGCCTGTGACGGCCAGTGAATTGATCGGGGCCACCGGGCTGACCCGAGCAACCGTGCTGAGCCTGGCCAAGGAATTGGTCACCTCCGGTTGGTTATGCGAGGCGGCCAGTACGCGCCACACCGGTGAATATTCCAAGGGACGGCCGGCGCTGCGCTACGAACTGAACCACGTCGCCGGACTCATCGCAGGAATCGATGCTGGACAACACCGGCTGACCCTCGCGCTTACCGACCTCCACGGCGACGAAGTTTCCCGCGAGGAAGTGGGCATCGATCCCAGCGCCGGGGCGCAGGAGCGCACGGCGGCAATTGGCACGATGTTGAAAAAGGCCCTTGAACGCCATGGCGTCGACCAATTCGCGGCGCTGGTGGTTGCTGTCCCTGCGCCGGTGGATGCCTCCGGCAAATCCCCCGAGCACCCTGAGCAATTCTGGCAAAGGATGAATCCGTGCTGGAGCACGGGATTGCGCGACTACGCGCATCTGGTGGTGGTGGACAATGATGCTAATTTGGCCGCCACAGCCGAACTGCTGCGCGGTGGCGCTGGATCCTTCGCCTCACTGCTGGTCGGGGAACGACTCGGTGCTGGAATCGTGGTTGACGGAAAAATCTTGCGCGGCAAGCAGGGGTTTGCCGGAGAAATGCGCGCCTTGTCCTACGTCTCTGGCGTAGGTAACGCCTTGGGCTTGGGCTATCAGGCTCGCATGGAAGCCAAGACTGCCTTGGCCCAGGGCCGAGTAAGCTGCCTGTCGCAGGTTCCCGCGAATGAACTCAGCGCGGTTAATGTTTTTGACGCCGCGTCGGCGCGAGACCCATTGGCCTTGGAAATCCTGGAGTCCCTGGGCCATCGATTTGCAAAAATTAGCGCCGTGTTGGCGGGATTCATTGGGCTGGAAAGCATCATTCTCAGTGGCGCGATGGCTCAGCACTTGGCGCCAGTAATCGAGATCGCCCAGCGAGAATTGGACCAGGATCCGGAATTTGCCGGCCTGGAATTGCACATTTCTACCTTGGGCGCAGACGTAGCGCTAAAGGGTGCCCTGGCCAGCGGACGCGATCTGGTCCGGCAAGCCGCCCCATTCGCCTATTCGCACTCTTTAGAACAATTACCTGATGGCGAAAACTGAAGCCAGCGCCAATTCCCGTGCCCGCGCGGCCGTGTCGGCATTGTTCCTGACCAATGGGGCGCTCTTTGCCAATATGGCCCCCAGGCTTCCCGAGCTGAAACAGGAACTGGGCTTGGAGACGGTGGGCTACGGATTGCTAGTTACCGCGTGGCCGGTGGGCGCCATTCTCGCCGGGCTGGCGGCGGGATCGCTGGTGCGGCGCTTCGGATCCGCACGGGTTGCCACCTTTGGCACCATCGCCACAGGCATGGCCCTGTTGGGCGCAGGCAGCGCCCCAAGTCTTATCTGGGTGGTCTTGGCCTTCGCTTTAGGTGGCGCCATGGACTCGATTACCGACGTCGGGCAGAACGCCCATGGGCTGGTGGTGCAGCGCCGCTATGGGCGCTCAATCCTGAATTCATTCCATGCTTTGTGGTCGGTAGGCGCGGTGATTGGCGGTGTGATGGCCGCCGGAGCGATGCACCTGAAACTGGATTTGCCGTTGCACCTGGGAGGCTCAATGCTCCTCTTTGCGGCGGTCGCGCTGACCGCGTTGAAATTCTGCCTGCCTCGGTCCGCGGAACGAGCCACTGTTGAAGCTGTTGCGTCGGATTTCTCCGACGCACTTAGGGCTAAAGCCTCGTCCATTCGTCGCGGTCGGGTGCTGCTCATGATGGCGGCGTTGGTCCTGATATCCGTTGCCGGTGTCATGGTTGAAGATGCCGGAAACTCTTGGGCGACGTTGTATCTGGGCGTTCTCGGGGCCCCGGCACCGCTTGCCGCCACTGGCTATATCGCGCTAGTTGGCGCGCAGTTCATCGGCCGGCTCTTAGGCGATCGAATGGTGGACCGATTCGGCCAACGGGGCATGGCCCAGACCGGAGGTCTGCTGATAGCGTTCGGCATGGGATTGGCGCTACTCATCGGGACGGTTCCGAGCACGCTCCTCGGTTTTGCGGCGGCTGGGTTCGGCTCGGCAACCTTGGTCCCCGCGGTAATGGATCAGGCCGATAAATTACCAGGACTGCCGCCGGGGACCGGGTTGAGCGTTGTTTCCTGGCTCATGCGGCTGGGATTCCTCTTTTCCCCACCGTTAGTGGGGTTCCTCGCGGAAGACTTAGGCCTGCGTCTGGCACTGATGGTATTCCCCGTTGCGGGTTTGGCGGTGCTGATCTGCTCGCCGGCATTGCGGGGCAGAAAGCCCGCCTAGTTCTTTTCCCTTAGCGTGAGTGACTCGATAGCCTGTCCATGGATATCCTCGATGGCCAGGTTAACGACCAATTCATTCCAGGAGATCAACGGGCTGATGGCATCGCGGATGAATCCGAGAACTTGCTGCTCGATAACCTGAACTGAGCTATCCCCAGCCATGCTTACATGGCATTGCACCCTCCAGTTAAGGTGGGGGATCTGCGTGTCGGTCGCCTTGATCTCCGTGTAGTTCAATTGCGATGTCGTCGATTCGGAAAATACCGCTCGAATCGCCTTGATCAAATCCAGGGATGATACGCGTTTGGCCAGTCCCGTGCCCGCTTCTTGCACATCCCACATTCGCTGGAATGGCGAGTGGTCGGCTATTTCGCCCAATATTCGCTGCGAGAATGCTTCAGGATGGTGCTCCGGAGTCGAGCTTTGCAGCAGTTGGGTGATGAATCCGTTCTGGTCCTTGAGCCGCTGCCGTTCGGCGTGGCACCAGCGGCACTGCAATTCATGCAAGTCGGCCGACTCATCCAGGTTCATTAGGACGTCTTCGGTGGTACGTCCGCAGGGAAGGGAGTTCATGACACCGCCTCGCTGATTGCATTGCGTGCCCGTGCGAGTCGCCCTCGCACAGTTGATTCTGAAACGTTGGTAACCAAGGCCGCTTCCCTATAGCTCATACCTTGGAGCGCGACCAGTACAAACGCCTGGCGAAGCGCCGAGGGCAATCCGTTGATGATCTGCCAGGCATCGGCAAGTTCGCCGCGTTGCACGGCGACGTTTTCTGGCAATTCACGGTCTGGGACTGGAGTTTGCTCTAGCACTCCATCATCCACGGTTTGCTGGTCGTTGGCACGTTGGCACGTTGGCACGTTGGCACGTTGGCACGTTGGCACGTTGGCACGTTGGCACGTTGGCACGTTGGCACGTTGGCGGATCCGATCAAGGCAAATATTTCGTGCCATACGGTAGAGCCACGTCATAAACGCGGCACGTTCGCGCAGCGAGCCCAATGACTGCCACGCGCGGATCCACGCGTCTTGAGTAGCATCCTCTGCATCTTGCCAGCTGCTGAAAAAAGTCTTGCAGTACTGACGCAGGCCGGGTGTCAGGGCGGTGACGAGTTCGCCGAAGGCTTCGGGATCCCCCTCCAATGAGCGACCAATGAGCACGGTCTGCCGGGCCGGTTCCAAACACCCCGTTATGTTGTTGACAGCTCCTAAACACCGAGGAACATAGGAGCTGTCGGCCGACCAATCTCGGCATGGTGTCCTGCCCCTGTCTAACCAATGATCCGGGGGGTGTTGCACACCGAACTGGGCAAGACGACCATCGAAGACCGTGTTGTCCAGAAGATCGCCAGCATCGCCGCCCGCGAAGTCTCCGGCGTATACGCCATGGGCAATGCCGCCCGCCGGACCTTCAACTCGCTGGCCGAACGCATCCCCGGTGGCCAAGCCAACGCGGCCGGAGGCGTGAGCGTCGAAAAGGGCGAGCAGCAGACCGCCATCGACGTGTCGATCGTTGTTTCCTACGGGTTCTCGATCGTTGAGGTCTCTAACGAGATCCGTTCGAATATCATCGCCCAGGTTGAACGCGCCACCGGTATGGAAGTCATCGAGGTAAACATTGAAGTCACCGACGTGCACCTGCCAGAAGACGATGACGATGACGCCGAGCCCCGCGACGGCCTGAAATAACTGTCCTCATCTAAGGAGCAGAACATGTTACACGTCAAGTGGGGTTTGGCCATCGGCTGCCTAGCCGGATTGCTGATTGCCTTCGGATCATTCACCCAGTTCGTGGTGGTGGCATTCTTCGCCATCATTGGTGCTGGAGTCGGATGGCTTTTGCAGGACAGGGTTGACCTCGGCCAAGTGTTCAGCAAATGTCGGCGGTGAAGCAGATGGCAGAGCTGTCCTCTAGCCGTGGACGCACCACGGTGAACACGGGAGTCTATTCAAAAATCGCTGCCCAAGCAGCCTATAAGGTGCCAGTCGTCGGCTATGCCGCGGGTGGGATCTTGGGACTGGGGAAGTACAAGGATTTTGACAGCCGGCCCAAGGCCAAGGCCGAGGTGCTTGGAAGTGCAGTGGTGGTCGATTTGGACCTTGGATTGAGCTATCCGAGCAATGTCCAGCAAGCCTGCGAAGACGTCCGGAACATGGTTGCTGCTGATTTGCGCAAGTATCTGGGCGTTGAGCAGGTGCAAACCGATATACGGGTCAGCTGGATGTCAACGCCGGATGAAGGAACTAGCAACAGGAGGCTGCGATGAGCAGGTTCTGGCACGTTCGCAGTGCCCGCACCCTGGCCTTGATGATCAGCTTTATCGTCGTGTTGGCCACGAGCGTTATCCTGGCGCTATCCTGCCTGCTGCGTTTGACCAGTGGGCAATGGCCTGGTGTTGCCCAGCAGGGCATTTACGCGGTCAGCAACTTGCGATTCAATGACAACCTGGCAGTGATCGTCATGGTGGTTCTTGCGGTGCTCGGTCTGCTGCTGTTGCTCAGCGCGCTCATTCCAGGGCGCCGGCAGAGCATCCTGCTGAATACCGATGATCCTTCGGCGGGGTCGGAACAGGCAATCTCATGCCGTGGAATATCAACCTTGGTGGGGCACGAGGTTGAGCGAACCGATTCGGTGACCCGAGCGAGCGTGAAAAGCAGCCCGGCCCTGGTCCAGGTTACCGTGCAGACTCCAGCCCACTCGGTTCAGCGCGTGCGGGACAACGCGCAGGCGCGGGCGCAGCGCGTGATTGACGGGTTGCCGTTGCAACGCGCTCCCAAGGTCAAAGTCTCGGTGCAACGTCGAGGAGGAAACTAGAAATGTTCAGAACGCATGTGGTGCGCCAACGACTCATTCTGGCGATCCTCGGTTTGGTCCTGTTGGCGGCCGGTGCCTCGGGCCTAGCTGCAGTCTGGTGGGGTCTTGGCCAAGGCGCTGGCCTCGGCCAAGCCCGGATTGCCAGCAGCCTGCCGATCGATCAGCAGTACCTGCTGCCACTGGGGCTGGCGCTCGGAATTGCCGACATCGTGCTCTCGCTGGCGGTGCTGATAACTGCCATTCCGCGTCGCCCGTCGGCGCATGAATTCAGATACGAATCGAGCAGCGAAGGAGTCAGCGAGATAGAGACTTCGGTAATAGCCAAAGCCGCGGAAACGGCCGCTCGAACGCAACCGGAAATCGTGGATGCGAACGTTCGAATTGGCGGCAATGCAGCTGAACCCGTGTTTTATGCGCGATTCACCTTGCGTGCCGACGCTCCGGCGAATCGCGGAATCGAACTGGTCAATGGCCGCGTAGTACCCGACCTTGAAATGGTGCTGGGGGTGTCTTTCTCCCGCAAGCACATCTCGTTCAGCTTCCAGAAGCCGGAAAAGCAGGATTCGAATAAGGCCGTGCTCATCTGAACCGGTCCAGGACAACAAGAAATAGCCATTAACGGCACGATCATCGTGCTGCACCTCTTGGGGAAGTAGGAATACATGGGAATAATCGGTTGGATCATCCTTGGCCTCGTTGCCGGTGCGATCGCGAAGGCAATCAAGCCCGGAAAACAGGGAGGCGGCTGGCTGGCCACGCTGCTGCTCGGCGTGATCGGAGCAGTGCTGGGAGGCTGGATTGGTTCGGCAGCTTTCGGTGTCGGAGTCAGCGAGTTCTGGTCATTGTCCACCTGCCTATTAGCCATCGGCGGCTCGCTGCTGGTCCTGATCATTTGGGGTTTTGGCAGCAGCAAGCGCGACTAGGGACATGCGATGAACTGCATGCGGCCTGTTGGCCCTGGGCAATGAGAACGGGCGGGATCCTTATGGATCCCGCCCGTTTTCCTCTGCCACAACGCCTTCATGATGCCGGTGGAAACCAGCAGTGCCCAGGACAGCGCGCAGATCACCAGCAGCGTGCCTGCGGTCAGGACGGCAAGGCCGCGCGGCAACCGGAGCCCAAAGCGCAACTGGGCATCGCCCCGAGGAGCATCAGAATGTGGATCTGTTGGCTGCGGGGCCAGATGCTGCGCGAATCATCCAGCTTGGCATCCAAGGCGCCCTCTCCAGCGCGAAGTCCATCATCGACAGGATCAGGCAGATCCCAGTCGAGAGAACGTGGCGGCCAGGAGCACCTGGAAACCGCAGGGCTAGGCTTGGGGAATGGAAGATGCGCTGAAAAAGATCAGCTGGCCGGTATCCACTGAACGCCTGCGTCTGCGTCGCATGAATTCGGCTGACGTGGACAGCCTCTGGCGCTACCGGCAGCTTGCCGATGTCACCCAGTGGATCACCGCTGGCCCTGCAACACTGGAAGATTTCCGTTCGTTGTTCTTCGCGAAGGTCTATCCGCTGAAGAACCTGGCTGTGGAACTGGACACCGGGCAGGGGACCGTGCTGATCGGCACGGTCATGCTGGATATCGTGGATGGCTGGGGGCAAAGCGAAGTTGAGCAGAGCGCCAAAGGCGTTGAGGGAAACCTCGGCTGGAGCTTCGACCCGGCCTACGGCGGCAAGGGCTACGCCACTGAAGCCGTCCGTGCTGCCATCGGCCTGTGCTTCGGCCCTCTTGGCTTGCGCCGGGTTACTGCCGAATGCTTCGCCGCCAATGAGCCATCGTGGAAATTGATGGAGCGCTTGGGGATGCGCAAGGAATTCCACGGCCGCAAGGACAGCCTGCACCGCAGCGGGGAATGGATGGATTCCATGGGCTATGCGCTGTTGGCCGAAGAGTGGATAGACTAGGCCTCCTGCTAAAAGATGAGGTCCACGTCCTTGATTGCCTGTACGCTTTTTGAAAGGCTGGAAGAGAAAAGCATCTTCCCAGCTAGCAAGGCGGAACCATGGGCAAATCAACGCGCACCAGTATTCTCTTGGCGCTGGCAGCAGCTTCAATGCTGCTGATGACGCAATTGGAGGATTCCATTTGGGGGCTGCTTGTCGGTTGCTGGGCACTGATGTTCTGGGGTTGGACTGGCCCGAAGCCCCGGGAAGTCACCGGCGATGCCTCGGGTCTGTCGGCTCAGGAAATCAAGGCATATCGTGTTGAGCATCCGGGCGCGACAATCATCGATGCGGTCAACGCGCTAGGGAAACCCAAGGCTTAGCCGAAACTGCCGGTGAAAAGGTGCCGAGGTGCAGTAAGACCCCATGGCCACAGCTGGTCATGGGGTCTTACAGTGCACAAGTTGCGCGGACTCAGTAGTACACCGCAAGCGGGCCATTGGGGCCCGGGACGACGTTGACTGGGGTCTCGAAAACTTCGCTGAGGATTTCGTCCTGCATGATCTGCGTCGGGGTGCCGAAGTGCACCACCTTGCCCTGCTTCATGGCGCAGATGTAGTCCGCATAGTGCCCAGCGAAATTGATATCGTGCAGCACGATCACGATGGTGCGGTTCAGCTCGCGGGCAGCTCGCTGCAGGTGCTGCATCATCACCACCGAGTGCTTCATGTCCAGGTTGTTCAGCGGCTCATCGAGCAGCACCGTGTCGGTGTCCTGGGCCAGGACCATGGCCACGTAGGCGCGCTGGCGCTGGCCGCCGGAGAGCTCATCCAGGTAGCGGTCTTCCAGCTCGCCCAGGTCAAGGAAGTCGATGGAGCGCGAGATGATCTCTTCGTCGGACTGGGTCAACCGGCCCTTGGAGTGAGGGTAGCGGCCGAAGCCCACCAGCTGGCGCACGGTCAGGCGGGTGACGAAGTGGTTTTCCTGGCGCAGGATCGAGACGATCTTGGCCAGGTCCTTCGAGCTGGTCTTGGACACGTCGTAGCCGGAGACCTCGATGGAACCCTGGTCGATGCCCAGCAGGCGCCCGACCATGGTGAGCATGGTGGACTTGCCAGCGCCATTCGGGCCCACCAGGGCGGTGATGCCGCCGGTGGGGATTTCCAGGCTGACCGGGCCGATGGAGACCGTGGAGCTGTACTTCTTGCTGACGGAATTGAGGGTAATCACAGCCGGCCCTTTCGCAGGATGAAGATCAGGAATGTAATGCCGCCGACGGCTTCGATGATGATGCCCACCACGCCATCGGCGTAGAAGATGTTCTTCATGATGAAGTAGGCGCCGGCCAGGACCACGAAGCCGACCAGGAAGGACATCGGGTAGATGTAGCGGTGGTCGTAGGTGTCGGCCAGCTGGTAGGCCAAGGTGGCCACGAGGAAGCCGAGGAAGGTCAGCGGACCGACCAGCGCAGTGGTCACGGCCATCAGGATGGAAATGAAGAACAGGGACTTCATGACTTCGCGGCGGTGGTTGATCCCCAGGTTGATGGTCGTTTCCTTGCCCAGGGCCAGGATGTTCATCTTCTTCGAGGCGAGGACCAGGTAGCCGCCGGCGATGATGACCAGCGGGATGGCTACCGGCATGTAGCTCATGTCCGCGTTGGACATGGAGCCGAACAGGCGCGCGGTGAGCACATCGAATTCGCTCGGGGTCAGCAGGCGCTGCATGAACGTGGCAATTGAGCCTAGCCCGGTGCCGATGATGATGCCAACCAGCAGCATGATCTGGATGTTGCCCAGCTTGCCCGAAAGCAGCCAGCCGTACAGTGCCACCGAGAGGCCCACCATGATCGCCACCTGCAGGACGAACTGGCTGACCCCGGTAAAGAAGGTCACCCCGGCAACGCCCAGCACGAAGATCGCACCAGTCTGCACCACGCGGTACAAGGCCTCGAAGCCCATGATCGACGGGGTGATGATGCGGTTGTTGGTGACCGTCTGGAAAGCCACCGTGGCGATGGACTGGCAGGCGGCCACGATCACCATGGTCAGGATGTTGCTGGCGCGCAGCTTGGCGATGATCCAGAAGCCGTCAGTGCCAAATGGCATGGGGTTATCCCAGGCGAGCAGGCCGATGCCGAAGAACAAGGCCAAGCCGATCATGATCGACAGGGTGATCCAGTAGCGCTTGCGGACCTTCTTGGTGGGCAGCGGTCCGGCCGAACGGCCGGAGTGGTGGATGCCCAAAGCAGGGTGAGTCATGAGATTAGCCAACTTTACGCTGCCTCAGAAGCAGGAAGATGAAGACGGCCGCGCCGAGCACGCCCAGGATCAGGGAGACCGGGATCTCGAACGGCATGATGATGGTGCGGCCGATCAGGTCGCATACCGTGGTGATCGCGATGCCCAGCAGGCAGACCCAGGGCAGGTTGCTGCGCAGGTCGTCGCCGCGGACCATCGAGACGATATTCGGCACGATCAGGCCGAGGAATGGCAGATTGCCGATGACCACGGTGACCACGCCGGTGGCGACCGCGATCAGCGCGGTGCCCAGCAGCATCACCTGGCGGTAATTCAGCCCGACGTTGGTGGCGATTTCCTCGCCCAGCCCGGCCACGGTGAAGCGGTCGGCAACGATGTAGATGGCTACGGCCACGATGGCCACGATCCACAGCACCTCGTACTGCCCGCGGATCACCGAGGTGAAGGAACCGGCCAGCCAGATGCCCATGGACTGCAGCTTGTCGGTGGACAGCGCGAAGAAGGTGGAGAAGGCGCCGACCACGGAACCGAGCATGATGCCCACGATCGGCACGGTCAGCGAGGCCTTGAGCGAAACGCGCTGCAAGAACAGGAAGAAGATCATGGTGCCGATGAAGGCGAAGACAATCGCCACGCTCATCTTGGCCAGCAGGGTGGCGGTGGGGAAGAAGACCAGCATGGTCAAAAGGCCCAGGCCCGCCCATTCGGTGGTGCCGGTGGTGGTCGGCTCCACGAAGCGGTTCTGGGTCAGCAGCTGCATCACCAATCCGCTCATGGCCATGGCCGCCCCGGCCAGCACCAGCGCAATGGTGCGCGGAATGCGGGTGACGGCGAACATCATGGCGCCGTCGTCCTTGCCGAAGATGTCGTAGACGCCGGTGAACAGGGAGAACGCCAGCAGCACCAGCACCCCGAGGATGCCCAATGCGAGTTTGCCGGAAAGGACCTTGCTCTTGGTCCGGGCCGGGGAAGTCGTGCTTGTCATAATGCCGCCGTGGAAATATGTGGTGGGAATACAGCTTTAGTGGCGAAGCCGGAATCCGGCTTCGCCACTAAAGGCCAGGGGAGTTCAAGACGCTTACTTTGCAGCTTCCAGAGCGTCAGCAAAAGTATTCAGGAACTCGGTGTAGGTCTGGATGCTCTCGTTGGTGTAGGTGTCAGCTGGCATCACGACAACCTGGGATTCCTTGGCGGCAGTGACATTCTGCAGCGCTTCGGAATTCTCCAGCAGCTCCTTGGCCGGCTGGTAGTCGGCACCGTCGGCGGCAACCGCTGCGTCGCGGTCCATGACGATGATCCAGTCCGGGTTCGACTTGGCGATGGCTTCGACCGAAACGTCGTCGCCCTCGTGGTCGGTGGAGGATTCGTCGAGCTTCAGCGCCGGGGTCAGGCCCAGGAAGTCGAACATCGGGCCGACGGTGCGGCCGGTGGTTGGAGCCGAGTAGCCCAGCTCGCCGCCCGAGGCGATCAGGCCCATGACGGTCTGGTCCTTGTCGTAGGCATCGGTTACGCGCTTCTCGGCGGCTTCGAAGTCCTCAACGAGCTTCTTGGCCTCGGCCTGCTTGCCGAAGATCTCGCCCAGGGTGGTGACCTGTCGTTCCAGTTCGGTGTTGAATGGCTCGCCTTCGCGCGGGTCCAGGGAAACGATGGCGGCTTCGGGAGCCAGTTCCTTGAACTTCGCGGCGTGCTGGGTGTAGCGCTGGCCGTTGATGATCAGGTCAGGGTCGACGGTGACGACCGACTCCAGGTTCGGTTCCTTGTGGCTGCCCAAGTCCAGGACCTTCTCGTCCTTGGTGTAGGAGATGGTGTCCGGCATCAGGGTAACGGCGCCTGCGCTCAGCTTGATGCCCCAGGAATCCAGGGTCTCGAAGGTGCGGTTGTCGGTTGCAACGACAGACTTTGCAGGAACCTCGATCTTCTTCTCACCGTCGTTGTCGGTGATGGTGACGGTCTTGGTGTCGCCGGCCTTGGCCTCAGCAGCCGTATCGGTTGCGGAACCGCAAGCGGTCAGGGACAGGGCGGCGATGCTCAGCAGTGCAGCAGCGCGAAGCTTCATGGAGGACATGTATTCCTTCTTCGGACAGCAACCGACGTTGGTTGCGCTAGTGAGTGATCTGATAATTAGCTTAGCCTTATCTGAGCGAATTAAGCTAAGTGGCCCTTATGTTAGGTGCGTCACCCAAATGCGCGGTTTGCAGGCCGGATTCGCTCGGAATTTTGGCGCTTGCTGAGGCTACCCCCAGCTGACTGGGCTATTTCCGGGCCAAATAACGATCATCTACCTTGTTTAATTAGGGCCGGAAGGTGTCGAGAGCCGCGTCAGGGAACGTCATGAATTGCACCGTTGACGAATTCCGTGAGGGAAAAGATGCCATTAATACCCGTTTCGCCATCCGGGAATCACGCCGCCGGGTAGGTAATCCTCAGCTGCTGGCCAATCACGGCGCCAGGGCTTAGCTCGGCGGCTTGGGCCCCACGCCCATCGATGATGTGGAAGACCTCGGCGCCGCGGGCCAAGAGGTGATCGGAGATGATCCGGCGGTGGCAGCGCCACCACACCGCTTCGGCGCACATGATCGCAATCTTCTGCCCGGCGGCCCTCTTCTGGAGCTGCCGGATTGCATGCAGGAAATCATCGCCGAGTGCGTGGTCGGCATAATTGTGGAAGCTGCGGTTCCTCCACCACGCGTTGACCTCGAAATCGACGCTCTGGCTCGCCGGGCGCCGGCCGGCCAGCGCCTCTTCGCGGTGCAGGCCGATTCCCTCCGCGTTCAAGGAAGCTTGCAAGGCATCGGCGTTGAACTGCGGGAACTTGCGGGATCCGGCCAGCTTGCGTACATCCGCAACCTGCGTGATTTCGTGCTGCGCCAGCAGCGCGAGAAAATCCTGGATGGATCTCGCCGAATGGCCAATGGTGAAAATCCCAGCGGGCAAAGTGCTGGCTCCTTGGATGGGGATAGGATGCGGGCTAGTGCTGTTCGTGCTTGGCGGTGCTGAGAACCAGTTGGAGCAGCTCCTGGACTTCGGCAGCGCGGGACTGCCAGTAACCGGTATCGAGCCCGAAGCCGAGCATCGCTTCATCGGCGCGTTTCTTGAAGTAGTCCCGGTGGTCCTCCAAGGCATTAGCCAGGTCCGCGAACTGATCGTTGCTGAGTTCCAAATTCAGGGTTCTATGCTTCATGAGCTTCATCCTGGGTCGAGTGCGAATGCTATGAACCCGAGGGTACGCCGATTGCCAGCCGAAATAATCCCTATTGAGCTGGCACTCAGAAAGCTGTAACTGGCGCAGGCTGGGAATAGGTTCGTGGCAGGCCTCGTTGTGCCAGATACGAGCAGCGATCAGAAGGAGCAGTTCATGGCTGAAGGAAATCGAGTAGTTCTCATTGGCGGACACGGGAAGGTAGCCCTGTTGGCAGTTCCCAAACTGGTTGGGCGTGGCTACGCGGTCGACTCGTTGATTCGCAATCCCGGGCATGCCGCTGATATCAGTGCAACGGGCGCCAATCCGGTAATCCTCGATATCGAAAGCGCTGGCGTGGCTCAGCTGGCGGAAGCCTTTTCCGGTGCCAGCGCCATCGTTTTCTCCGCGGGCGCCGGTGGTGGCAACGAGCAGCGCACCCGCGCCGTGGATTACGACGCTGCGGTGCGATCCATGCAGGCCGCCGAGCAGGCCGGGGTGGACCGCTTCGTGCTGGTCTCCTACAGCCGAGCCCTGATAGACGTGGACAATCTGGACCCGGCCAACTCGTTCTACGCATATGCCAAGGCCAAGCACGACGCCGATGCCTACCTGCGCGGCACCGGGCTGGACTACACGATTCTGGGCCCAGGGGCATTGACCCTGGAACCGGCAAGCAAGCGGATTGTGCTGGCTGACAAGGCCGGCAAGGTGAACGGCTCGGACGTTGAAGGCGAGGCGTCGCAGACCTCGCGCGAGAACGTCGCAGAAGTGATCACCCACGTGGTGGCCAATAAGTCAGCACGCCGAGCCACCGTGAACTTCTACGACGGCAACATGCCGATCGTGGAAGCGATCGTCTAGCGAAGCGCAGCCGCAGCCCTGCCGCCGGATCGGAGGCAGGGCTGTTCTGCGCCTGCGGATGGAAGTTCCGCAGCTTCCACTGAGTGGATGCCGGGCCTTCTGCAAACGGGCGAGCTGAGGGAGGACCCCAAGCGACTTCTTGCCGTCCGGAGCGGCGAAGCGCGCACGCTGCCCTCCTTGGTGCGGCATTCGACCCCGGGGGCGCCGATATCGACGGCGTTTCGATGCCTCGCCCATCTGCCAGCAGGTTATAGGTCTGCGCCGGGATCCGCGTCAGCGCATCTTCATCCAGCGCATGATCGGCCGGGCCGGCGCACTAGTTGCTTTCCGTTTGGAAGCCCCTAGGCGCCGGGGCAACCTGATGTCCAGAACATGTCAGGACGGCTCGGCGGCGTGACAGCTGCATGACGAAGCGTGACCTCGGGGCAGCAAGCGCGGAGGCTGGGGAGGGCTGAAGATGACATCAGCAAGGCTGGAGATTGCGCGCGATGACTATTCTTTGCAGTCGCCTCGACCGCGCGTGGAGGGGAGCCTAGGGTGGGAACATTCTCGTAATAGTTCTAGTGGAGTGCTCCCATGGCCCAAACCCTCAAAGCAGCTCCGGCAGCCGCCGCAGCGGCATCCGCCCAATCGCTGCGCGGCAACCTCTCGGTGGCTTCCATCGTCTTCATTGTCGTCGCCGCGGCCTCGCCCCTGGGCGTGATCGGCGGCCCGGTGCCCCTCGGCATCGCCGGCGGCAACGGGGCCGGATTCCCTTTCTCCTTCGTGATTGCCACGGTGGTCCTGCTGCTGTTCTCGGTGGGCTTCACCCAGATGACGCGTTTCGTGCCCAACGCCGGGGCGTTCTATGCCTACATTGGCGCCGGGCTGGGCCGCGGACTCGGGCTGGGCGCGGCTTTCGTGGCCCTGTTGGCCTACCTGGCGCTGGAGGCCGGCGTGTTCGGGCTGTTCGGCCCGGGTATGGGCGAGCTGGTCAAGGCCTATGGCGGCCCGGATCTGCCGTGGTGGCTGTGGGCAGCGGCCTGCTTCGTCCTGGTCGCGGTGCTGGGCTACCGGAATATCGAGCTGTCAGGCAAGCTGCTGGCGGTACTGCTGATTGCCGAGGTAGCTATCGTCGTGGTCCTGGATGCGGTGGTCATCTTCTCCGGCGGGGGCCCGGAAGGCTTTTCCACCGGCATTCTGAGCCCCGCAGAGATTGCTTCCGGGGCGCCGGGCATCGGCATCCTCTTTGCAATTCTGTCTTTCGTGGGCTTCGAGGCGACTGCGGTGTTCCGCGATGAAGCGAAGGACCCGGACCGCACTATTCCGAGGGCTACGTATATTTCCCTGATTGCCATCGGGGTGTTCTACACGCTTTCCAGTTGGGTGCTGATCAGCGCAAATGGCCAAAGCACCATCGTGGCCAATGCGGGGCAGAACGCCGGAACCCTTCTGCAGAGCACCACTGAAACCTACCTGGGTGCGGTCGGCGGGCATATCGTCCAGTTGCTGTTCGTGACCAGCCTGTTCGCCTGCATCCTGTCATTCCACAATATTTCCTCGCGGTACTTCTTCCAGCTCGGCGCGCGCCAGGTGCTGCCAACAGCTTTGGGCCAGGCTCATCCGAAGCTCGGTTCCCCGGCCAGGGCCTCGGTGGTTGCCTCGGTGGCTACGGGCGTGCTGATCTTGCTGGCGGTGCTGCTCAAGCTGGAGCCGATCAACCAGTTCTACACCTGGCTTGGCGGCATCTCCTCGGTAGGAGTGGTCCTGCTGCTCACCCTGACCTCGGTGGCGGTGCTGGTCTTCTTTGCTGCGAAGCATCCAGGCGGGCCGGTTTGGCAACGTCGCATCGCGCCGTCGTTGGGGCTGGTGGGCTTGCTCGGTTTCCTGGCAATCATCCTGGTGAATTTGCCCAGCCTGGTGGGCGAGGAGGGCTATGGCCCGTTCTCCCTTGGCGTGCTGATCCTGCTCGTAGCTGCACTGGCGATCGGCTTGGCATTGTCGCGGCGCCAGCGGGTGCTGCTCTAGCTTGCTGAATACTGCAAATGCTTTTTAGCCTTGTGCGGCTGGGTGCCTGGGCACGAATGCAAGAACAAGAAAACCCCGATGCCGAAGCATCGGGGTTTTCTTTTGTCATCACTCGCACCTTCATGAGGTACTTACTACTCTAGGGGCGCCGACTGTGAGCAGGCTGGGATGGAAGTGCTATTTAGCTTGGCATTATTTACCGGCTAGCCAGCCCCGCTACCGCTGCGGACAGCGGCCAGCCGGTCACGGTCTTGGGCCGCGGAGGGGCGTAGGTACGCACCTTGGAGGTGCTCAGTCCCATGCGGACAAGGGACTCCGCGATGGTCACCGCTGCGCGCACGCCATCGACAATTGGCACGCCGGTGGCCAGGCGCACTTGTTCCTCCAGCTCGGCCATGCCGCCGCAGCCCAGGCAGATCACCTCGGCCTTGTCCAGCTCTACTGCCTGGCGGGATTGCTCAACTATCGCCTGGACCGCACGTTGCGGATCGGATTCCAATTCCAGCACGCCCAGCCCGCTGGCGCGCACCGAGGCGAGCCGGTCGGTCAGCCCGGCCAGCTTCAGCCGGTCCTCGATCAGCGGCACCGTGCGGTCCAGCGTGGTGACCACCGAGTACTTGTGCCCCAAGAACTG
The DNA here is from genome assembly GCF_050701915.1 of Glutamicibacter sp. NCBI lineage: Bacteria > Bacillati > Actinomycetota > Actinomycetes > Micrococcales > Micrococcaceae > Glutamicibacter > Glutamicibacter sp. The sequence continues at coordinate 23,383 of NZ_JBOGEG010000010.1, read as the reverse complement.
GGCGGTGGAAGCGGCCGCTTCGGTGATGTCCACGACCGGGACATCGAGCAGTTCCTGCAGGCCTTCGCGCCCGTGCTCTCCGTAGCCTGCTTGGATGACTGCGTCGAAGGGCTCCGTGTAGCGGACCACCTTGTCCATGACGGCGATGGCCGCAAGGTAGCTTTCGAAATTGCCTTCGCAGGAGTCGGCCCCGAAATCCGGGGTTAATTCCACGATTTCGGTGCCGGGCGAGGCGACCTGCCGTGCGGAGTCCCCGATGGCACGGGTCATGGATTGCGTGGTGTTCACGTTCAGGATCAGAATGCGCATGAGTTTTCCTAGTGGGTTGGTGCCACAGCGATCGGTTCGCCATCGATATCGGCCAGGTCATGCTGGCGCTTGGCCAGCACGAGGTAGGCGAGCGCGCCGGCGCCGGAGCCCAGGAACCAGGCGAATGGTCCCAGCGTGTGCAGCGCCGGGACGAAGGCCAGCACCAAGGCGATGACGGAGCTAATGGCCAGGGCGCCCACCGCGCGGTAGTTCACGCCGCGGGTGAAGTAGTAGGTTCCCTTGGCATCCGCACGGTACAGGTCCATGACGTTGATGCGTGCCTTGCGGATGATCCAGTAGTCGGCCATGATGATGCCGAACAGCGGGCCGAGCAGCGCGCCCAGGCCGCCCAGGAAGTAGTTGATGATTTCCGGCGAGTTGTAGAGGTTCCACGGCAGGATGACCAGGCCGATGGCGCCGGAGATCAACGCGGCCCCGCGGAAGTTCAGCTTCTTCGGGAACAGATTGGTCAGCGCGTAGGTCGGAGCGACGAAGTTGGCCATCAGGTTCACCGCGATGGTCAGCACCAGCAGCGCCGCCGAGGCCATCAGCAGCAGTACGGTGTTCGGGATCGCGCCGACTACATCGGATGGCGAGGTGATGATCTGGCCGTTGATGGAGAACTGCGTACCGGTCAGGACCACCACGATGGCACCGAAGAAAAGCATGTTCAGCGGGATGCCGAAGAAGTTGCCCTTAACGATGGCCTGCTTGGAAGCGGCGCCGCGGGTGAAGTCGCAGAAGTTCAGCACAAAGGTTCCGTAGATGGAAACCCAGAGGGCGGACGCGCCGAACATGGCGGTCCACATCTCGATGCCGGACTTCGGCTCGCCGGTGCTCATCGATACGTTGAACCCGGATTCGAAGAGCATCCAGATGGCCAGGGCAAGGAAGGTTACCAGGATGACCGGGCCGGCGAAGGCCTCGTACTTGCGGATCATTTCCATGCCGTAGCTGACGATGACCAGCTGGATGGCCCACAGTGCCACGAAGCAGATCCAGCCGAGGGCATCCAGCCCCAGGAATATGGTCTGTTCCAGGCTGGCCGCACCCGGTGCCACTGCGATCACCATGACCGAAAGCACCTGCGCCGCCAGGTAGGTCTGGATACCGAACCAGGCGATGGCTACCGCTCCGCGCAGCAGGGCGGGGATCTGGGCGCCGGTAATGCCGAAGGCGATGCGGCTCATCACGGGGAAGGGCACGCCGGTTTTCTCGCCCATGAAGCCCGAGAAGTTCAGCAGGGCAAAGAGCAGCACCGCACCGATGCCCAGGGCGCCGAGGATCTGCCACCCGCTCATGCCCAGGGCGAAGAGGCCGATGGCGAAGGTGTAGTTGCCCAGCGAATGCACGTCGTTGGCCCACAGCGTGAAGATGCTGTAGGCGTTCCAGGTGCGTCCGGAGCGGGTGGTAGGCGCCAAATCCTTGTTGTAGTGCGAAGCGCTCAGCTCGAAGGGGTTGGACTGGTCAATGGTTGGAAGGTTTTTCTGCGGTGCGGCCTGGGAAACGGGCAGCATCTCGGGGGTCGTTTGCGGCATGTTGACGTCCTTGTCAAAGTGTCACATTTCCTTCTCCGGGCATAGTGGTGCCTTCGGCGGGAAACTAGAGGGTGACGGAATTTGGGCTAGTGAGACGTTCTGATCCCGGGCGCGAGGGCGCTGGACCGGGACATGGCCCGCTTAGGGGTAGATGGGCTGCCCGAAATTGACATAGAACTCTGCCGGCGAACCAAGCAAGGGCATGGCTGGCCTAGGCAGTCGAACTGCGTGCCGCGCAGTGCGCGTAATGCACAGTGGTAAAAGCATGGCTGCTCCTGAGCTAAAGAGGTCACTCCGAGATATCTGCCAGGTGATTAGCCACCACTGTATGCGCTGGATCACATTATCGCAATAGAATGCCTGATTTTCACCCAGCGATATTTTCCCAGTAGGCGTTTTGTGAAGCGAATGCCGCAAATTTGCCGTTCCGTGACGCTGGAATGACGGAATCCGGGATGGTTCCAGGGGGGAATAATCTACGTGATTGCTGGGCGGGGCGCGCGTTTTCGGGGGCCCGGGGGAGAAGGGTGCGAAATACCTTGACAGTGATTGGCGTCTCGTCCTAGAGTTTTCATAAAGCAAAAGCTAACTTCCACGAAGCGGAATGCTTGGAAGATGTTCTTGAAGGGAAAAGCCAGTGTCCTACACTCTGAACTGCTCGATCCTCCTCACCGAGCTGCCACTGCTCCAGCGCGCAGAAGCCGCCAAGCAGGCGGGATTCGACAGCGTTGAATTCTGGTGGCCATTCGACGAAGCCGTCCCGAGCGACAAGCAGGTCGACGATTTCGTTGCCTCCCTTGGGGACGCCGGCGTGCAGCTAGATGGCCTGAACTTCTTCGCCGGCGACATGCCAGCGGGGGACCGGGGCCTGGTCTCCTGGGTGGGACGAGAAGCCGAATTCAAGGCCAATATCCAGGCCGTCATCGCCATCGCCGAAGCCACCGGATGCAAGGCCTTCAACGCCCTGTACGGCAACCGCCTGGACGGCGTAGCCGCCCAGGCGCAAGATGAGCTGGCCCTGGAAAACCTCGTGGCCGCCGCGCAAGGCGTGGCCGCCATCGGCGGAACCATCCTCATTGAACCGGTCTCCGGCACCGAGGCCTACCCGCTGAAAACCTCGGCCCAGGCGCTGGACGTCGTTACCGCCGTCAAGGACCAGGGCGCGCAGAACATCGCCCTGCTGGCCGACTTCTACCACCTGGCGGTCAACGGCGATGACGTTGCCGCGCTGATCGAGTCCCACGCCAAGGACTTCGGGCACATCCAGATCGCCGACGCGCCAGGCCGCGGCGCACCGGGAACCGGCAACCTGCCGCTGCAGCAGTGGATCAGCCGCTCGATCGAACTGGGCTACACCGGCAAGGTGGCCCTGGAATACAAGCAGGACGCGGCCACCGCCTTCAACTGGCTAGCCGCCGCCAACGCCAGCGCCAACGCCTAACCGCTTACCGCACCACAGATTTTGGAGAATCACATGTCGCAGAACATCGCCTTCATCGGACTGGGCATCATGGGCCTGCCGATGGCCAAGAACCTGATCAACGCCGGCTACAAGGTCACCGGCTACAACCGCAGCGACAAGGCCGGCAACGAGCTGGCCGCCGCCGGCGGAACCAAGGCGGCCTCCATCGCGCAGGCAGTGGCCAATGCAGACGTGGTCATCACCATGGTCCCGGACTCCCCGGATGTCCAGGCCGTCACCCTCGGCGCAGAGGGTGTCTTCGCCAACGCGAAGGCTGGCGCCCTGTGGATCGACAACTCCTCGATCCGCCCCGACGTGGCCGTCGAGCTCTCGGCCGCAGCCCGCAACGCCGGACTGCGCCCGCTGGATGCCCCGGTATCCGGCGGCGAAGCCGGCGCCATCGAGGGCGTGCTGTCCATTATGGTCGGCGGAGAGCAGGCTGACTTCGAGGCCGCCAAGCCGGTGCTCGAAGCGGTAGGCAAGACCATCGTGCTGGTGGGCCCTTCGGGCTCCGGGCAGACCGTGAAGGCGGCCAACCAGCTGATCGTCGCGGCCAACATCCAGGCCCTGTCCGAAGCAGTGGTCTTCCTCGAAGCCTATGGCGTGGACACCGACGCGGCCATCACGGTGCTCGGCGGGGGACTGGCCGGCTCCAAGGTCCTGGACCAGAAGGCCCAGAAGATCCTGGACCGCGAATTCGCCCCGGGCTTCCGCCTGGCCTTGCACAACAAGGACATGGGCATCGTGACCTCCGCGGCCCGCGAGGCGGGCGTCGTGCTGCCCCTGGGCGCACTGGTTGCCCAGCTGGTCACCTCCACCGTGGCCTCCGGCGACGGGGCACTGGACCATTCGGGCCTCTTCCGCGGGGTGCAGCGCCTGGCCGGAAAGATCGACGCCCCGGTCCCTGCCTAGCACCACCAAATCTTCCTACGGCGGGGACAACTAGGTAACCCGCTTCTTCAGCTAGCGGCCGCGCAATACCGGCTACGCTCCGGTGCATCCGGGCCCCTGGTACACGGCAGGGGCCCGACGCACCGTACCCGATGCGCAATGGGCTTTGTTCCAGTTCATCGCCGCTAGCTGGTGCTCAAGGAAGCGGCGTTGTGGTGACTCATGCACCTTGGCTTCCCGCCGTAGGTATCCTTCTTTTCCTCTTCTCGTTCCAAAGGACGTATTCCCATGCCTAAGATGCGCGCAATCGACGCCGTCGTCCAGATCCTGGCCAAGGAGGGCGCCACCGAGGCGTTCGGCCTGCCGGGGGCTGCGATCAACCCGCTGTACTCGGCCATGAAGGCCCACGGCGGCATCCGCCACACCCTGCACCGCCACGTCGAGGGTGCCAGCCACGCCGCCGACGGCTACTCGCGGGCCACCGGCAAGATCGGCCTGTGCCTGGGCACCTCCGGCCCTGCCGGCACCGACATGATCACCGGCCTGTACGCCGCGATCGCCGACTCCATCCCGATGCTGTGCATCACCGGGCAGGCCCCGACCAATGTGCTGCACAAGGAGGACTTCCAGGCCGTGGACATCGAGTCCATCGCCAAGCCGGTGACCAAGTACGCCTCGACCGTGCTGGAACCGGGACTGGTTCCGGGCACCTTCGCCAAGGCCTTCCAGATCATGCGCTCGGGCCGCCCGGGCCCGGCCCTGATCGACCTGCCGATCAACGTGCAGATGGCCGAGATCGACTTCGATATCGACGCCTACGAGCCGTTGCCGGTTCAAAAGCCGAAGGCCACGCGCGGCCAGGCCGAGAAGATCGTGGACCTGCTGGTCTCCGGAAGCAAGCCGATCATCATCGCCGGCGGCGGCGTGATCAACGCCAACGCCAGCGCGCAGCTGGTCGAACTCGCCGAGGAACTGAACATCCCGGTCTCCCCGACCCTGATGGGCTGGGGCGCCATCCCGGATGACCACCGGCTGCAGTCGGGCATGGTCGGCATCCAGACCCACACCAAGTACGGCAACCAGACCTTCCTGGAATCGGACATGGTGCTGGGCCTGGGCAACCGCTGGGCCAACCGCCACACCGGCGATCTGGCCACCTACCGCGCCGGACGCAAGTTCATCCACGTGGATATCGAAGGCACGCAGATCGGCCGGGTGTTCTCCCCGGACCTGGGGATCACCTCGGATGCCGGCGCCGCCATCGAGGCCATCCTGGAAGTCGTGCGCGAGCGCAAGGCCGCCGGCACCCTGCCGGACTACTCGGCCTGGGCCAACGAGTCCACCGCCCGCAAGTCCACCGGGCACCGCAAGACCAACTTCGAGAACGTGCCGATCAAGCCGCAGCGCGTCTACCAGGAAATGAACGCCGCCTTCGGCCAGGACACCACCTACGTGTCCACCATCGGGCTGAGCCAGATCGCCGGTGCGCAGATGCTACATGTCTACAAGCCGCGCAACTGGATCAACGCCGGACAGGCCGGCCCGCTGGGCTGGACCGGGCCGGCCGCCCTGGGCGTCGTGCGCGGCAAGCCCGGAGCGAAGGTCGTGGCACTCTCGGGAGACTACGATTTCCAGTTCATGATCGAGGAGCTGGCCGTCGGCGCCCAGTTCAAGCTGCCGTACGTGCACGTGGTGGTCAACAACTCCTACCTCGGATTGATCCGCCAGTCGCAGCGCGCCTTCGAGATGGATTACCACGTGTCCCTGGGCTTCGATAACATCAACTCCCCGGAAACCAAGGGCTACGGCGTGGACCATGTGAAGGTCGCCGAGGGCCTGGGCTGCAAGGCCGTGCGCGTCGAGGATCCGAGCCAGCTGGCTGCCGGATTCGCGCAGGCCAACGCGCTGGCCGAAGAGCACCAGGTGCCGGTTGTGGTGGAAGTGATCCTGGAAAAGGTCACCAACATCGCCATGGGCGCGCAGCTGGATGCCGTCAATGAATTCGAAGACCTGGCCTTGGACGCCGCCGATGCACCAACCGCGTTGGTGCCGATGGCAGCCACGGCCACCGTGGGTGCGTGAAAGGGCAGTCGTCGCTGACCTCCAACCCGCAAAGTTTGGCGCGGGGCACCGGTTCACCAATATGGGTGTGCCCCGCGCCACAACAATCTAGACTTGGCATAGAGCTGCCGAGCCCCAAGAACACCTAGCAATTAACGAGTAGGAACACCTCATGAGCATCAACGAAGCTGTTGGCCGCACATCGTCCCCGACCGCCACCGAGACCACCTATGACCTGGTGCTGCGCGGCCAGCAAGTACTGACCGCCCAAGGCATTGCCCCGCGCGAAATCGGCGTGCGCGACGGAAAGATCGTTACCGTGCAGGATTTGGGTGCCGGGCTGGCCGCAGAGCGCGTCATCGAGGTGGCCTCCGACGAGGTCCTGCTGCCCGGGCTCGTTGATACCCATGTGCATGTGAACGAGCCAGGCCGCACCGAGTGGGAAGGCTTCGAGTCGGCTACCAAGGCCGCCGCGGCCGGCGGCGTGACCACCATCGTGGACATGCCGCTGAACTCCATCCCGCCCACGGTGAACCTCGAAGCGCTGGATATCAAGCGCGCGGCCGCTTCCAAGAACGCCTATGTCAACGTCGGCTTCTGGGGCGGTGCCATCCCGGGCAACAAGAAGGATTTGCGTGAGCTGCACGAGGCCGGGGTCTTCGGCTTCAAGTGCTTCTTGCTGCATTCGGGAGTCGACGAGTTCCCGTCCCTGAGCGTTGGCGAGATGGAAGAGGACATGGCCGAACTGGCCTCCTTCGACTCGCTGATGATCGTGCACGCCGAGGACTCCGATATCATCGGCAACTCCCCGCAGCCGGTGGGCGGCAAGTACGCCGGCTTCCTGGACTCGCGCCCGCGCGATGCCGAGAACACCGCTATCGCGCAGGTGATCGAACGCGCCCGCAAGACCGGAGTGCGCGCCCACGTGCTGCACCTGTCCAGCTCGGATGCGCTTCAGATGATCCGCGAAGCGAAGGCCGAGGGCGTGTTGCTCACCGTGGAAACCTGCCCGCACTACCTGACCTTGCTGGCCGAGGAAATCCCCGACGGCGCCACCGCCTTCAAATGCTGCCCGCCGATCCGCGAGAACGACAACCGCGAGCTGCTCTGGCGGGGCCTGGAAGAAGGCGTCATCGACTGCATCGTTTCGGATCATTCCCCATCGACCATCGATCTGAAGGATGTGGAGAACGGCGACTTCGGCGTGGCCTGGGGCGGAGTGGCTTCGCTGCAGCTGGGCCTGCCCCTGATCTGGAGCGAAGCGAAGAAGCGCGGACTGAAGCTGGAACAGGTTGTGCAGTGGATGGGCGTGAATCCCTCGAAGCTTGCCGGCCTGAGCGCCAAGGGCAGCATCGAAGAAGGCAAGGATGCCGACTTCGCGGTCTTCGCTCCGGAGGACACCTTCGAGGTGGACGTTCAGAAGCTGCACCACAAGAACCCGATCTCCCCGTACCAGGGCAAGACGCTAAGCGGCGTGGTCCGCCGGTCCATCATTGCCGGGGCCGACGTGGACTTCCAGAAGCCAACGGGGCAGCTGATTCGCCGCGAGAGCTAGGCGCCGCAACGATCTATGGCTTCGGCATCCTGTGCAAGCAGGATGCCGAAGCCATTTTCCGCTGGAAACTCTAGCCGATCCGCAGCGGCGAACCACTGCGGTTTGCAACGTATTCATCACGAGGTTCCCGGGCGTTCCAGCAATTCATAACAAACGCGTATCGATTGCCGTGTCACCGGCCACTATGCCAATGCAGCCCATAGACTGGCATCCACTTGGGGATGAAGCAGTCGCAACTCTAGATAATAGGAATTGGGTATGATCGCGAATACTGCTGCCTCGATGCTGACCCAGGATGTCGACGAACTTTCCCTGGGCGAGGTCGTCCAGGCCTCCGTAGTCCTCGGCCTCGTGGTCATGGCTGTGCTGCTGGCTTTCGGGATCAAGACCTATGTCCATTGGCGCCGCCAACTCCGGAACGAGAAGCGCACCGGCCATGCTTCACCAGCGCACTTCGATCGGCCCGGGGAACCGGCCAAACAGGGACGCGCGCCGCGCATCGATGTGCTTTCGGCGCTTGGGGATCTGCGCCGGCCAGGAACCTTGAACCGCGGTTTCGAAGACAGCCAATGAGGGTCGCGGCTAGAGCGGCCGCCACGCGGTGGTTAGTCAAAGACGAGATTGGTAGTCTCAATATCTAGACAGGGCTGCACTCGGGTTGGCCCGCGCGATAATGGCCTGGAGGTGTAGCGGTGGTTGAGGCAACCCGGGTGCACCCGGCATTGCCGCGCTTCCTGCGCTGGGCAGATCCCGAGTCACGCCTCTTGCTGGTGCGCGCAGCGCCCGAAACCGGGCGGACCTGGTTCGCAAGATCCTGGATCGGCGACCGAAAAGGTGTCGTCCATGATTTCTCGGAGCACCCATACGAAGCGCTGGAAGAACTCGAGAAGATTTCCCTGCAGCTAGCCCAGGATCCGCAGCTCCACGCTGCCGTGGTGCTTGCGCCGGGGCATACAGTGTGGCATTTGACGTTGACGGCCAAGATCCTTTTTGCCCAGCAACGCGACCTGCTTTTGGATCAAGCTGAGATCGCCGCAATGCTCGGAGACGGTGCCGGCTCCTGGGAAGCCGCCGCCGAGGTCTACAGCAACTGCGGAGGGTGGCTCGGGGCGGTCCAGCTTCTGGTGCGTGATCCTCGCCTAGCTGATCCAGCACGCCAGAAGCTGCGTGCAGCACTCTCCACTTGGCTGGCGCACCACGATCCGGAATGGGACTTGTCAGAAGCCGCTATCCTGCCAGTCTTCGACCAATCAACGGTGGAAATCTTCTACAGCCATTTCCGCTCCGACCCTCACACCCTAAACGACCTGGTCCAGGCTGGCCTCTTGCAGGAGCATCCGGAACAAGGGTGGCTGATGCCATCGATGGTGCGCGCTCTGCTGCGCGAGCGGATCCAAGCTGCCGGTGCACAGCGGATGGAGCTCCTCGAAGAGGCATCGCTCGAAGCGGTAACCAGCGTGCACGGGCTACTGGCCACTGCGGATGCCGCAATTGAACAGCAACGCTGGAGCGTGCTTAATCGGCTGGTAACTGGACACTGGGATGAGCTGCTCTTGCTGGACTTCGCGAAGTTCATCGAACTGGCCCAGCGCATCCCGCCTTTTATCTCCGGGAAGAACGCCTACTTCGGGCTGGGCCTGAGGATTCTCGACGAGTTCACGGGCAACGATTCCGGCCTGCAAGCTCCGCATCTGGCTGTCGAATACCAGAAAGATCAGCTGGCGCAAGCCCTGCGGCAGGAAGCGGACCGGCACTACCTTAGCCCGGGTGCCTGGGCGGTAAGCATCGGCCTGCTGGAAATGCTCTACCTGCGGATGAACGGCATGTATGTCCAGTCCGGGGAAGCGGCGCTGCGGATGCGCAACGCGCTGCACAAAGCCTATGCGGCCAATGCGGTCAGGCCAACACTGGCAGCGCTGGCCCAGGCCCAGGCAGGCAACAGCTTATTCATGGCCGGGCTGGGAACTGAAGCGCAGCAATCCTACGAACTGGCGCTGGAATCCGCTCGGAGAACCGGCAATGCTTTCTTGCTCTCAGGCTCGGCCGGAAAACTTGCATTGCTGCATGCGCTGAAAGGCAACGCCGCTGCCGCCGCTGGCTACTTGAGCGAACACGAACAGCACCTTTCCCAAGTGAGCCGGGACATTGCGAGTGTGGATCGCGAAGCGATCCTGGCTCGCGCGTGCCTTGCGCTGAGGACCCTCGACGCGGAACTGGTGCGATTCGAGCTGTCAAAGCTTCCCCGAACCCCTGACATGAACGAATTGTGGCCGGTGCACGCCTACTTGCTAGCCGCAGAGAAGATCATCCTGGGCCTGCCATCCGCAGCGGAAAAACTCATCCTCCAACTGCGCAGGCAACGTTCCGCGTCGTCGCGAGCTCCGCTGGCGCGAGGGCTGCTTGATGACATCCTGGCCGCCGTCGCACTGCTCGAACGTTCCTATTTTTCCGAAGAGTTCGACCGCAGCGCAATCGATCCGGCATTGCTGGCAGTGAAGAACCTTGTCGATGGCGATCCGGACGCGGCCATGGCACAGCTGCGCCACGGCAGGGAATCCATGGGGCTTCGCGTTGGCAGCAACTTGGCCAAGTATGCGGAAATCATTGCGCGCAGCGCGGCAGGACCAACCGGCGAGAGTGTCGCGATGATCCGGCTGATCCATGAGGATTCAGGCGGCCTTTATGAAATTGCTATGCTCAAACTGATTCCCGGCTGGACTGCGATCGGCAGCCTGCTTGAACTCGCTCCGGAATTCGACCATCGACTCACCCGGTTGGCTGGCGAACAGCATTCCGGGCCCGTTGCCCGGCCCGCACTCACACCCCGTGAACGGGAGGTGCTCTGGCACCTGCGCGAGGGAAAGAGCCGGAAGGAAATAGCCGAAGAAACTTTCCGGTCGGAGAACACCATCAAGACCCAAATCCGAAGCCTGTACCGGAAACTTGGGGCAACGAGCCTGGAACAAATGCTGCTCCAGGCACGGACCTTGGGGCTTTGAATCCTAGGAAGAATTGGCCAGAAGGGTGAATTCCAGGGTGAAACGATTAAACGCGGATCTGAAATTGCACCGGAGGGCCAATTCTGTGGCTAGGCGCAGCGTGATAGGCATTTGTGGCCCGCATTACCCCAAGCGAGGTCGTTGGCTGGTTTCTCGCCTGCCCGTCGCAGCCGCGAATCGAGGACCAGCAAATGCTGTCGAATGGTGCGGAAACCCCGGTTAGCTTGCTTATTCGGAGCATTTTCCTCCATCCAGGTCTCTGACTGGGAAGCCAGGGGCGCAAAGGGAAGCCCCAGGTCTCTGCATCCGGCGGGGAACGCATACCGGGAACGCGGGCTCGGTAATGGATCCGGTACATGTGAAAGAGCTGAAAATTATGGTTCGCACGTCAAATCCCGGGTGATTCTCGCGCGGTTATGGTTCTAGTTGGCCTAAGGAAAAATCCTGAATCCGATTGAACTCGTACATTCCCGGAGGACACAATAAATGTATAGACGGCGTTCTGCGTCTGGAGATGCATCCACACCAGATCAATTACCCATTAGAACCAGTGGCGCACTGCGCTCGGTCCTGGCAATCATGCTGGCCGTGCTATTGTCCTTCGGTTCGGTGATGGGTATGGGTGGAACCATCGCTGCGGCCGCGACTCCCGGTATCAGCGTTGATGTCAATCTCGGCAACGAGAAATTCGATGGCACATCCGTAGTCACCGAGAACCAGCAACTGACCATGATGCTCCAGTACGACGGAACCAAGGTGGTTCCGGGATCGACCGTGGCCATCAAGCTCGGTGCGAACGTGTCCGTGGCTTCTGTTCCGGCCGGCAATGATGCGGTGAAGTCCATCCAGCAGGATCCCAATGATCCGAACACCGTGCTGGTGACCTTCGCCGACCCATGGCCCGCTGGCAGCGGCCAGGGCGTCCTCGCCCTGGATTTCGTAGTGAACCCGGTCGAAAACAGCTCGCTGGATAAGATCTCCTGGTCGGTTGACGGCGAAGAGAGCTCGCTTGAGGTGATCATCAAGAACGGCGGCGACGAATTCGCCAACGTGAATGACGGCTCGAGCAAGCACATTTCCAAAAACGGCAATCTGAACCAGTTCGTGAAATACGATCCGGATACCCAGAAGGTCAGCGTTGACCCGGCGGTCATCGGTGCGCCAGTGGAGTACACCCTCACCGTTGGCACCAATGCCGCTAATCCGGGCTATGCAATTTCCGATGTCCTGCCGGAAACCATGTCTTATATAGCGGGCTCGTTCACCGCGGCGCAAACCACCTGGGACGAGAACGGCTTGAACAAGGCCCAATCCGCCGTGGAATTCGCCCCCGTCGTCAACGGGAGTACCTTTGCTGGCGAGCTGGATCTGCCAGGTCCTTCCCAGACCGTGATCACCTACAAGGCCGCCGTTGCCGATGAGGCCGCACGCGCAGCCCTGGAAGCACAGCTGCAGGCCGAAGCGGACAAGGTCAACAAGGAAAATGGCGGCAGCTACCGCGTCGACCTGAAGAACACCGCAACCTTGGGTGAGGCGGACCGCGAAGCGACCATGAGCATCGGCGGAAACATCGCCGGTACCGTTTCCGGCCTGCCCGGACCGAACAGCGGCGGACTGAAGAAGAGCGCTAACTGGAGCTCGCAGAACGTCGATCCTGCCGAGGACGGCACCCTGGATCCCGCCCAGGACATCACTTATACCATCGCCTCGGATCTGCGCTCCTGGGACGGTTCCAACGTCAAGAAGACTCTGACGGATAACGTCATCATCTCCGATGCATTGCCGACCCAAGCCACCTGGAATACCGGGGACCCTTCCTTCGTGACCGCTACGGGCATCGAGCTGGAGCAGATTGCTCCGGTCGCCCTGGCCGCTTTTGCCGGCGACGACTACGTGGGAACGTACTTCGTTGAGGGCCAGAAGATGCACATCAACATCGGCAAGGGAACCGATCTGAATGTATCGGTAAGCGCGAAGGCCACGATCCACACCGTCAGCGGTCTTTCCAAAGGCTGGACCGATGTACCGGGCCAAAGCAAGTACCAGCTGGCAAACCGCGCCGAATGGAAACTGAACACGGAATACGGGCCGGGCAAGAATGGGTACAACAACGTTGTGAACCTGCTGGCCCAGGAATCCAATGAGGAAGGGTTCAACGCACCGAACTACTTCAAGAAGAGCAGCGATGCAGCCATGGTCGAGATTGATCCCGGCACTTCGGCTCCGGTGAAGTACACCTTTACCGTTGGGGCAGGCAAGGGCATCGACCTGACCAAGAGCACGATCATCGACTACGTGGACACCAAGGTCTTCGATGTCAGCGACCTCGAGCAGATTGCCTCGCAGATTACCGCCACCTACGAATGGTGGCGCACCATGGCGCCCGAAGATTTCACTGTCTCGCTCAATGACCAGCAGCAGCTGGTCATCAAGCTGAGCGAAGCCGGCGCCGCCAAGGTCGCCGAGTGGGGTATCGACAAGCAGTTCTCCCTTGATCTGACGCTGAACACCAAGGAATTCGCTGGAAAGCAGACCTTGCAGATCAAGAACAAGGCCACCCTCTTCGGCGAAGACGGCAAGGCGTTGTACTGGTCCGAGGCTTTGAGCGAAGCTACCTCGTACGGCGACGAAGCGGAGATCCGCAAGAGCGTGCGCGACAGCCCGAACCAGGACTGGACCCAGAATCTTCGCGCTGAAGTCGATCCGGACGGGAAACTGGTCCAGCCGAAGTACGTATACAACGTGGCACTGATTCCCCACGGCAACTACACCGGTGTCAAGATCTTCGACGTCGTTGACGTGCTGCCAGCGGGAATGAAATTCCTCGGGTTCGTCCCGGATTCCAGCGTTGATTCCCACTTCAATGCGAGCATGGATGTCCAGGACCTGAAGGGCAACGTCCAGGCCCGCTACGACGCTCCGAGCGCCGATGCTCCGTCCGGCACCGTGGTGCTGTACCAGAAGCAGGGTACGGTACTTGATGCCTCGCAGGGTGCTGCCTCGGTGAACGTCCTCGTCGAGATCGTTGATTTCGAAGCAGACGTGGCAATCGAGAACATCATCGGCAGCACGAAGGCAACGATTACGCCGACCGATGGCTACCCGCTGTCTATTTCCAAGGTCGATGCAGAAGATACTCTCAACGTCATCTCGGATGAGAATGCCCGCTTCCAGATCCTGGACGCTGAAGGCACGGTTGTCGTCGATGATGTCTTTGTCATGGACGGTGCCCTGCGCGTGGCTTCCGGCGAGGAAATCAAAAACGTGACGGTTCCCGCCCCAGGCACCTACAAGGTCAAGGAAGTCGTTGCCCCAGTAGGGTATGAGCTTTCCGAAGAACTGCTGGAGGTCACCGTTGCCGCGGACGGCTCGTCCGAAGCCGCCGTCTTCTACAACGTCCCGGGAGAGGCGCCGGCCAAGACCTTTGCCGTAGGCGACTACGTTTGGGTTGATGGCAACAAGGACGGCGTCCAGGGTGATGCCGAGGTCCTTGAAGGCGTCAAGGTCACTCTACTTGATGGCAATGGCGAGGTCGTCAGCGAGACGGCCACCGATGCCAACGGCCGCTATATCTTCGATGAATTGCCAGCTGGCGATTACCAGGTGAAGTTCGAGCTGACCGAAGAGCAGGCTGCGAAGTACGAGTTCACTTCGCAGGATGCTGGCGAGGATGATGCCACCGACTCGGATGCTGATCCGCAGACCGGCCTGACCATCAAGTTCACCCTGGACGAGCAGAACACCGCCCTGACCAAGGAATACTCTGATCAGGAAGTCAAGGCTACCGAGGGTATCGACCCGACGTGGGATGCCGGTGTAGTCCTGAAGCAGGAACCGAAGGTTTCTGTTGGCGACTACGTCTGGGTTGATGAGAACAAGGATGGCATCCAGGACGATGCCGAGCCTGGGATCGAAAACGTCGTTCTCACCCTGGTTGGCCCTGAGGGCGAACCGGTGATCGATGTTAACGGTGATCCTGTAGGACCGACCACCACCGACGAAAACGGCTTCTACACCTTCGAGAATCTTCCGGTTCTCGAAGACGGACAGTCGTACACCGTGATTATCGACCAGGAAGCTTCCAAGGAGCCATTGGCTCCTTATGTTCCAACGGTTGAGAACGGCACCGATCGCGAAGGCGATTCCTCGACTTGGGAAGCCAAGTCCGAGGGGCTGACCAACGACGGCGACCGCGATCCAACCCTGGACTTCGGATTTGTCGTCAAGCCAGTCCCGACCGAGCCTGTTGAGCCGACCGAGCCGACTGTGGATCCGACGGAACCTACTGTTGACCCGACCGAGCCGACTGTGGATCCGACTGAGCCGACTGTGGATCCTACGGAACCTACTGTTGACCCGACTGAGCCTGTTGAGCCGACCGAGCCGACTGTGGATCCTACGGAACCTACTGTTGACCCGACTGAGCCTGTTGAGCCGACCGAGCCGACTGTGGATCCGACTGAGCCGACTGTGGATCCTACGGAACCTACTGTTGACCCGACTGAGCCGACTGTGGATCCGACCGAGCCGACTGTAGATCCTACGGAACCTACTGTTGACCCAACTGAGCCGACTGTGGATCCTACGGAACCTACTGTTGACCCGACTGAGCCGACTGTGGATCCGACCGAGCCGACTGTAGATCCTACGGAACCTACTGTTGACCCGACTGAGCCGACTGTGGACCCTACGGAACCTACTGTTGAGCCGACCGAGCCTACTGATCCGGTTGAGCCGACCGAGCCTACTGATCCGGTTGAGCCTACTGACTCGACTGATCCGGCTGAGCCTACTGACTCGACTGATCCGGCTGAGCCTACTGACTCGACTGATCCGGCTGAGCCTACTGACTCGACTGTGGGTTCTACGGAACCTAGTGAATCCGATGAAGCCGAGGAAAACGTCGTTCAGAAGTCGACTCCGACTGAGGACTCATCCGAAGCTCCGCAGTCGTCCGAAAAGGATGACAAGCTTGCAGACACCGGGTTCACTGCGATGTACGTGTTGATTGCTGGACTCCTCTTGGCAGCTGCCGGTGTGCTGATGTCTCGGCGCAGCAACCGCCGTCATGGCTGAAGCCTATGAATCGAATGAAGCTATGAACTGTTCATCGAGCAGGCTCTAGCGATCGTCGTAAGATCGACCATCTAGGCTGTTGACGAAAGTTCGCGCATACGCCCGACTGGAAATAATTTTCCAGTCGGGCGTTTTGCGTATCCGGACGATGTGCAAAAACGGACAGTTGCTCCAAACCGCCCTGAGCTTGACTCAACAGGTCTGCCCGTATGGGGTGTTGCTGATTCCTTGTCCGTCCAGTGCCCTCATCAGAACCTCGACTTCAAGGGATTTGTGGATCTCAGGACGTCTCGATCAAATCACTGGTCATCCTGAATTTCAGGCACTTGTTTTTCTCCGCCCGGCGAGCCATCAGCGAAAAGCCGCCAAGATTTAGGGCCCTCCGTTGAAACCAGTATTGGGCTGACACGTGCAGCTCTCGCCATCACCGGGATTGCTTGCTCGCCGATACGTATTGTCAGAATTTCTGCGAAAGTGCCGTCACGAAGTAGGCCCCAATGCCCTCTACCTCTATGGATCCATCGAATGGATGTTCATCGTTGGCAAGAAAACACGTGCCCAAGAAATCTCCAAACCACTCCGGCACGGCATGGGGAATCTCGTTTTCTACGCTGCCGCCAGGACGAGCCTCAAAAACGAAGTGGATCCGCTTCTGAACGCTCCATAGAAAGGGAACGTCATGAGTATGACACTCGCAATCTTCGGCATTGTGGCCTCTATAACGGCGATCTTCAGCGCATTGAGTCGGCGGGGCCGCCGATGGCTGGTGCGCGACTTTACGCATTACAAGACCATCATTATTGCCTGGATTACTGGCAACTTGGTACTCATCGCTGCGGCCTGCTTGCATCTTCTTTCCCAAGAGCAGTCGGAAATCGGGGCAGTAGTGGCCATAATGATGGCCATCTCGCTGTTGATTTTCTGTCTGACGATGTTGGCGTTGCAACGAAGGCCTCAGAACAACACCCGTCCGCGACGCTTCCTGGCTGTCGGAGCGCATCCCGATGATGTCGAGCTGGCTTGCGGTGCAACCATCGCGAAACTGGTCGATGCCGGCCATGATGTGCGTATTGTCGTCATGTCGCAGGGCGAAAGCGGCGGACATGCTCCTCGCAGGATTCAAGAAGCCCGACGCGGAGCTGGTTATCTGGGCGCCCAGTCCCATACGGTGCGGTCCTTTTGCGATACGCGGCTGTCGGAGAATTCCAACCTGATGGTTGCAGCGATCGAGGAGGAAATCGCTGCTTTCGAACCGGATGTCGTGCTGACTCATTCAGCTACTGATATCCACCAAGACCACGAGGCGGTGCACCGTGCAGTAATGCGCGCCGGGAGGCGACTGCCCTCCATACTCTGCTTCGAGAGCCCCTCTGTGGGCAACGATTTCTCTCCAAGCTTCTTCGTTGACGTCGAGAACTACACCAACGTCAAAGTCGAAGCCATCAAACTCCATGCAGATCAGCGGAACAAACCCTATATGACCCGTGCGCGGACCGAGTCCATGGCTAATTTCCGTGGCAATCAGGTCAAGCAGCAGCGGGCCGAAGGATTCGAAGTAATGCGCCTCGTATCAACTACAGTGGGGGATTTCTAATGAAGATCCTAGTCACCGGGGTCGGCGGCCCAGCAGGAAGCTCGCTTGCCCGCCAGCTGCATGCGCGAGGACACAGCGTCATCGGCGCTGACATGGTGCCAACTATTGATCCGCTGCTCGACGCCTTCCACCAGGTTCCCGCAGCCAGCGACCAGCAGTACCCCACTCGGCTTCAAGAGATTGTTCTCGAGCATTCAGTTGAACTGGTTATCCCGACCGTCAGCGAAGAACTCCCGGTCCTTTCGGCAGCGCGCATCCGAGAACTGCTGGAATTGGCCGGAGCCCGATTGCTGATTTCCTCAGAAGAATCCGTGCTGATCAGCGATGACAAGTACTACACGATGCTGACTTTGCGAGGGGACAATGTGCCCGTCCCAGACTTTGCCCGGATCAACGCCGGCAACAGCGAAGCCTTGGCACAGTTCAGCCCGGAAGAGCAGATCATCATCAAGCCACGCGTATCGCGCGGAGGGCGAGGTGTCCGCCTGGTTACGGCAGGGGATCTCGGGGCGGGCCGCGTATCGGCTGGCACGCGGGATGTGGTGCAGCGCTTTGCCCCCGGACGCGAATTCGCGCCGATGATCTTCAGGAACCCTGATACCGGGGACATCGAGGCCTGCGTGGTGGTGGAGAAGACCGAACTGCGCGAAGGGCTTGTGGGCAACGCAGTATCGGTGCGCCGCTGCGAGTTGGACGATCCAATCGCCGCGCATGTGGCGTGGATCGTCAGGAGTGCGGTGCAGTCGCTCGAACTGGTCGGGCCGGTAGACATGGACGTGCGCCTGGGCGGCGATGGGCAACCGGTGGTGCTCGAGGTCAATGCCCGTTTTGGAGCCAACAGCCAGTCGGCGCCGGAACTGCTGGATGCTGCATTGCGCTTGGCCGGGGTGGCGTCCACGGCGCAAGCTGGCTGTGCATGAGCTCGGCACTTGTTCTTGGCTATTACACGCTGACCACGGTCATCCTTTCCGTAGGTGTGTTGAAGCTGCTGCTGATCCCCTTGGCCTTGCTTTTTGAATGCCGCAGGGGCCTGCTCTTCACCCGCAGTGGGAAGCTTTCCGCGTTACCGCCTGGCAGCCGGGCAAACGCGGTCATTCGTCCCCGCCGCCAAACCCGGGCGTCGAGGCATTTCGGGCTGACCCCGGACTACAAGGTATCGGTAATCATCCCGGCCTACAACGAGGAAGTGGTGTTGCGCGCCTGCGTTGAATCAATTGTGCGCAGCAAGGGAAACCTCGCTGAAGTGGTGATTGTCGATGACGGATCCACCGATGGCACCGCACGGCTGATGCATGAGCTGGCGCAGGAACATCGCCTGGTGCGGGCCATCAGCCAGGAGAACGCCGGCAAAGGCGCGGCACTTAATCGCGGGATAGCCGTCGCTACTGGAGAGATCCTGGTTTTTGTCGATGCCGACGGAATTTTTTCGCCGGTGACTATTCCGTGGTTGCTCACTGGATTCCGTGATGGGAAAGTCGGCGCGGTCTGCGGTGATGACCGGCCTGTAAACCTGGACAGGGTGCTGACCAAGATGCTTTCGGTCCTTTCGCATCTGGGAACGGGTGTTGTGCGGCGGGCGCTGTCCTTGATTCATTGCTTGCCAGTAGTTTCCGGGAACATAGGCGCATTCCGTGCCGATCTGGTCAGGGAGCTTGGCGGGTTCCGCACCGATACGGTTGGAGAGGACTTGGAATTGACCTGGCGCTTCTACGGTGCCGGATATCGTGTGGCTTTTGAACCACGCGCGATTGTCCTGGCGGAGTCGCCTTCTACGCTGCAGGCGTTGTGGAAGCAACGTGTCCGCTGGGCACGGGGCCTGCTGCAATCGATCAAGATACATTGGCGGATGCACGGCAACCTCCGGTTCGGGCCCTTCGGCGTATTCCTGCTGTTCAATTTCCTCACGATGGTGGTGGTGCCCCTGGCCCAGATCCTGGTGCTTGCGGGGTTGCTCTATTTCATCCCTGCCGGGTTAATTACCTTCGGCGGCGGCGAAGAAGCAACCTTAATTGGACGCACCGCGATGGTCATCGGTTGGATTGGCATCGGAGTCACCCTGGCTTCGGTGGTTCTTGGCATCGCGCTGAACACAGCTTGGAGGGATCTGGCGAACCTATGGACCCTTCCGCTATGGCCGTTCTACGCCACGGGGATGGGGCTCACCATGCTCGCAGCGGTCGCGTTTGAAATCCGCGGGAGGCCAGCCAAATGGAACAAGCTGCAAAGAACCGGTGTCATTTCCAGCGGTGAGTTCTCTGCCATTCTCGGAAGCGGATCATGAGCACGGCAAAGAACCAACATCAACGCCGGAAACTGGCAGTGGCAGCCATTGCGGGGTTGGCGATCATTTTTTCGCTGGCCACCTACTACATGACCGGATTCCAGACTTCTACAGCGCATCAACCGGCCCCGACGCCGGACCCCAAGGTGGTCGCGCCGTTGCCCCCGCAGCGTGCCTGCCAAGATTCCCCTCGCGCAGACGGCGCCAGTTCCCCTGGAGACGACTTCAGTATGCACCTCTCCAAAACAGGCTCCCAACATCCCCAATTCTCCAGAGTGGTGAACGTCGGTTTTGAAGATATCACCGCCGAAGATCCTGCCCGCATCCCGGAAATTGCCCGCCGTTTGGATTCGGTCAACGCGACGGGAGTATCGCTCTCCATTGGACGTCTCGACTGGGTGGCTTTCCCCTGGCCAGCCCAACGTGATGTCGAATCAAGCGAAGTCGCGCAAACTGGTCGGGACTACGTTGCCGAAGCGATTAGTGCCTTCCGCTGCGATGCGCAGGGCAAACGTCGAGCAATCTACTTGAATATCGATACCCTGTTGGGCAGAGAGTTGGAACGCCAGCCATCGCTATCAGGAATCAACACCGAGGGACATCCATCCAAGAACTGGGCAAGTATTTCGGCGTGGAAAGAGGGCGGACTTGAAACAAGGCTTGTCGAGCTGGTCAGCGAAGCGGTTCGGCGCTATGCACCCGATGGCATCAACGTCACCGAGCTGATGTTCCCCAGCTACACGTTCGGCGATGATGACTTGAAGAATTTCGAGAAGTTCAGCGAGCGCTCTGATTGGCCAAGGTCGGCTGACGGAACGATTGATTCGACGTCAGAGCAAATCTATCTATGGCGGTCAAAGACGGTCACCTCCATCATGAAGAAAGTGGCTGACAGCTTGGACGAAACCGGTCCGGTGCTCACCATGGATGTGCGCTCACCTGCCAACGAGGATCCAAGGGGGCGCCCTGATTCCGGCCAAGACTACGGGCAGCTTCTGCAGGTGGTCGACCGCCTGAACATCTGGAATTTCCGGGGCATTGCATCGTCCAATCGGTTTTCGACAAACGAATTGGTGCAGCGGTACATCAAGCAGGAACCTGAAAAGTATTCCTTGGAAATCGGGCTTTGGGAAGGCGAAGGCGCCATGGGCAGCAGTTCCGTGAGCAAGGAACTGCGGAATGCCGAGGACCATTCATTGCTGCATGTCTCCATTACCCCCACTTCATTGATGGACGACAGCATCTGGTCCGTTTTGGAAGGTGCCTGGAGCCAGCTTCCTGACGCGCGCCAGGATGCGGGGTAGCCGCGGAATCTATGCGAATTCCAGCCCGAAGAAAAAATTTCCAAATTAATCCGGTTTCTTGCGTCATGATTCCCGTTCTCGCGTATCTAAGAGGTGTACGCGCTGAACTGGGCAGCAAGGAATTATGGGGATTCGAGTCGTCCAGTTGTCTTATGGGGAAGGTGCTGACGGGTGGGTGAGTTGCAAGCTTGGGGGATGGAACTCGCCCACCTTTCAGGATTTTCAAGTCCATTTTATAGATATATTGGAAAAATCCTGATAGGTTCTAAAGGATGAAAATGCCGCCCAAATTCGGGCGGCATCGTCGATGGGGAATTGGTTGCCGTTTGCCGGCTTCAGGGGTTGGGGAATCCTTGGGGTGATCGGCGGCGGGTGCCGGCCTTGTCGCGCGAAACGTTATGGGGACGTAATGACAATAGATTCTGGGGCACGCTTTGCTGAAGTCAGCGATGCAGATTTAATTCGGGGCGTTAGGAACGGAAGCCGCGAAGCCCAGGACCACCTGTATCGACGGCACAGGCAAGTGGCGCTGAACGTAGCGTTTAGGCATACGAACTCTCCCTCCGATGCCGAGGATGTCGTCTCCGAAGCTTTCCTGCGGGTCTTTCGCATCATCGAGCGTGGAGCAGGACCCGATGAGTTCTTCCGCGCCTATTTAATGACTGCTGTATCGCGCGAAGCTTTTTCCAGGAACAAGTCGGCCTCAAAGCAGATTACTGTCGAAGACGTCCAGGAATTCCTGCCAGGCGATGCGCACGCGGACGATGCGATGGAACGCCATGAATCCACCTTTGCTATCGTCGCGTTCAAGGCCTTGACTGAGCGCTGGAAGACGGTGCTGTGGCTCACCGAAGTAGAAGAACTGCCGCCGAGAGACGTTGCGCCAATTCTAGGAATGACGCCCAATGCGGTTTCCGCATTAGCGGTACGCGCGCGAGAGGGATTGCGCGAAGCGTACTTGGCCGCGCATTTGAATGGCCAGTCCGGGGTGCCCGCGAGTTGCGCCGACATTCGCGAACATCTGCCCGCCTTTATCCGCGGGACGCTTGGGAACCGGAATGAGCGTAGTGTCAAAGCCCATTTGAAATCGTGCCCGAATTGCGCAGTAGTGTTCGGGGAACTGGACGAAATCGGTGCAACTTTGCGTGCTTACGTCCTTCCTCTGGTTGTTGGAGGGATTACTGCGCTGGGGATTCCTGCCTCGGGAGGTATTGCAGGGATGGGAGTTTCAGCTGCCACAGCGACGGCAGCTGGTGGAGCTACTGCCGGGACAGCAACCGCTGTTGCATCGGGTGCCGGATTGAGTCTTGCAGGAGGCAGCAGCCTAGCCGTCACTTTAGGCGTTGGCTTGGTAAGTGTCGCCGTAACAGCGTCCGCTATCGGTCTGATACCTAAACTGATCGTGCAGGATGAAAGGGAATGGGCAATACCGGACAGCGCGGCCCAGACCCAGTCGCAAGTGCAAGGAGTCGAAGCCCCGATGGATGGGGGCACGCCATCCGCCGTAATGAGCCGTGCCGTGTTCTTGCGGGATATGACGGGACAGCCTGTTCCTGATGGCAAGGACAAACTAGAATTCACAAACCAAGTGGAGTCGCCATCCACGAAGCCATTTTCCCCGCTGACACGTGTGCCAGCGACTTTGCCATCGCCTGAAGCGACCTCTGAATCAACTTTTGAGCCGACTCCAGAACTAACCTCGGAACCTACGGTGGAGCCGACTCCAGAACTAACCTCGGAACCTACGGTGGAGCCAACCCCTGAACCTACGGTGGAGCCTACGGTCGAGCCGACTCCGGAACCAACCCCTGAACCTACGGTGGAGCCTACGGTCGAGCCGACTCCGGAACCAACCGCTGAACCTACGGTGGAGCCTACGGTCGAGCCGACTCCGGAACCAACCGCTGAACCAACGGTGGAGCCTACGGTCGAGCCGACTCCAGAACCAACCCCTGAACCTACGGTGGAGCCTACGGCTGAGCCGACTCAAGAGCCTACGGTCGAGCCGACTCAAGAACCAACCGCTGAACCAACGGTGGAGCCTACGGTCGAGCCGACTCCAGAACCAACCCCTGAACCAACGGTGGAGCCTACGGCTGAGCCGACTCAAGAGCCTACGGTCGAGCCGACTCAAGAACCAACCGCTGAACCAACGGTGGAGCCTACGGCTGAGCCGACTCCAGAACCAACCCCTGAACCAACGGTGGAGCCTACGGCTGAGCCGACTCAAGAGCCTACGGTCGAGCCGACTCCGGAACCAACCGCTGAACCAACGGTGGAGCCTACGGCTGAGCCGACTCAAGAGCCTACGGT
>NZ_JBOGEG010000009.1:0-110999 GCF_050701915.1 Glutamicibacter sp. | reverse complement strand
TGGAGGGGATGGTGGCCCGGGTGGCGTGCAAGCTGTTGGCCATGGCGGCCGGGATCTGGCATAACTGGAAGATTGACGCCCCGCGCAAGCGTTCGCTGGTCTCGTATGACCACTGATTCCGCGGGGCCATCATTAGGAATTAATCATCTAGTAGGCGAGATGGCCTCTGCTATTCGGAATTCTCTTGCTGGTTATACGAAGTTCTCAGTTCCTTCGATGGTGTTCATGAAGTGATCCATGAAATCAGCGAAGTCCTCTGCATCTGATTTCTGGTCAATCGTGGCACCAATGCTGACTGCATCATCTACATGCAAGTCGATGCTCGGTGCTTCGGGAATGCTGAAGCGGAACACCCGGCCCGAAGAGATCGCCACTTCGTAGCCGCCATCGCTGAGCTCGGCCAGCTGGTTCACGTTCGTATTGTTGATGTTGATCGCATCCTCGGATGCTTCCAAGCTGCTTGCATTGACAGGCGCAATAATCAGTTCCGCTGGTTGGCGTCGATATCCGATGACCTTGAGCCCTCCGGAGCCGGCGATGCCGGTGCCCGCCACGAGATTGTAGCTGGCGAAGTTGGGGATCTGCGAGTCGAAGGCCTCATGGAGGCGGGCCTTTACCTGCTGGGTTGGATTTTCGTCTGGGCGCTTGTCCATAACCCATACTCTACCGATAACTTTGGACAATTTGATCAGTCGCAACATTTATCGAAATGTGTCATCGACACGTCATGGGTTATCTGATTGGTCATATTGACTTCTAGAATGGAATTTATGAGCCAAGATGCTAATTGAGTCGTCAAGCCATGCGCCCGTGTGGTCACCGACGGAATTCATGCCTCTCTTGGATCAATGCTGCAAGCGAAACCATCTGCAAGGCAGGCGGCTTTCTTGAAGCAGGGGTGTGCGGCTTGAGTGTTCCGCATCCCCGGCAGCTGGTGCTTGTCTCCAGCTAACCCCGTTTCGACAGGCGCTTTTGGTGCCCAAGAAGCGAAATCGCCAAGGTTTGATCGCGGTGTCGCGTCCAAGGTTTGGACATCCATCTCATATAATGAGATAAACAGGGTGTCTAGTTGCTCTTTGCCGTGAGGTGGAGAAAACTAGAGGCATGCAAATAAACACCGATGTACTACTAGTTATCAGGCGCGGAGCCTGAGACGCTGTCCAACACCACGGACAGTACGTCGGTAACGCGCAAGCCCCCTTTCGTCAGTAGTGACGGCCGCGGGGCGTTTTTTATGCGTAAACGAAGAGATAGAAATGGAAAGGATCCCGATGAGCAACTCAACACCCGCCAATCCGGCGTCGGTTGCGAAGTCAATCAATCGAACCAAGGATGCCGCCGCCGCTGTCTCTTCCGTCGTGGAGGCTTCGAACCCGGTACAGGGTCCGAATAATATCGTTGCTCCCACACAGATGACGGGCTCACAAGCCATCGTCCGCTCGCTGGAAGAACTGGGCGTCAAAGACGTCTTCGGATTACCAGGTGGGGCCATCCTTCCCACCTATGATCCACTGATGGATTCGACCAAGATTAACCACATCTTGGTCCGCCACGAACAGGGTGCCGGCCATGCCGCACAGGGTTACGCCATGGTGAGCGGGGAAGTGGGCGTTTGCATCGCCACTTCCGGTCCAGGCGCAACCAACCTCGTCACCGCACTGGCCGATGCCAATATGGACTCGGTACCAATGGTGGCAATCACCGGTCAGGTCAATAGCGCTTTCATTGGCTCTGACGCATTCCAGGAAGCAGACATTGTCGGCATCACGATGCCGATTACCAAGCACGCTTTCTTGGTCACCAACGCGGAGGATATTCCGCGCACGCTGGCCAGCGCTTTCTACCTGGCACAGACCGGCCGTCCCGGTCCGGTGCTGGTGGATATCACCAAGGACGCCCAGCAGAGCGACATGACCTTCTCATGGCCGCCAAAGGTCGACCTGCCTGGCTACCGCGTGGTCACCCGCGGACACAACAAGCAGCTGCGCGAAGCCGCCAAGCTCATCGCTTCGGCAACCCGCCCGGTGCTGTATGTCGGCGGTGGCGTGATTAAGGCCAACGCACATGAGCAGCTGAAGGAATTCGCGGAATTCATCAACGCTCCGGTGGTCACCACCCTGACCGCACGCGGTGCATTCCCGGACTCGCATGAACAGCACGTAGGCATGCCAGGCATGCACGGTGCCGTTTCCGCGGTGACCGCACTGCAGCAGTCGGATTTGCTGATTACCCTCGGGGCGCGCTTCGATGACCGCGTCACCGGCGTGCTCTCCACTTTCGCGCCGAACGCGAAGGTGATCCACGCCGATATCGATCCTGCGGAAATCTCCAAGAACCGCGTGGCCGATGTGCCTATCGTGGGCTCGCTGGATGAAATCATCCCGCAGCTGCACGAAGCATGCGCCGCACGCTTCGAGAACGAAGCCCAGCAGGATCTGACCGGCTGGTGGGGACTGCTCAACCGCCTGCGCGAAACCTACCCGATCGGCTACACCGAAACCCACGATGGCCTCTCGGCTCCGCAGAACGTCATCGGGCGCATCGGCGAACTGACCGGTCCGGAAGGCGTGTACGTGGCAGGCGTGGGCCAGCACCAGATGTGGGCCGCGCAGTTCGTCAAGTACGAGCGCCCGCGCTCGTGGCTGAACTCCGCAGGCCTGGGCACCATGGGCTACTCGGTTCCTGCCGCGATGGGCGCCAAGGTAGCGCAGCCGGACCGCGTGGTCTGGGCCATTGACGGCGACGGCTGCTTCCAGATGACCAACCAGGAGCTGGCCACCTGCGTCATCAACCGGATCCCCATCAAGGTTGCCATCATCAACAACTCTTCGCTGGGCATGGTCCGCCAGTGGCAGACCCTGTTCTACGATGGCCGCTACTCCAACACCGATTTGAACACCGGCCACGGAACCGCCCGGATTCCGGACTTCGTGAAGCTGGCGGATGCCTACGGCTGCGTGGGCCTGCGCTGCGAACGCGATGAGGATATCGATGCGACCATCCAGAAGGCATTGGAAATCAATGACCGTCCGGTAGTCATCGACTTCGTGGTCTCGGCCGATTCCATGGTGTGGCCAATGGTCCCATCGGGAGTCAGCAACGACCAGATTCAGATTGCCCGCGGCATGACCCCTGAATGGGAAGAGGAGGACTAGAACATGGCAAAGCATACGCTTTCGGTACTGGTTGAAGACGTTCCCGGCGTGCTGACCCGCGTCGCCAGCCTCTTCGCCCGCCGTGCCTTCAACATTCATTCGCTGGCCGTAGGCCCCACGGAAATTGCCGGCATCAGCCGCATGACCGTGGTGGTGGACGCTGAAGGGGATTCCCTGGAGCAGGTCACCAAGCAGCTGAACAAGCTGGTCAACGTCATCAAGATCGTGGAACTGCTGCCGGAAACCTCGGTACAGCGCGACCACATCATGATCAAGGTGCGCGCCGATGCGGCTACCCGCCTGCAAGTCACCCAGGCCGCGGAGCTGTTCCGCGCTTCGGTGATCGACGTATCCACCGACTCGCTGGTCGTTGAGGCCACCGGTAATGCAGCGAAGATCGATGCACTGCTGGCAGTACTTGAGCCATTCGGCATCCGCGAGATCGTCCAGGCCGGAACGCTGGCCGTGGGACGCGGATCAAAGTCAATGAGCGACCGTGCCTTGAAGACGCTTTCCGCCTGAGCGCAAAACGACTTCAAGAGACACGAACTACAAAATCTAGATACTTGGCACCTAGCTTAGAAGAAAGCAAAAGTGCCTAAGCACAAGACTTCTTTATCAGAAGCACAAATAAGGAGAATTACAGTGGCTGATCTGTATTACGAAGACGACGCAGACCTCTCGATCATCCAGGGCAAGAAGGTAGCCATCATCGGCTACGGCTCCCAGGGCCACGCCCACGCACTGAGCCTGCGCGACTCGGGTGTCGAGGTGACTGTTGGCCTGGCCGAGGGCTCCAAGTCCCGCGCCAAGGCCGAAGCCGAAGGCCTGAAGGTCGCTTCGGTTGCCGAAGCCGCAGCTTGGGCAGACGTCATCATGATCCTGACCCCGGACCAGGTCCAGTCCCAGGTCTACACCGAGTCGATCGCCGCGCACCTCGAAGAGGGCAACGCGCTGTTCTTCGGCCACGGCTTCAACATCCGCTTCGGCTTCATCCAGCCACCAGCCAACGTTGACGTTGCACTGGTTGCTCCTAAGGCACCAGGCCACACCGTACGCCGCGAATTCGAAGCCGGCCGTGGCATCCCTGACCTGATCGCTGTGGAGCAGAACTTCACCGGCGGCGCCAAGGAACTGGCACTGTCCTACGCAGCGGGCATCGGCGGCACCCGTGCCGGCGTTATCGAGACCACCTTCACCGAAGAGACCGAAACCGACCTGTTCGGCGAGCAGGCTGTGCTGTGCGGCGGCACCTCCCAGCTGGTCCAGTACGGCTTCGAGGTTCTGACCGAAGCTGGCTACAAGCCGGAAATCGCTTACTTCGAGGTTCTGCACGAGCTGAAGCTGATCGTTGACCTGATGTGGGAAGGCGGCATCGCCAAGCAGCGCTGGTCGATCTCCGACACCGCTGAGTACGGCGACTACGTCTCCGGCCCACGCGTGATCACCCCAGAGGTGAAGGAAAACATGAAGGCTGTGCTGGCTGATATCCAGTCCGGTGCATTCGCTAACCGCTTCATGGAAGACCAGAAGGCCGGCGCTCCGGAGTTCAAGGAACTGCGCGCCAAGGGTGAAGCGCACCCAATCGAGACCACCGGCCGCGAACTGCGCTCGCTGTTCTCCTGGATCTCCGATGCATCCTCGGATGACTACGTAGATGGTTCGGTAGCCCGCTAAGGTTTCTACTAGTACGCTGAACGTTTAACGTCAGCAGGACTCGAATTCAAAATATTCGGGTCCTGCTGACGTTTCTTTTTACGAACAACGCTACATGGACATAGACTCAAGGGTATGTTCCAAATTCATGATGGCGATCTTTCGGAGCAGGCGTACGAGGCGCTGCGGACGGAGCCATTAATCGCGTGCGACACTGAGACTTCAGGGCTTAATTGGAAAACGGATCATTTGGGATTGGTGCAGTTCTACGGCGAACAGTCAGGCACTCATCTGGTCAAGGTTCGAAGTGATATGACTGCCCTCCGTGTTTGCATGTTGCTCGAATCCGACAGGAATCGGAAGGTATTTCACCACGCTCCTTTCGATTTGGCCTTTATGATGGCAACGTGGGGAGCCGATGCGCGGAATTGCGTGTGCACAAAAATTGCTTCAAAGATTCTTTGGGCAGGTGAAGAGGTTGAGCACTCACTGCAGTCTCTGTTGATGCGCGTTCTTGATGTACAGCTAGACAAAGGTGCCGTGCGCACTAGCAACTGGCTGGACAGGAATTTAACTCACGAACAATTGGCGTATGCGGCAAGTGACGTAGAGTATCTTATTCCGCTAGTGAGAATGCTAGAAAAAGGTCTAGCATCAAAGCAGAAGCTAGACCTTTATCTTGAATGTTGCGCTTTTTTGCCTACACGTGCGAAGTTGGATCAACTAATGCTCAATGACATATTTAGCTATTAGACATTGGCTGCCAGGCTTCATCGGTGAAGAACTCGAAGGCAGGTGGTACGGTGCAACGCAGTTTGGCAACGAGACGCATATGCCATGGTGCATCGGGACCATTGACTACCTCAGCCGTACACGAAATGCCATTCAGTTCCAGTGCAGCGAGATCCAGGGTGAAAAGATCTGGCACGTAACCCAACGGTGTGTAATCTTCAGCCGTAACTACGACGGCATTTTCATTTTCCGGGTTCGATGGTTCTCGTACCAGCGACAGGCCCGACCCCGAGCTCAAGGAAGCAAGCGCGCGTTCCTGCTGGTCGCGGCTGATCGAAACTTCTTGATGATTCAGAATTCGGGATTTGCCTGCGATATGACGCATGCCGTGCACGAGAAAAGAAACTTCCCAAGCATTGAGTTGGCCCTCGCAAGGTACTGGGACGGGGAGCAACTGCAACGTATCGCCTGCTCTGCGTCCGCCAGAATGCGAGATCTGTTCCCAAGGAGATGGGCTGTCTGAAAGGCCCAAGGACGAAATGAATCTGGTGTAATCAGGGCGGCGAGGATCCATTACCCGTTGTGCGAACAGCGGGAAGAGTGAGTCGGCTTCATAGCCTCGATCGAGGTCGGGGAATCCGACCAATGGCTGAAAGTCTTCGATTGTCAGGACGTTGCGTACATAGGTAAAACGGTAGATGCCAGCGAGGCTTCTAGACAATAACCCGATCACGCTGATCTGGAGGGTAAAAGGATGTTGCCAAGTGACCGCAAGGACGCTGATTTCATGTGAACCAAGGACATCGGACGACAAAAGTCTAGGAGGGGTCAATACAGACATCTCGAATCCTTTCTAAGTTCACGGTGAGTAGCTTGTCTATAAATCTACGCCGTGGCACCGACATTTGGGGGATTTGGTGAGGAATTCCTCGTACTTGATCTAGGTCCAACTCCTTCAAACGTTTCGACCAGTGCTCCTTTCCAGCGGATGTGCACATTGAGAAAGCCATACCGGCAGCTTCAGATAACCCTAGTTGGCGGTTATCGGGTCCAACGCGTTCAAGACGTTTAGCCTTAGCCTTGGCGGCCCAGGCTTCGATTTCCTGGCTACTAGTGTCTTCAGTCATTCTAAGTAACCGCTCTTCGCTCAGGTTGAACCCGAGGCTACTGGCGTTGTCGTAGATGGGGCTAAGGCGTTGGTGGAGGTCGGTTCGCTTGACTAATGGGTGGAGGATGGCCCAATTATCTTCGTGCCTGTCTTGGTTCGCTATCCAAGCATCAAAGATGCAGATCCCGGCGAAAGCATCGAAGGCCGTCATTCCGGATGAATATTCTCCTCCTGGAGGAGGGAGAACTCCATCCAAGGAATTCTTGATATTAGTGAGTGAGTGCCCCTGCCGAATCTTTGATCCTTGTATGAAATCCGTGATCCCGCGAGACGGAAGCCAAACTGCACCGTGGACAAGATCCAGCCCGAGGGGCTTCACATCCAAGGAAATTATCCCTTCCACGCCATCGTGAACTGCGAGGTAGACCGTTGCACCGGATATGCCCAGAAGTGGGGCTAGGTGACTGGACAGCAGTTCGGCGAAATCTTCTCCATAGCGCATGCGTTCGTCTACTGTGTTGTTCTTGAAGAACCAGCGTTTGCCCGAATCTCTGGGGTCAGCCAACACATGCTTGATCTCAGCACCTGCAGGTTCGGTGGAGATTTTCTCCCATGACGTCGTGTCGACTGTGTCGAACGCATTGTCAGAAATTTCTGAAAAGTGGAAGCCACTTGAATCGTCCAAATTCCGTTATTTCCTAATTCTTGGTTTCTTGGAAGCGTATGCGTACCAGTCAATCTCATCGTAGCGTGGCGCATGGCACATTGGGAGTTCATAGTCCCCGGGGGGCTTAGAGCCGAGGCAGGCGGTATTGCGGAATTTCGATTGGTTGAATGGACAGCATGAGCACGGCTGAATGCCGTTGTCCTGGCGCCCCATGAATAGCCTGTCGATAGGGAATCTCGCCGCTTCGAGAGCATAGGCCGGAAACTTCGCATGCTATTCCCTTGTAACGCGGTGCCCCCACGGATCATTGGGCAGATGACAGTGGACGCCCGTCAATGTGCTGCTGGAGAGTAGGCGAGCAGTGACGTATACAGGAAGATGCAACGCTCCCGAAGAATCTAGGGACAAATAAAAGTATCAAACCTGAAATGCTCGGCTTGAGGCGCGTTGAGAGTCGTGTTTTCCCAACCGATAGGCGAACTACTTGCTAGACTCGCTTGAAACTATCAAGGGAGTGCGCCCGTGCTGCAGGAAAGCAACTACGACGATTTCGCCAGGGACTACGCTGATGAAAACGAATTCAGCATGCTGAACGCCTACTACGAGCGCCCAGCCACCCTGGAACTGGCGGGAGACGTCGCAGGGCGGAAAATCCTGGATATCGGCTGTGGCGCTGGTCCGCTTGCCGAACAACTGATCATTCGCGGAGCCACCGTCTCGGGCTTCGACACCAGCCGGGGGATGGTGGACCTGGCACGCCAGCGCCTGGGCGAGGATGCTGACCTTCAAGTGGCCACCTTGGGGGAGAAGCTCCCGTATGGCGATAGCAGTTTTGACGATGCCATTGCGTCTCTGGTTTTCCACTACTTGCCGGACTGGAGCTACGCGCTGGAAGAAGTCCGCCGCGTGCTCAAGCCTGGCGGGCGGCTCATCATGTCGGTGAACCACCCGATTCTGTATCCGTTCAACCACCGCGGCAAGGACTACTTCCAGCTCACCCAGTACACCGATGAAGTGACCTTCAACGGGAAACCTGCCGAACTGACCTACTGGCATCGGCCTTTGCACGAAATCATGACGGCGCTGATCTCCGCCGGGTTTACTGTAGAGCGCGTCTGGGAGCCTCCGTATGTGAAGGATGCGCCGGAAGGCGTGATTCCGGAAGCCTTGCGTGAACGCGACGCGTTCTTGAGCTTCCTGTTCTTCTCGCTGCGCGCAAGCTAGCAGGGCAACCTGGCCTCGGCGGGGCTGTACCAAGCACTGCGAACTGCCCCGCACGGCGTGGGCTTCTGCCGGACGAACCTGCGCCCGGCAGTAAACTTCTCCCTGCGGTCAGGGAAGTACAGAGGCTGCAGAATCCAGATCTGGATGGTAAGGATCAACGAAGTTCTGGTCAGCAAGTTGCAGCAAATAATCGCCGTAGCCGCTCTTGCCAAGGTCGAGCCCCAAGCGGCGCAACTGCTGCTCGTCAATGAAACCTTGGCGCCATGCCACCTCTTCAGGCGATCCGATTTTCAGGCCTTGGCGTGATTCCACTGTTCTCACGAAGTTCGACGCATCGTTCAGCGAATCGAAGGTCCCGGTGTCCAGCCATGCGGTCCCGCGCGCAAGCACGGTGACATTCAGCCGGCCCTCATTGAGGTATAGCCGGTTGATGTCGGTGATTTCCAATTCTCCGCGGGCCGAAGGCTGCAGCTCCTGGGCCTTCTCGACCACGGAATTGTCATAGAAATACAATCCGGGAACGGCGAAATGGCTCTTGGGTTCAAGCGGCTTTTCTTCCAGCGAGATGGCACATCCTGACTCGTCGAACTCGACCACTCCGTAAGCGCTGGGATCCTTGACCCAGTAGCCGAAAATAGTCGCCCCGGGTTGATCCGAGTACCTGCCAAGCTGCGTGCCGAATCCCGGACCATGAAAGATGTTATCGCCTAGCACCAGGGCAACTGACTCGTCGCCTATGTGCTCGGCCCCAAGCACGAATGCCTGGGCCAGGCCCTCGGGCTTGGGCTGGACCGTGTAGGTGAGCTCGATGCCGAACTGCGAACCGTCGCCCAGCAGATTGCGGAACTGCGGTTCATCTTGTGGTGTGGTGATGACCAGGATCTGACGGATCCCGGCGAGCATCAGCGTTGACAGCGGGTAGTAGATCATCGGCTTATCGTAAACAGGCACCAACTGCTTGGATATTCCCCGCGTGATTGGGTGCAAACGCGACCCGGTGCCCCCAGCTAGAATTATTCCCCTCATGGCTATCGAGCCTAATGAAACGTGAAGTAGTCGCGTCAGAGTAGTCATACTCGAGAATTGCTAGGATGCTGCCCCGCTGCGTAGCCCTCTGGCTACATTAGTGAGATGAAAAGAATCCTTGTAACTGGGGGAGCAGGATTCATTGGGGCGAACTTCGTGCACCACATGATCGCGCACTCCGACAGTGAAATCACCGTACTGGACAAGATGACCTACGCGGCAAACCGGCAGTCGCTGGAAGGGGTTGACAGCAATCGCTTCAACCTCGTTGTGGGCGACATCTGCGACTACGTCCTGGTCAACGAACTGGTGCCGCAGCATGACGCCGTGGTCCACTTCGCGGCCGAGACGCACAACGACAATTCCTTGCATGATGCCCGCAGTTTCTTGAATTCAAATGTCTTGGGGACTTTTGAACTCCTGGAAGCGGTACGCAACCATGGCGTGCGCCTGCACCACATCTCCACCGACGAGGTCTACGGGGATTTGGAGCTGGATGATCCGCAGCGCTTCACCGAATCCACGCCGTACAAGCCGTCCAGTCCGTATTCGGCGACCAAGGCCTCCAGCGACCTGCTGGTCAAGGCCTGGGTACGCTCCTTCGGGATCGAGGCGACGCTGTCCAACTGCTCGAACAACTACGGTCCGTACCAGCATGTGGAGAAGTTCATCCCGCGGCAGATCACCAATATCCTCGGCGGGCTTCGGCCCAAGCTCTACGGCAATGGCGCCAATGTGCGCGATTGGATCCACGCCAGCGACCATTCCTCCGCGGTGCAGCTCATCCTCGAAGCAGGAGAGCCCGGCCGCACCTATCTGATCGGCGCAGACGGGGAGAAGAGCAACCGGGAAGTGCTGGGGCTGATCCTGGGGCTCATGGGCAAAAAGGCTGATGGCTTCGACTGCGTGCCCGACCGTACCGGCCATGACCTGCGCTATGCCATTGATTCGACTGTTCTGCGCACCGAGCTTGGGTGGGAACCGCAGAATACCAATCTGGAACGCGGCCTGGAGCAAACCATTGACTGGTACCGGCAGCACCGCTCCTGGTGGGAGGCGGCCAAGGCGAAGACCGAACAGCGCTACCAGCAGCAGGCCGGCGTGCTGAAGGTTGCCAGCTGATGGGCGGCACAGCGGCACTGCAGGTCGCTCAAACCCCGATCCCCGGGCTCAAGGTGGTGCGCTTGCCGGTGCACCACGATGAGCGCGGCTGGTTCAAGGAGAACTGGCAACGGGAGAAAATGGTGGCAGCCGGGTTGCCGGGCTTCCGGCCGGTGCAGAACAACGTCTCCTTCAACGCCCAGCGCGGGACCACCCGCGGATTGCATGCCGAGCCATGGGACAAATACATTTCGGTGCTTTCGGGGGAGATCTTCGGTGCCTGGGTAGACCTGCGCCCAGGGAAGGGCTTCGGGAGGCTGTTCACCACGCATGTAAGCGAAGGCCAAGCGGTCTTCGTTCCGCGCGGGGTGGCCAACGCCTTCCAGACCCTGGCCGGGAATACCGTGTATTCCTACCTGGTCACCGAGCATTGGACCGAAGCAGCCCGGGCGGAGTACAGTTACGTCAACCTGGCCGACCCCGAGTTGCGGATCCCCTGGCCCATCAGCCTGGACGCGGCCATCATTTCCAAAGCCGATATGGAGCACCCGCCACTGGCCGAGGCGAAACCGGTTCAGCCCAAGAAGATCGCGGTGCTCGGCGGGAACGGACAGCTGGGGCGGGCCTTCGCCCAGCTGGCGCAGCACGATGAGCGGATCACCCTGTGCACCCGCGCCGAGGCCGACCTGCAATACCCGGGATTCGCTGCCTCGCTGGACCTTTCGAAGTGCAGCCACGTGGTCAACGCGGCGGCGATGACCGCAGTGGACCGGGCGCAAACGCCCTCGGGCAGGGCCGAGGCCTGGCGGGTCAATGCGGTGGCAGTGCGCGAGCTAGCCGCGCACTGCGCGCAGCAGGGCGTGTCGCTGGTGCACGTGTCCACCGACTACGTCTTCGATGGCGTGGCACGCGAGGTCGATGAGCAACATCCAATCGCGCCAGCCGGAGTCTACGGGCAGAGCAAGGCCGCCGGCGAACAGGCAGTACTGGCTCATGGCGGCAACTATGTGGTGCGCACCAGCTGGATTATCGGGCAGGGCAACAACTTCGTGTCCACCATGCGCAGGCTGGCCGAGCAAGGCATTGGCCCCAGGGTGGTTGATGACCAAATCGGCCGGCTGACCTTCGCCAGCGAACTGGCCCGGGGCATCATGCACCTGCTGGATACCGGCAGCGACCCGGGGATATACCATCTGCAGGGCAGCGGCGAATCCGCCAGCTGGTACCAGATTGCCCGCGAGGTCTTCGACCTCTGCGGCTATGACCCGGATGCCGTGCAGCCGATTTCCACGCAGGAGTATGCACTGGGCAAGCCGGAGCTGGCGCCGCGGCCGGCGAACAGCACCATGGACACCGCTAAGCTGCAGGCGACCGGCTTCGCCCAGCTGCCGTTGCCCGAATTGCTGGAGCAGTTCCTTCACGCGAGCCGCGTGAAGCCGTGAAAAACCGAGTAGGTAAAAATCGAGTGTGGTCCAAGTGCCCGTTGGACCACCGGCCAACTGCCTTCAGCCTGATCCGGCAAATCCGCCCGAACCACCAGTAGTTCCAAGTCATCGCATGGCCGCGGAGGGCAAGCCCGCGTGAGGCGCCAGGCTGCGCGGCACTATGCGTTCACTGGGAAAAGCCGGAAAAGTGACTGAGCTTCATTTTCTGCGCCAAACAGGGTGATTTCGCTGCCAGCTCGTCCTAGGATGGAAGACTACGCGGATGAATCAAGTAATGCCATCCGTGCATTTGGGGGAACCAACCGATTGGGGCGGTTTGGATAATGGAATATTCACGAATCATCTCCCTTGCCAGCACTCGCAATGCTCAGAGGCAATGGGGAAAAAACAAGGAACATTCGAAATTCTTGAGAATCTCGAAAAGCGCATTGGGCAGGGTCCTGGCCGACCCGCACATCGCCGGATCCGTGGTCTCCGGACCGGTGGGCAGTGGGCGAAGGGCACTGGTTGAAGCGGAACTGGGCCGGTTGGCCGAGCCACCGCAGCTGATCCGGGTCAACGGAAGCAACTTCGGCACGAAAGTGCCTCTCGGTGCGCTTTCCTTCCTGCTTGCCCAAATCAACGTGGGCGAGCACCCGACCCGGCATGAAATGATCCGCGGGCTGGGGCGCATCCTGTGCACCGGCCAGCGGCCATCGATCGTGATGCTCGGGCGACCCGAGCTGATTGATGAGCAATCAAGTTCGCTGCTGGCCCAGCTGGCCACGATGGGCAAGATCAAGCTAATCGTGATCTGCGACCATGTGCAGGATCTTCCCGGCGACCTGTTCGCCTTGTACCGCTCGGGCCGGTTGGAGCACCTGCGCGTGAACCGGATGGGCAGCACCGAAACCCATGCCTTCGTCCAGCAGGAGCTGGGCGGGCGGGTCTCCGCCTACGGTTCGGCGACCCTCTGCTACCTGGCCGGCGGCAACCGCTCGCTGATGCTCAAGCTGATGCGCAGCTGGCGAGAGGACGGCCAGCTGCTGCAACGCAACGGGACCTGGGTGCTGAAGGTGAACACGCTGGAGGCCGGGCCTGCGGTGCAGTCCCTGCATGCCGCGATGACCCATGGACTCGATGACGGCGAACGCGAGCTGCTCGGGGCCTTGGCCCTGGGCGGACCGGTGGCGCTCGATCGCATCCACCGTTCGGAGCTCACCAGCGAGCTCGACGGCTTGCTGAACCGTGGCCAGGCCAACTACTTGTCCGGTGCCGTCGGCAAGGTGGGGATTTCCAATCCGCTGCTGGCTTTGCTGGTCAGCGCCGAATACCGTAACCAGGCTCACGCCCGCGTCGTGGAACTGCTCGCCAAGCTGCACACGGACCCGGAAGCTGCACAGGTCCTGGCGCAGTTGAAGTCCCTGAACGACCTGGGCGACTACGAATCGCAGCTCAAGGTGGCTGAAGACTTCCAGCAGGAAGGCTACCGGGCCGAGCGTTGGACCGCGGACCCGCGCCCCCGGGTGGGCATCGTGGAAATGCACGTGCGCGCGCTGGCCATGCTTGGACAGCTGTCCGCCGGGATCCAAGCGATCACCATGGCCAGGACCGGGCTGGACCAGGCCATCAGGGAATCCGGTCCGCGCGAATCCCTGGATATCGCCTTCCAGGAACTGGAACTGCTCAACCGATTCGCGACCTTGTTCAGCACCGATTGGCCTACGGAAGCGTGTACTGCCGGCAGCAGCCAGGCACTGGTGTCCTCTTCGGGCTGGATGAGCGAGTCCTTGCACCTGAGGTCCCTGTCGCTGCAAGCTGCCAGCTGGGCGGCGCACTCACGCCAGGCCGATGCCATGAAACTGGTCCGCTATGTGGATGAGGAACTGCGCAATATCCGCTTCAGCAGCCCGGCGATTTCCGATTTCCACTCCGAAGACGCCGCGGACATCGAGTTCCAGCTGCTCCAAGCAGAACTGCTCACCGGACGCTGGAAACTGGCATCGGACCGCGCCCAGCGTGTGGCCGATGGGCAGTACATTAACCCATTGCTGATTTCCTACGGAAATATCATGCGCGGGATCCTGCTCGGGTTGGGCAACGATTACGAGGCTGCCTTGCACCTGCTGGAACCGAGCCTGCACCAGATGGAGGTTGCCGGAGACCCGGGAACAGAAGCGCTGATCGGGTCGGTCATCGCCTATGCGCTGGCCTGCTCCGGGCGCAGGGCAGAGGCCTCGGTGCTGATTTGCCCGCAGTACGGGACCCCCGGGGGGATGCAGGTTCCGTTGAGCTTCTATTCCTGGGCGGCAGAAATCTTCTCCTGCCTTGCCTTGGCAGAACTCGGTTCGGCGCAGGCCGCACGGCGGCGCCTGGCTTCCTTCGCGCAGCTGGCCCGTGACGGCCAGCATGCATTGCTCGAAGCACTAACCCTGGGGTTCATTGTGCGCCTGGGGGACCGGGGCGTGCTGCCGCAGTTGCGCAGTGCCGCCAGCCGATGCGAAGGGGTAGTCGGGCAGAACCTGGAGGCGCTCGCCGATGCGGCGCAAGCCATGGACTCGTCGCGCCTTGTCTCGGCGCTGCAGGACATGGTCGAAACAGGGCACCTGCTCATGGCCGCGCCAACGCGCAACCAATTCGTCGCCGCGCTGGAAGTCAAGGACCAGCGCAAGCTCTCCCGCATGGTCAACGGCCTCAAGCGCGCCTCGGCTCCGCAGATCCAGCGGGAAAACGAGCTGCAGCTCGACGACCTGGAACAGCAGCCGGTCTGGATGCGCGAGCTGACCAAGCGCGAGGCCCAGATCGCCAAGATGGCCATCGCAGGCAAGACGAATCTGGAAATCGCCAAATTCAACGGAGTCTCGATCCGCACCGTGGAAGGACACCTGTACCAGGTGTATTCCAAGCTCCAGGTTCGCAACCGGCAGGAGCTCACCGCCCTGGACCGCACCAGCCGCCGTACTGCAGAGTTGAGATGAAACAGCAGCAATTGATCACTAGAACCAGGCCAACTGAATACAACCGGCTGCTGCAGATCCTGCAGCAGCCAGGCCCTGCTGGAGTCGTGGTGCTGGGCGAGCTGGGCATGGGCAAGACCAGCCTGGTGGAGGCAGTGCTGGCCACCCCGGGCATCGGGGAGCCGGTGATGAAGCTGCATTGCACGCCGTCATTGAGCACCATTGCGCATGGTGCCTTGTCGCCCTACCTGGGCGCCCTGGAAACTATCGACGAACCGGTGGGCGTGCTGCGCGAGCTGAACCGGAGCCTGTTCTCTGCGCGCGGGCACGCCACGCCGCATATCGTGGTGGTGGAAGATGCCCAGTTCCTGGACCCGCAGTCCTGCTTCATCCTCTCGCTGCTGGTGGAGAATGCCGAGGTGAAGGTGCTTGCCCTGGGCAACGGATCCCTGCAGGCAGGCAGCCCGCTGGGCACATTGGCCGAGCTTGGCACCTTCACCACCGTGGCCCTGCAGCGGCTGGACCGCAACGGGGTGCGTGCGGTGGCCGAAGGCGTCATCGGGCGCAGGCTCGGCGATGGCACAGTGCGCCTGATCGATGTGGTCACCGGCGGGAACCCGCGCTTTGTCGAGGCCTATGCTGCGTCCTGCCTGGAGCAGGGCACATTGTTCCATGATGACCGGCTGCCGCAGGACCGCTCGATCCACGAGCCGGTGTGGATCGTGGCCCGTGCCCTGCCGGAAATCGATACCCGGCTGCTGTCGCTGGGCCGTGAGATCACCCGCGGCCTGTCCAGCCAAGAGCGGCGCACCTTGCTGCTGCTGGCTCTGGCAGGCCCGCAGCAACCGGATCTGCTGGAGCAATGCGGGCTGCCGTACGGCCGGCTGGTGAAAACCGGGGAGCTGGTGCTAAGTGGCGGTGCGGTCTGCTTGAAATCCAGGCTGATGGAGCGAATCGTCCGGGCGCTGGCCTCGGAGCAGGATACTGCGCAGCTGCATGAGCTGTGGTGCGCCGCGGCAGCCGAGCTGGGCAAGGCGCATAGTGCCCTGGAAGTGCTGTGGTGCCTGGAAATCGGAAAGCAAGTGCCCTCCGAGCTGGTCCTGGCATGCGCCGAGCGCACCGCCCGGAACCTGGACTTCACCCTGGCCCTACGCCTTTGCGAATTGGGCAAGCTATCCCAGCACCATGGGCAAGGAGCGCTGCTCGAAGCGCAGGTGCTGCTGAGCATGGGCCGGCACTATGCCGCACGCGCCCTGCTCCTGCGCCTGATCGACCAGCTGACCGATCTCTCCCTGCTGGGCCAGGCCTATGCCTACCTGGTAGAGGTGACCACCTGCATCGAAGCGGACGGCGCAGAGCTGGAGCGGATCCTGGATGAATGGCGGCAACGGGCCCAGGGGCATCCGGACGGCGAAGCGGTGGCCGGCTTCATGGCTCTGCAAAGCGCCGGGGCCCAGGCGCTGGATTTCTGGATCAGGGTGAATACAGCCCGCGGCCCGCTGCCCAGCGTGGCCGAATTGCAGGACTTCCTTTCGGATCCGCAGCTGCCTGTGCAGGCCAGATTCATCGGGCAGATCATGCTCAGCGACCTTCATAGCTCCGCCGGCAACTGCCAGCAGGCCCTGGAACTGCTGGAGCCGGTGCTGGAGCTGCTCAAGGAGCATGCGCCGCTGCAGGCAATGTACGAAGTGCGGGTGTTCTTCCGCATCGGCTGGAACCTGCTGTACCTGGGCGAATACGAGCGGGCCGAGGCCTTCATCGATTCCTACCGCCAACCCAGGCTCCGCTCCATCCAGCATTACCAGGGAGCCATCTCGCTGCTCGATGGCATCAGCCACCTGCTGCAGGGCAAGGTGCAGCCGGCCTTGGCCAAAATGGCCGAGGCGGTCACCGAGCTGCAGATCGTGGACACAACCCAGTTGCTGGCCTTGGCCAGCAACCTCTACCGGCTGCTGCTGGCGCGCATGGGCATCGATGTGCCCGTGGCCCTGGCTACTGCGCCCGAGGATTTCAGTTCCAGCGGCATGATTTCGCCCTCCGGGCAGCTGGGCGAGGAATCCTCGGAGCAGCGGATCTTTGCCCGGGCTTTTGCCGCGGGCCTGGGCAATCCGTATCAGGGCGAGTCGCTGCAATGCTTCCCGATGGTTGAACGCGAAATCCTGTTCAGCTTGACCAGGCAGCTGGGTGACGAAGAGCTGGCCGAATCAGCGCAGGGGGAAAGGCTGCGGGCCTTGGCCGCCGGCCAGGAAGGTTCGCGCGCTGCGCTGCAGGCGCGCTTGATGGAATTGCGCGGCTCTCGTCTCGGAGAACCCCTGGAGCAGCTGGCGCAGGAGGCCTTGTCCAAGCAGGACTACCTGGTGGTGATCGAAGCCTGGGCTCGGGCGGCCGAACGCTATGCGCAGGCCGGGGACCAGCGCCGCTGCGGTGCATTGCTGCGCCGGGCGGCCCGGCTGATCGAACAGCAGGGAATGCACCCGGGGAAGTACATTGACCGCGTTCTGGCGATTACGGAGCTGACCGCCCGTGAAACCGAGATCGTGAACCTCGCCCGGCAAGGCCTGAACAATGCCCAGATAGCCCGGGCCTTGACCGTCTCGCAGCGTACGGTGGAAGGCCACCTCTACCGGGTATTCTCCAAATTGGGGATCACCGAGCGCGCGGAATTGGACCACGCCGGGCTTGAAGCGGGTACAACGCGCAAGTAGCAGGTGCCGGTCTGCGCAATCTTGGGGTAAGCACCACCCGTGCCCCGCCCTGCGCTGGTGGGTAATGTGAAATGCGGGAGCTGGCGAATTACGCAGGAGTTCTTTTTCTAAACGAGTGCGTATCTGTCTGGCAGCGGTCGGTGTTGTGGCGGCGAAGCTCATCCCAGAAACGGGGCCGGCGGCCAGCGAATCCGCGAGGATTACCCCCAGCGCGACCGCCGGTCCCTTCCCGAAAAGGCCCTGTATCGGCAACCCCTCTGCGCCGATGCAGGGTTTTCCCGTTCCCGGCAAAATCTTTCCAAGTAGTAAGCGAGTAGGAACCAAGTGCAACGCGAGTAGTTACGGGCAATGCGGGCGGTCTTTTGGGTGTTCTTCCACTCGTGCATCGGCTGCCATTGCACTTTAGGCTCAAGGTACACAACGGCAATCCGGCTCGTGGGACAGCGTGATTGCCTTGTGTTTTTGGGGAACTCGCTTATTTCTTGGGGGAATACAGATGCATTGCTTTGTGTTGCCGGTCTGCG
The DNA here is from genome assembly GCF_050701915.1 of Glutamicibacter sp. Lineage (NCBI taxonomy): Bacteria > Bacillati > Actinomycetota > Actinomycetes > Micrococcales > Micrococcaceae > Glutamicibacter > Glutamicibacter sp. The sequence goes on along the minus strand of NZ_JBOGEG010000009.1, from coordinate 92,720 downwards.
ACCACCCATGCTGCGTCGAATCGCTAGCAAGGGTGGGAACAAGACATGTCGCAAATTAGCAGCAGGCTGCGCGAGGAACGCGTATCGTCGCTGGGCACCTGGACGCTGGCGCGTCCATCAATTATCGGGGTAGCCGGCACCGCCGGGGCCAAGGGCCGCGCCTATCTGCGCCGGCTATTCGGGACTGACTTGTTGGTGATTGCGCTGGCGAGCTCCTTGCCGGCAATCGCCCAAGCCCAGGGCTCGCTTTTGCACCCGCAGCTTGCAGGCAGCACGCACTACTACGTGCTGGCCGGGCTGGTGCTCACCGCAGCCTGGATGATCAGCCTGCGGTCCTTCAAAGCCCATTGCCTGGGCAGCGTCGCGGTGGGGATGCAGGAATACAAGATCATGGTCTATTCGGGCCTGGTGCTTGCCGGCTTCATGGGGGTGCTGATCGTGCTCACCGGCCAGGAGAGCCTGAAGATCTTCCTGCTCCTTTCCTTGCCGCTGGGACTGTCCGCGCTGCTGACCGGCAGGTGGACCTGGCGCCAGTGGCTGGGCTGGCGCAGCCGAAGCGGCTACGCCTTGAGCAATGTGCTGGTGTACGGCCAGCCGGATGACGCTGGATTTGCAGTCCGGCAGATTTCCAAGAAGTCGGGACCTGCCTACCGGGTGGTCGGCGTGCTGATGGACGGAGCGCCAAACCTGGAAGCCGAACGCGCTATCCGGAAAGCCGATCCGACCCTGCCGCTGGCCTATGACACCGGCGGCATCGAGCAGGAAGTCAACCGGTTGCACGCTGATTCGGTGGTAGTCGCAGGGCCCCTGGCCGGAGGCAACGAAGCCTTGCAGCAATTGGGCTGGAAGCTGGAAAGCAGCGGGGCCAAGCTCATCGTGGCCTCCTCGCTCATCGGAGTGGCAAGCCGCCGGGTGCGCACCAGCCCGGTGGATGGGATGCCGTTGCTGCATGTGGAGCTGGCGAAGTTCACCGGGGCGCGCTACTTCTTCAAGCGCGGCTTCGATATCGTCTTTTCCGTGCTCGCCTTGCTGGCCCTGTCGCCGGTTTTCCTGGTGATCGCCTTGCTGATCCGGCGCGACGGCCCGGGGAAGGTCTTCTACGTTCAAGAACGGGCCGGCCAGGACGGGCGCCCATTCAAGATGATCAAATTCCGCACCATGGTCCAGGATGCCGAAGCGCGCTTGGCCGCCTTGCAAAAGCTGAACCAGGGGGCAGGCCCGCTCTTCAAAGTGAAAGACGACCCGCGGATCACCCGCTGCGGCCATTGGCTGCGCAAGCACTCCTTGGACGAGCTGCCGCAGTTCGTCAACGTCCTGCGCGGGGACATGTCGGTGGTGGGACCGCGCCCGGCCTTGTTCACCGAAGTGGAGTCCTACGAAGGGCACACCCGCCGCCGACTGCTGCCCAAGCCCGGGGTGACCGGTTTATGGCAGGTCTCCGGACGATCAAACCTGGAGTGGAAAGAAAGCGTGCGGCTGGATCTGTATTACGCAGAGAACTGGACCGTGCTCAGCGACTTGCGCATCATCTGGCGGACCCTTCGCGTGATGATCGAACCTGATGGAGCCTACTGATGAGTGTTGCACCCGATACCTTGATCCACCCAGCGCTGCGCGTAGCAGTCATCGGCGCCGGCTACTGGGGCCCGAACCTGGCCCGCAATTTCGCGATGAGCACCGAGTGGGAGCTGGTGGCCATCTGCGACATGGATGTGGCCCGCGCCGAAGCCTTGGCGCGCAAGACCGGCAACCCGGCCGTGGTCGGCTCGATGGACGAGCTGCTGGCCAGCCACGCCATCGACGCCGTGGCCATTGCCACCCCGGCGCGCACCCACCACCAGATCGCCATGCAGGCCATTGCCGCCGGCAAGCACGTGGTGGTGGAAAAGCCGCTGGCCGACAACAGCTTGCACGGAGCCCAGATGGTCCAGGCCGCAGCCGATGCCCGGAGAATTCTCATGGCGGACCACACCTACTGCTACACGCCGGCGGTGCTCAAGATCCGCGACCTGCTGGCCGCCGGGGAGCTGGGGGAGATCCTCTACATTGATTCCACGCGGATCAATCTGGGGCTGGTCCAGCCGGATGTCGATGTCTTCTGGGACCTCGCGCCCCATGACCTGTCCATCCTGGACTTCGTGATTCCCGGTGGATTGAACACCCGCAACGTGACCGCCTTGGGATCGGACCCGCTGCGAGCCGGGAAATCCTGCATCGGTTACCTGTCCATGGAACTGGACAGCGGCATCCTGGCGCATATCAACGTCAACTGGCTCTCTCCCACCAAGATCCGCCAGATGGTCATTGGCGGCAGCAAGAAGACCCTGGTGTGGGATGACCTGAACCCGCAGCAGCGGCTGACGGTCTTCGACCGCGGGGTGGACCTGGAACGCCAGGAAATGATCCGCGCCGACAGCGAAGACCGCAAGGGCGCCACCATTTCCTACCGCCTGGGGGATACCTGGTCGCCGGCGCTGTCGGAATTCGAGCCGCTGGGGCTGATGGTCTCGGAATTCGCCGCCAGCATCAGGGGATCCAGGCCCGCGCCCACCGATGGGCCCTCGGCGCTGCGGGTGCTCAGGGTGCTCGAGGATGCCAGCTTGTCCCTGACCGCAGGCTCCATCCCGCAAGCCACCAGCAACCGGAAAACACTCGTTATGGGGAACGTACTATGAGCGCAAACATTGAAAACCTGGCCGGGAAGAGATTCCTGGTCACCGGTGGTGCAGGCACCATCGGGTCAGAAATTGTCGACCAGCTCCTGGCCGCAGGCGCCGCGCATGTCGATGTGCTGGATAACCTGGTGCGCGGGCGGCGGAGCAATCTCGGCAACGCGCTGGCCAGCGGGCGGGTGACCCTCTATGTGGGGGATATCGCCGACCGCGTGCTGGTGCGCGAAGTGATGGCGGGCAAGGACATGGTCTTCCACCAGGCGGCCATCCGCATCACCCAGTGCGCCGAGGAACCGCGCCTGGCCGTGGACGTCATGGTCAATGGCACCTTCAATGTGCTCGAAGCCGCGGTGGCAGCAAAGGTCCCGAAGATCGTGGCGGCCTCGAGCGCTTCGGTCTACGGGATGGCCGAGGAATTCCCGACCACAGAACGCCACCACCCATACAATAACGACACGTTGTACGGTGCGGCCAAGACCTTCAACGAAGGGCTGTTCAAGTCCTTCCGCGCCATGTACGGGATCGACTACGTGATGCTGCGCTACTTCAACGTCTACGGGCCGCGCATGGATGTGCACGGCGCCTACACCGAGGTGCTGGTGCGGTGGATGGAACGCATTGCCGATGGATTGCCGCCGCTGATCTTCGGCGATGGCTCGCAGACCATGGACTTCGTGGTTTCCCAGGACATCGCCCGGGCCAACCTGCTGGCCGCCAGCAGCCCGGTCGCCGAGGGCGTCTACAACGTGGCCAGCGGAACGGAAACCAGCTTGGCGGAACTGGCTCGGACGCTGCTGGCGGCCATGGATTCGGAGCTGCCCATCGAATACGGGCCGGAACGCGCGGTGAACTCGGTAATCCGCCGCCTGGCAGATACCAGCGCAGCGCGTCAGGACCTGGGCTTCGAAGCCCGCATCGGGCTGGAAGAGGGACTGCGGGCGCTCGTGGAATGGTGGAAGCCATTGCGCGAGGAAGTCGCCGCAGGCCGGGGGCTGCACAAGCCAATCGGCGCCAGCAAGTAAGCGGACAACGATTTTTTGGGGGAAGAATCATGGATCGCATCAGCGTGATGAAACCATGGCTGGGAACAGCCGAAATAGACGCCGTAGCCGAGGTCATTGCCTCCGGCTGGGTCGCGCAGGGGCCGCGCACCGCGGCCTTCGAAGAAGCCTTCGCGCAGCACCAGCAGGTGGCGCACGCGGTGGCCACCTCAAGCTGCACCACCGCCTTGCACCTGGCATTGCTGGTGGCCGGGGTGGGGACCGGCGACGACGTGATCGTCCCGTCCTTCTCCTTCGTGGCCACGGCCAATGCCCCGACCTATGTCGGGGCGCGCCCGGTGTTCGCCGATGTGGACGCCGCCACCGGCAACATCACCGCGCAGGGGGTGCGCGAGGTGCTCACGGAGAGGACCACCGCCATCATCGCGGTGGACCAGGGCGGCATGCCGCTGGACTTGGCATTGCTGCGCCAGCTGTGCGACGAGCTGCACCTGGTGCTGATCGAGGACGCGGCCTGCGCGGCAGGATCAACCTACCAAGGAGCCCCTGCCGGGGTCGGCGCCGACATCTCGACCTGGTCCTTCCACCCGCGCAAGCTGCTCACCACCGGCGAAGGCGGCATGCTGACCACCGGCAACGCCAGCTGGGCGCAGCGCGCCCGGCAGCTGCGCGAGCATGCCATGGATGCCTCGGCGGCGCAGCGGCACAGCTCCACGCTGGCCCCGCAGGAAAGCTATGGGGAAATCGGCTACAACTTCCGCATGACCGACCTGCAGGCAGCCCTGGGGCTGGTGCAGCTGGGCAAGCTCGATGCGATGGTTGAACGCCGCAGGGCCCTTGCCGCCCGCTACCAGCAGGCCTTCGCAGGCATCCCCGGACTCAGGTGCGTCACCGATCCGGGGTACGGGACCTCGAACTACCAGTCGTTCTGGCTCGAAGTGGGCCCGGAATTCCCGGTGGACCGCGAGGGGCTGCTGGCGCAGCTGGCTTCCGATGGCATTTCCGCCCGCCGCGGCATCATGGCTTCGCATCTGCAGCCGGCCTACGCCGGGCATTCGGGGACCACCACCGCCTTGCCGGTGACCGAGCGGCTCACCGCGAATACGCTGATCCTGCCGCTCTACCACCAGCTGGATGCACAGCAGCAGGACCGGGTCATCGCCAGCGTGCTCGCGCAGGCGCTGGCCGCCGCCGGCGGCGAGTGAGATGGCCCGGGTACTGCTGCTGGCCGCCAGCGGGTTGGCGCGCGAGACCCTGGCCTCGATCGAGTCCACCGGGGACCACGAGGTGGCCGGCGTGCTCGACGACAATGCCCGATTGCACGGGAACATGATGGGCTCGGTCCGGGTCCTGGGGGGACTCGAGCTGGCCCGGGGGCGCACCGAGCAATTGCTGCTCTGCGCCGGGCAGGGCCGGCACCGGGCTGCGATCGCCGGCCGGCTGGCATTGGATGACTCGCGCTATGCCACGCATGCGCATGCCTCGGCGTTCCTCGGGGCCGGCACGCGCCTGGCCCCGGGATGCATCGTGCTGGCCGGATGCGTGGCCACCGCCGATGTGTCCATCGGGCGGCACAGCGTGCTGATGCCCCATGCGATGCTCACCCATGACGACCGGCTGGGCGACTATGCCACCCTGGCCGCCGGGGCCACCCTGGCTGGCTCCGTGCAGCTGGGCGACCGGGTGTACATCGGCTCCAACGCCACGGTGCGCGAGAACCTGTCGCTGGGCGCTGATGCGGTGCTGGGCATGGGTTCGGCGCTGCTGCATGACATCCCGGCCGGCGAGACCTGGGCCGGATCCCCGGCGCGCAAGCTCTACGGCTCCAGGGCCGCGGGCTAGGGGCGCCGCATGGCACCGGGCACCGGGCACACCGCCGTACATCCACCACATACTTTCAAGGCAGGGAATTGCGCAATGGCATTGACTGGAACCGCAACGCAGCGGCATATCCCGCTGGTGGACCTCGCAGCGCAGCAGCGCGAGGTCCAAGGCGCCGTGGATGCCGGGCTGGCCCGGATCTTCGCCGAAACCGCGTTCATCGGCGGCGCCGCCGTGGCCGGCTTCGAGCAGCAGTATGCCGCGTTCCTTGGCGGCGGCCATTGCGTGGGCGTGGGCAACGGCACCGACGCGCTGGAGCTGGCGCTGCGCGCCTGCGGCATCGGCCAAGGCGACGAGGTGATCATCCCGGCCAACACCTTCATTGCCACCGCCGAGGCCATCCACCTGGCCGGGGCGCGCGCGGTGCTGGTGGACGTGGATCCGCAGTACCTGCTCATTGATCCGGCGGCCGTCGCTGCGGCCGTGACCACTCGGACCAAGGCCATCATGCCGGTGCACCTCTACGGCCAGAGCGCCTTCGTCGAACAGCTGGAACCGATCGCGCGCTCGTGCGGGGCCAGGATCATCGAGGATGCCGCCCAATCCCAGGGCGCCACCCGCCACGGGCGCAGCGCCGGCACCCTGGGGGATATCGCCGGCACCAGCTTCTACCCGGGCAAGAACCTGGGCGCCGCCGGCGATGCCGGGGCCGTGCTCACCGCCGATGCCCGGCTCGCCGACCGGGTCAGGCTGCTCGCGGCCCATGGCAGCCGGGTCAAGTACGAGCACGAGGTGATCGGGCGCAACTCCCGGCTCGACGCCATCCAGGCGGTGTTGCTCAGCGCCAAGCTGGAACGGCTGGCCGCATGGAACGCCGCGCGCCGGCAGGCCGCCGGGCGCTACGCCGCGCTGCTGGCCGGGCTGCCCGGGGTGCAGCTGCCGGTGCAGGCACCGGGCAACCAGGACGCATGGCACCTGTATGTGGTGCAGGTGCCGGACCGCGACCGGGTGCTGCACCAGCTGCACGCGGCCGGCATCGGAGCGGCAATCCACTATCCGCAGCCGGTGCACCTGACCCAGGCGTTCGCGCACCTGGGCTACCGGGAAGGGGACTTCCCGGTAGCCGAGCGGGCCGCCGCGCGGATCCTTTCCCTGCCGCTGTATCCGCATATCACGCCCGAGCAGCAGCGGCGCGTGGCCGATGCCCTGTCCGGGGCCCTGTAGCCATGGCCGGGGAAGGCGCGCTCCGGGAGCCGAAGATCCCGCGGGCTGCGCGCGCATTGACCGCTTCGGGAGCCTTTGCCTGGTCCTTGGGCAATACGCTGGTTTCGCGCCTGGGCACCCTGGGCATCGGCATTGTGTTGGCCAGGATCCTGGGACCGGAGCAATTCGGCACCTTCGCCATCGCGCTGGTGGCGCTGATGGCAGTGCTCAGCTTCAACGAGCTCGGGGTCAGCCTGGCCATCGTGCGGTGGCCCGGCGATCCGGCAGTGATTGCCCCCACGGTGAATACGATCTCGGTCATCGGCAGCACCATCTTCTGCGCCGTGGCGTGGCTTGCCACCCCGTCCTTCACCGCGCTGATGGGCGATGGCTCGGCCACCTGGGTAGTGAGGCTGCTGATCGTCTCGGTGCTGGTCAACGGGGCGGTGGCGGCCCCGGCCGCTTTGCTGCAAAGGGGATTCGAGGAACGCACCCGGATGGGCATCGACCAGGCCAACGTCTGGGTGGGAGCCATCTGCTCGGTGGTCTTGGCCCTGGCGGGATTCGGGGCGATGGCCCTGGCCATCGGCCGGCTGCTGGGCGGGATCATTTCGGCCATCATGTTCCTCAGGGCCTCGCCATTGCCCTACCGCTTCGGGTGGGACAAGGCATCGGCCGGGGCGCTGCTGAAGTTCGGCCTGCCGCTGGCCGGTTCGAGCATGATCGTCTTCGCCATCGGCTACGCGGACCAGCTGGCCACCGGCGCCATGCTCGGGTCGATCGCGCTGGGGCTGTACGTGCTGGCCTTCAATCTCTCCAGCTGGCCGCTGTCGATAGTCTCCCAGCCGCTGCGGCGCGTTGCCCCGGCAACCTTCGCCGCGCTGGCGCAGGACCGCGCCGGGCTGGAGAAATTCATCATCGCGTTGTCCAGCATCATCGCTTGCGCCACGATCCCGGCATTCATTGCGCTGGCCGTGGCGGCCGAGCCGCTGGTCCGCTTCGTCTACGGCGATGCCTGGAGCCAAGCGGCGCCGGTGCTCAGCTGGCTGGTCATTGCCGCGCTGTCCAAGGTCTTCTGCGAACTGGCCTACGACTACATCGTGGTGATCGGCAGCACCACGGCGATCCTGCGCATCCAGGGAATCGGGCTGCTGATGCTGATCCCGTCGCTGCTGGCCGGAGCCCGTTTCGGCGGTCTGGCCGGGGTGGCGGCGGCGCAAGCGGCCGTGGCCTTTGGGGTGATGCTGCCCCTGTACCTGTGGAATCTGCGCTCCCTGGGCATCGGGCCGGGCGCATTGTCCGCCCGCCTGTGGCTGCCGGTGCTGGCCGGCCTGGGGCTGGGAGCCGCGGGCTGGATGCTGGTGGCGTCCATTGATAATGCCCTGCTGGGCCTGCTGGCCGTGGGCGGCCTGTGCCTGGCCACCATGGCCGGGCTCATTTACCTGCGCCGAGGGGACCTGGCCAGCCTGCGGGGGATTTCCCGGGCGAAAACGTTGGAGGAAACATCATGAAGATCCTGGTTTACCCGCACGACATGAACCTGGGCGGCAGCCAGCTGAACGCCATCGAGCTGGCAGCTGCCGTCAAGGACCTGGGCCACGACGTGGCGGTTGCCGGGCAGCACGGCAGCCTGCGCGCCAAGGTGGGCGAACTCGGCCTGGAATTCATCGAGCTGCCCGAGCCGGGCCGCCGTCCAAGCCGCAAGGTGGTCAAGGCCCTGGAGCGGGCCATCGCCCAGCGCGGCATCGACATAGTCCACGGCTATGAGTGGCCTCCGAGCCTGGAAGCGGAACTGGCGTGCTTCGATGCCCCGGCCACGGCGGTCAGCACCGTGCTGTCGATGTCCGTGGCCCCCTTCATTCCCACGCACACCCCGCTGCTGGTGGGCACGGAGCAGATTGCCGCGGCGGAACGGGATTTCGGACGCGCCCTGGTGGAACTGATGGAACCGCCCATCGACACGCGGCTGAACCGGCCGGGCCTTGAGCTGCCGGTGCGCGAGATGTCGCAGCGCTGGGGGATCCGCAACGGCGGGTTGACCATCGCGATCGTTTCGCGGCTGGCCCGCGAAATGAAGCTCGAGGGAATCCTGCGGGCCATCGAGGTCATCGGGCGCATCCAGGGCGGGGAACCGGTGCAGCTGGTGATTGCCGGCGGCGGCCCGGCGGCCGGCGAGGTGGCTGCCGCCGCGGCCGCGGCCAACAGGCGCACCGGCCAGCTGCGCGTGGTGCTCACCGGGGAACTGGAGGACCCGCGCTGGGTCTACCAGAAGGCGGATATCGTCCTGGGCATGGGCGGCTCGATCTTGCGGGCCATGGCCTTCGGCAAGCCGGCGGTGGTCCAGGGCGAAAGCGGGTTCTGGCGCGTGGTGGATGAATCCTCCCTGCCCGGATTCCTCTTCCAGGGGTGGTACGGGGCAGGAGCGGGCAGCGGGCAGGGAGCCGATGCGCTCCAAGCCCAGCTGCGCCCGCTGCTGGCCGATGCGGCGCTGCGCCAGCGCCTGGGCGATTTCGCGCGCCGTGTGGTGGTTGAGCGTTTCTCGCTCCAGGCATCGGCCCGGCGCCAGGTGCAGTTCTACCGCCAGGTGCTGGCCCAGGGCCAGGGGCGCAACCGGCTGGGCGCGGAGTACACCCTGGCCGCCGCCCGCTTTGCCCGGTACAAGTTCTCCCGGCTGGCCGCGCGGATGCGCGGCAGCGTGGCCGCCGACGACTTCAACGCCACGGCTGCCCTGCGTTCGGCCGGGGCGTCCGGCCGGCCTGCGGTGCGTGCCTGATGCGCGGGCTTCGCGATGCCATAGTGGTCATCCCGGGAACCCGGTGGGAGGATACCCAGGGCACCGACCACCGCCTGGCCCAGGCCCTGTCGGAGCATTGCCAGGTGCTGTGGGTGGACCCTCCGGTGCCTTTCGCCGGCCCAGCCCGGGTGCACCGGCCCTCCGGGGCCGGCTTCGCGCATCTGGACCAGCTGCAGGAGTCGATCATCCGCTTGCGCTACCTGGTCGCCCCCGGGTTCACCCGTCCGGGACTGGACCGGCTGGCCAGGGCGCTGCGCGATGCCGCCATGTTCCGGGCACAGCGCCGCCTCGGGCTGCGCGTGCAGGCCACCTTGCTGCTCTCGCCGCGCGATGAATTCCCGGCCGGATCCACCGGCGAGCGCTTGCTGCATGTGACCGATGACTGGGTTCAAGGCGCTGCGATGATGGGCCTTAGCCCCCGGCAGGTGCGCCGGAGGCTCGCCAAGAATCTGGCCGCGGCCGACCAGGTCAGCGCCGTGTCCCCGTACCTGGAACAGGTGCTGCACGAGGTGGATTCGAACGCGGTGGTGCAGGTGGTTCCCAATGGGTGCACGGTCCTGCATCCGCAGGGCCAGGGCAGCGGCCCGGCGCCGGAACCGAATGGCAAGGTGGTGCTCCTGGGCCAGCTGAACGAGCGGCTGGATATGGAGGTGCTCAAGCAGCTGGCCGCCTCCGGGCTGCCCATCGAGGTGATCGGCCCGAGGCGTGAGCGCGGCCCGGTGGCCGCGGCAGGCCTGGACCGGTTCCTGGCCGCCGAAAATGTGCACTGGCATGGAGAAGTCGCGCCCGGCGAGGTGCCCGCGCTGCTCGCTGGCGCCATGGTGGGCATCACCCCCTATCTGGACAACGAATTCAACAAGGCCAGCTTCCCGTTGAAGACCTTGGACTACCTTGCCGCCGGGCTCGCCGTGGTCTCCAACGATTCCCCGGCCGTCCGCTGGCTGGATACCCCGTTCATCCGTGTCGCCGGTTCTCCCGGGCATTTCGTGGAGCTCGCAGGCCAGCTTGCGACCGGCGGCGCGCAGGGTAGCGAACGCCAGCAGCGGATCGACTTCGCCAACGGGCATTCCTGGCAGGCGCGGGCAGCGAGCCTCATCGGAAGGATCAAGGTGCAGTCATGAAAAGCATGTTCGCCCTGGCGCTGGCCGCGGCCTGCGCCCTGGCCGGCTGCACCAGCTCGCAGGCCGAGCCGCCGCCGCCGAGCATCGGGCCCCTGGGCCTGGAGCAGATCCCGTGGGAGGGCGGCCCGCAGTACTGGAAGCAATTTGCCCGGGCCGACGCCGCCGGCTGGGATGACCCGTCGTTCTTCCCGATTGTGGCCTGGTACAACGGGATCTCCAGCCAGGAAGAAGTGGATTTCGACAAGGCCCTGGGAATCAACACGTACATCGGCATGCCGGCCAGCTTCGACGCGGCCTGGCTCGATTCCAACGGCCTGTACTGGATCGGCGGTGCCATCAACGGGACCTTCCACGCCAACACCCCGAGCTGGGTCGGGTACATCCTCGATGACGAGGTGGACGGCCGGTTCGAGCCCGAAGCCGGACGCCGGCACCTGGCGCAGCTGAGCTCCGAGGTGCCCGAAGGGCTGTTCAAGTACGCGAACTTCACCTACATGGTGCTGGAAAACGACATGGCGGCCAGCGACTCGCAGAAGTACGTCAACGGCTTCACCGACGTGGTGTCGGTGGACAAGTACTGGTACACCATCCCGCATTGCGCTGCCGAACCCTATCGCGATGTCTCCCTGGTTCCGGTCAAGCAGGAATCCTGCCGGACGGCCTCCAGCTACGGGCAGACCATGGACGCGCTGCGGCAACGCGATGCCCAGGACGGGAAGCTGCAGCCGCTGTGGCAGTTCGTGGAGAACATGGGCGGAACCGACAACGAGGCCGCCTTCGATGGCTACATCGGCGCCGGGCAATTGCGCGGCGCGGTGATGAACTCGGTGATCCATGAGGCCCGCGGCATCCTGTACTTCAACCAGGCGCTTTCCGGGCCGTGCAAGGGCGGCAACGTCTTCCGCATGGCGCAGGTGCACGTCGGGTACTGCGGTGCCCGGCAGGTTGACGCCGCGCGCATCGTCAACAACCAGATCCACCAGCTGGCGCAGGTGATCAACACCCAATCCCTGGCTTTCGAATTCAATGCCCGAGCAGACACCATGCTCAAGGTGCACCAGGGGCATGCGTATGTCTTTGCCATGCCTGCCCCGGGTGCCAAGCCGGGCCAGCTGCAGCTCCAGCTGCCGGAAGGGATTTCCGGCAGAACAGTTGAAGTGCTTTTCGAGGATCGGCAGATCCCGGTGGACAACGGGGCCTTCGTTGATTCCTTCGACCACGAGTACAGCTACCACGTCTACAAGGTGAAGCTATGAAACCGACTATCGACCACATCATCCTGACCCGGTTCAATCTCCCCTCCAAGGGGGTGGAGAGCCTGGTCCGCGCCCAGGATGGCTGGCTGCGCAGCCGGCAGGAGCTGTTCGAGAAGTACTGCCTTCCCAGCATCCGGCAGCAGACGCGCAAGGATTTCACCTGGGTGATCTATTTCGATCCGCACAGCCCGCAGTGGCTCAAGGAGCGCATCGGGCAGCTGGGCGCGGACCGGAGCTTCATCCCGGTGTTCCGCGAATCGGTTTCGCCAGCAGAGCTGCTCCACGACCTCAGGGCCGCCGGTGCGGGATCCCGTGAGGTCCTGTTGACCACGAACCTGGACAACGATGACGGACTGTGCCTGGACTTCGTCCAAAGGGTGCAGGATGCCGTAGCCGATGCGGGCCCCGCGGCGCTGTATATCGGCCAGGGGCTGATCCAGCGCGGGCACCGGTTGTACCTGCGCCAGGACCCGTTCAACGCCTTCTGCTCGGTGGCCGCTCCGTGGAGCGAGCCTGAAACCTGCTGGATGGACTGGCACAACAAGCTTTCGGAGCATCTGCCCGTCATCGGCATCGGCGGGAAGCCCGGCTGGCTGCAGGTGATCCACGGATCCAATGTCAGCAACCGCGTTCGCGGACGGCGGGTGGGGCCGGGGGCCTACGCACGGGACTTTGCCGGCGGCCTGCACGATGCCGCCGCGCCGCGGGGCTGGGAGAGCCTGGGGGAGCGATTCATCTTGCGTCCTGCCCGCGTGCTCAAGGAGGTTCTGCGCCGCAGCGCCAAGGAGGCGATCGTCGCCCTGGGCGGCCGGGACCTGCTGGGACGGGCCAAGGAATGGGCAGGGAAGTATTCTCCTGCCCGGCGCTGAGCCCGGATCCATTGATCTACTGCCCATCAGCCCGGACAATGGGCTGCAGGTGCAGGCCTGGGGAAGCCGGCACCGGGTGAAAACAAAAATTGGGGGAAACAATGTTTTTACGTGATCTGCTTTTCAGCTGCCTCAGACGCTGGTACATCCTGGTCTTGGGGCTGGTGCTTACCGGCTTGGGCAGCTACTACATTTTCAATGCCATCGAGCCGACCTATGAGGCCGAGGGCAGCGTGGTGCTCATTCCGCCCAAGGTCGCGGTGACGGTGGGGGACAATCCGTACCTCTACCTCGGCGGGCTGGACCAGGCGCTGGGCGTGCTCCAGGTGAAGACCACCTCCCCGGAAGTCATTACTCCGATCGTGGAGAAGTACCAGGGAGCTGAAGTCGCCATTGCCAAGGATGCGACCACTTCCGGTCCCATCGCGGCGATCACCGTGACTGCCGACACAGCCGAGGACACCATATCCCTGCTCGAGGACACCCTGGCTTCGATTCCCGCCACGCTCAAAACCCTGCAGGCCGATTTGGACGTGCCGGAGAATTCGGTGATCACCTCCATGGCGTTGTCCAAGGACCAGGTGCCGGAGCCGAACAGCAAACGGCAGATCCAGTTCACGGCTTTCGTTGCACTGGGCGGCATCAGCGCCTCCTTGCTGGGCGCCGGACTGCTCGATCGCATGCTGCTGGCATTGAAGAAGCGCCGTGCCCTGCGGAAGCTGGGAAGGGGAACCGGATCGCTGGCGGTGCAGGAAGGGCCAGGAAGCCTGGCTCCAATCCAGCCCCTGAAGTCCTCCGTGCAGCCGGTGGAGCAGGAACCTGGGCGCACCGGGTCCGAGACCGGGATGAAGCGTGGAAGCGAACGTGCTCGCCTCAGAGGCTAGCGGGCCGGCCGGGGGCTTGAGGCAGAAGCTGCGCGAATTCGAACCACGGCCCGTGAAGCGGATCGATGCCACGACGGTGTTGACCGCCTACCTGTTCTTGCTGCTGGCAGTTCCCTCCGACCGGGGGATCGGCCCGCTGGGTGCCGCCGGGTCTCCTTCCACGCTTTTCGCCTTGGCGATGCTGCTGTGGTGGGTCTGGCACCATGTGCGCGGAATCCGTGTCGAGCAGGCGCCCAGGCTGCAGATCATCCGCATTGCCCTGTTCGTCTTCATCGGGATGGTCTTGGCCAGCTACGTCAATTCATCGCAGCTGGCGCTGCCCTTCGTCGACAGCAATGGCGCGCTGATGAACCTGATCAAGATCGCCGGCTTCGCCGGGGTGGTGCTGGTGGCCAATGACGGGCTGCGGGACCGCGAGCGGTTCCTGCTCCTGCTCAAACGGGTGGCCTGGCTGGGCGGCGTCTACGCGCTGCTGGGCCTGGTCCAATTCTTCACCGGCCTGAATTTCGTTGACCAGATCGATATCCCGGGACTGTCCGGTGCCGGGACCGGCGGGGTGGATTCCCGAGCGGGCTTCATCCGCCCCGAAGCGACCGCTCGGCACGCCTTGGAGTATGCCTCGGTGCTTTCGGCGACCTTGCCGGTTGCCCTGACCTTGGCCATATACAGGACCGGGCAGAAGACCGTGGCCAGATGGCTTCCATCCGCGCTGATCGGCGGCGCGGCGATCCTCTCGGTGACGCGTTCTGCCTTGATCGGCATCGCGGTGGCCATGCTGGTGCTGGTGCCCACCTGGTCCCCGCGGGTGCGCAAGATGGCGTTGATCGCGGGACTTGCCGGCCTTGGCGTGCTGTACGTGGCGGTCCCGGGGCTTGCCGGAACCATCATGGGCATGTTCTCCGGCCCCGACTCCAGCATCGATTCGCGCACCTCCAGCTACCCGTCGATTGCCGGGTACCTGATGGTTGCCCCGTGGCTGGGACGCGGACTGGGCACCATGACTGCGGACTACCGGATATTCGACAACCAGTACATCGGCTTGCTCATTGAGCTGGGGGTGCTCGGGGTGCTGGCTTTCATCGCCCTGGTGCTCATCAGCGCCGCCTGCACGATCTTCCGGCCGTGGGGTACGGATCGCAAGATCGCCGCCCTGGGGCCGGCCATTGGCGCCGGGATCCTGGCCGCCGCACTGCTCAGCGCCTTCTTCGACTCATTCCACTTCCCCCAGGCCATGGGCATGCTTTCGCTGATGCTGGGCCTGGCCGGCGCGCACTGGAACATCTCGCAGGAGCTGGCCGCCGCACCGCTGATGGCGGCGGCCGGGCCGGGGGAGCCGCCGCGCTTGACCAAGCGGCGGATCCGCCGTTTGCTGTTCGTGGTGCTGCGCTGGTGGTTTGCCGTGCTGCTGATCCTGGCCGCGTTCATCCCGGCAGGGCTGAACGTCCGTGCTGCCACGGGCGTGTACTACACGAAGTTCGACGTCGTGTTCCAGGCTCCGCCGGGAGCGACCAAGGACAACGCGCTGCGCACCGAGGCCTCATCCACCGTGCACTACGCGGCGCTGGTGCAGCGGATCTACCAGGACAAGCACCGCGAAGCCGATATCCGCCCCGTGCGGGCGCCCTTGTACGGCACCGGCCTGCACGATGCCGAAGCGGTATACCTGCCGGATGCCGGCGGGCAATGGCAAACCAATTTCAACAAGTCCCAGCTCTCCGTGGAGATCGTCAAGAGCACGCCGGAAGCCGCCGAGCAGCGGGCCGCCGAGATATCGAAGGAGATCGCCGCGCTGGCCAAGGAACCGCAGCAGGCTGCCGGCATCTGGAAATCCTCGCAGATCACTACCGAACGGGTAGCGCAGACCATTCCCGTGGGCTATGTGGATGTGCGCACCAAGTACGCGTTGGCGGTCCTGCTGGCCCTGGCCCTGGGTACCGCTTTCGCCGGGGCGATGAGCCTGCACAAGTTCGTCTCCTGGCGCCGGTCCCCGGCGTAGGGGCGCGAGGGCAAAACACTGCACCGCACGGCGGGCCTAGGCAGCCTGCCTGCTGGAATCATCGCGCTCCCACACCGCGTGTTGCCCGGCGGCAGCGGGCTTCTTCGGGGTCCGGGCCAAGGCCACCATGCCGGCGTACACCAGGGCGTCCCAGGCCGAGAACGGGCCGGAAACCGAAGCCAGCAGCTGGCCCAGGGTCGAACGCGTGCTCGGCTCCGCCGCGTTGGCCCGGTGCAGCTCACGCTGCCCCCGGTAGTTCCTGCGCAAGATGGCCAGCAGCGAATGCGCAGTGCGCGGGGTCTTCACCTGCACCGGAACGGTGGGCAGCACCGTCTTCTGTGCGGCAGTGAACTGCTGGTCGATGAACAGGTCATCGGCAAGCACCGCGGGAAAATCAGCAAAGCGGGCCCGCCCCTCCCGGCTCAGCCCATAGGCCCCGGCACCCCAGAGTGCCTGGTTGGTGCCGGGAATCCGCCGCCGGGCACGGTAGAACGACTTGACCAGCCAAGAGGCGCCGGTGGTGTCGTAGGCAAAGGCCGGACGAGCCGACAGCATTCCCGGCGTGGCCAGATGCTCGAACACCATGCGCAGGGCGCTGGGCGCGATTTCGATGTCCGCGTCCAGGTACAGCCGCGGGAACCGTGCTGCCTGGGCATCGGCCTTGTTCAGCGCCGCGACCTTGGACGAGACGGAAGCCTCGATGACCTGGATCCCGTCGAAGCCGCGGGCAATCTGCGCGGTGCCATCGGTGCACCCGTTGCAGGAGACAATGACCTGCACCAGCCCGGCCCGGGCCAGCGGCTGCAAAGGCTCCAGGGTCCGGGCGATAACCGCTGCTTCATTGTGCGCCGGGATGATCACCGTGCCAGAAGGGAACTGCCGGGCGGGCTGCACGCCGGGCGAAGCGGCCGGAAGGGTGGCCCAGGACGGCTCATCCACCACGGTGCGCAAGATCCCGCGGCGCTCGGGCTTCCAGCTGCGCAAGGCCTCATGGCCAATGACCGCTGTGCGGAACAGGGCCGCAGTGCGCGCAGGCTGGTGCTTGCGGGCGTAGCGGATCCGGTTGACCGCCATCAGCGACTCCAGCTGAACCGACGCCCCGGAACCGCCCATCTCATGGGTCATGCGCGCTGCGGGCTCGTACCAGATGCTCGCCCCGGCCTCCCGGGCCCGCTTGAAGTAGTCGGTCTCCTCGGAGTACAAGAAGAATTGCTCATCCCACGGGCCCAGCCGGCGTTCCAGTGCCGAGTCGATGAGCAAAGCGGCCCCGGTGGCCCAGTCGATGCGGTGCGGGTGGGCATAGCTCTCGGGATCGTAGTCGATTTCCGAGCCCCAGCCCGGGCGCTGGGCCAGGCGCTCGCCGAAGAGCGCATCCCCGGCGGCCCTGGCCGCGTTCGGCTCGCGGCGCAAGGAGGTGTAGGTCCGTCCGTTGGCTTCCAGCAGCCGGGGGACCACGATCCCGGCACGGCTGTGCCGCAGGCGCTGCAGCAGGCTGCCGATGGCTCCGCGGCCCACGGCCAGATCGGGGTTCAGCACCAGCACCGCGGCGCTGTCCCCGGCGTGCCGGCGGGCCGCATTGATCCCGCCGGCATAGCCCAGATTGGAACCGGTGGGGATGACGATGACATCATCGTGCCCGCTTAGCTGCGCCAGCGTGGTGTCCGAAGAGCCGTTGTCGGCGATGACCACGCGAAGCCGCAGGCCGCTGGCTTCGGCGCGCAGGCTCCCGATCAGCTGGTCCACCGAATCGGCGTTGTTGTAGGTGACGGCAAGCACCGCCACATCGGCAATACCCCGGCCGGTGATGAAGCGGCCGGACCCGACCTGGTGCAGCGGCCGTACGGGCCGGGGTGCCTCGGGCAGGGGCTGAACCCGGGTGCCAGGAACAAGCAGCCTGCTCCGGCGCTGCAGGGCCACCAGGCCCGGAGGGTCATCGACCAGGTAGCGCCGCGCCAACCGGCGCGGCTCCAGCCCCAGCCGCCAGGCCCATTCCAATCCGCTCCCAGCGACCCGCTGCGGTGCGCGTCGCACCGTCCCGGCCAGGAAATCCACCACGGCACCGAAAGCCAGCAGGACGCTGGCGCCGGTCAGCGCGCCGTAGGAAGCCATCCACAGCTCCTGGCGTGGCTTGCCCAAGCCCACCACGAGGATCTCGGTGCCGCTTGCGCGGATCTGCTCGGCCAGGCGCAGCGAACGGCCCTCGTCCTCGATGTCCTGGCGCTGGGGTGCCCAGAACCCGCAGACCTGCAGCTCCGGGCGGCGCTGCGCCAATTGCACGGCCAGTTCCGCCTGGATGGCCGGCTGCCCGCCGAGGAATCCGACCCGCAGCCCGCGGGCTGCGGCCTCATCGAGGATCGGGCCGATCAGGTCGCTGCCGGCAAGGCGCGGCCAGCGCCGCCCGGTCAGCTGCTTGGCGCGCAGCACCAGCGGCGCACCGTCCAGCAGGTTCAGCCATTGCATGGCCGGGGCCTCGAACGCGTCGGGAAGGCAGCGCAAGGGCCAGGTGGGGTGCAGCGAATCGCCCAGCGTCCCCTGCCAGCGCCCGCCGTGGCCGAATTGCACAATATGGTCCAGATTCGCCGAGACCACGGACAGCGCCGCCGGGCGGGAATCCGCTTCCGCCTTGCCGCGCAGCGCGTGGTTGACGATGCGGTGGACGGCCTCATCCTGGGCCAGCAGATCCACCACGATTCCGGCGAGGTCGGCACGGTCAGCTGCGTCAGTCATGATCATCCCTGGATTGCTTGTGGAAGCCGGCACGCGCCCGGCGTGGCATGGCGCGCACCGGCAAGTAAAAGAAAAGAAGTACCCGAAGGCCCGCGTGGCCGGGCTCAGGCCGAGGCCATGAAGCTGGTGCCCAGCTGCTCATAGCGCTCGCCGGTTGCGGGGCACCGCCAGCAGCCGTCCTTGAATTCAAGGCGCTGTCCCGAGGTTCCCACCCAGCCGATTTGCCGTGCCGGCACTCCGGCCACCAGGGCGTGGGCCGGCACGTCGCGGTTGACGACCGCTCCGGCGGCCACCATGGCCCACTGGCCGATGTCCACCGGCGCGATGCACACCGCGCGGGCGCCAATGGATGCGCCCTGGCCGATGGTCACTGCCACGGCCTCCCAATCCGCGTTTGCCTTGCGGCTGCCATCGGGATTGATGGCCCGGGGGAACAGGTCATTGGTCAGCACCGCGGCCGGGCCGATAAACACCCCATCGCCCAGCCGGGCCGGCTCGTAGACCAGCGCATAATTTTGTATTTTGCAGTTCCTGCCCAGGACGGCGCCGGGCCCGATGTAGGCGCCCCGGCCGATATTGCAGTTCTCCCCGAGAACTGCCCCTTCGCGGACCTGGGCCAAATGCCAGATGCTGCTGCCTTGGCCGATGTCCGCCGACGGCGCGACATCGGCAGTCTGCTCGATGCGAGTCATGAAATTTCCCCCAAGAATCCGGTCCGCGAAGAACGGTGCGGGAAGCGGACCTCAATGCCGCATCCCTGTTGGATTGAGCATAGGTCCTGGAGGCTGGCGCGGAATTGATCAGCGCAGATCGGGGGTACTCGCATGGCAGCCAATCCGCCGAAGCAAGTAGATCTCGAGTAGCGCAGCTTCCGTATCGCGCTTATATCTTCGCTGCCCGAGGTATAGCCTAGTGAGCAGGTCATCCCGTGTTTCTTCGATACCGGATGGGTGCTGGGGGATAGCATGAAAAGCAAGGTTCTGGCCACGATCATTCTGGGTGCCGCCGCGATACTCCTCGTGGTGGCCTTGGCCATGGATCTGGGCGGGACGAAACCCACCGCGGGCCAGCAACCCGCAGCCACGCCAGATCCTGTGGCCACCAGCACTGCAGGCCAGCCTACCGCCGGTCCGGAAACTGCCGAAGCCGCCAAGCCCAGCGGTGAAGCCAAAAAGGAATCCGCACCAGAGCAGTCCGCGCCGAAGCCTAAGGCAACACGACCCTCCTGGGACCCGCAGCCCAGCGCCACGGAATCCCGGCTGGAAGTGCCCGAAGCGGCCAAGCCCTCGCAATTCGCCCTGCCCGATACCCCGAAGCGCGAGCCGGTGCTGGAGAAGGCCCCGAAGTCCTCGGTGGCCGAGGGTAAGCTGGTCAAGGGATTCCCGAAGGCCGCCGTCCCGGTGCCCGAGTCCACCTCCATCGTGCAGTCCTCGGTGCAGAACCAGGCCAAGAAGGTGCTTGTCGGCGTCGAGGGACGCAGCAGCGACAGCGTGGATGAGGTGCTGGCCTTCTACGCCAAGCACTTCGAGGAGCTCAACTGGCTGACCACCCAAAGCGCGCCGGCCGAGGGGACCACCCAGCTCTCCGGATCCTACGGGGCCGAATCCGCCACGGTGACCGTGCGCCAGCTGCCCACCGGGGCCACATCCATCGTTGCCGCGGGCATCTTCGAAGTCCAGGAGTAGCAGGTGTACCTGAGCCTTTCCGACTGGAAATCCGGAAAAGCCGCCGGGGCGCAGCGTGCCGCAACGGTGGCCTTCAAGGCTTCGCCCACGGTCATCGCCCTGGGGCTGGTGAGCATGCTGACCGATATCTCCTCCGAGCCGGTAGCTGCCATCCTTCCGCTGTACATCACCGGGGCCCTGGGGATGTCCATGGTGGCCTACGGCTTCTTCGAGGGCATGAACCAGTCCATCAGCTCGGTGGTGCGCATCGGCGCCGGCTATGCCGCGGATCGCAGCAACCGGCCCAAGCCGATCGCCGCCGCCGGCTACGGCCTGTCGATGCTCGCCCGTGCCGGGCTGCTTTTCGCCACCGGATTCGGCGGAATCCTGGGGGTGATCGGAATTGACCGGATCGGTAAGGGGATCCGGACCGCACCGCGCGATGCGATGATCCAGGCCGCTTCGCAGCCCGAGCACCTGGCCCGCTCTTTCGGGCTCCACCGGTTGCTGGACACGCTCGGCGCGACCTTCGGCCCGTTGCTGGCCTTCCTCGTGCTGGTGCTGGTTCCCGGGGACTACCGGATGGTGTTCGTGGTGTCCTTGGCCGCGGCGGTGCTCGGGGTGGCGGTGCTGGCCCTGCTGGTGCCCAACCGCAAGCTCGTGCATTCCGGACCAGCCGGCGGGGACCAGCCCGATACCACCGTGGCGGCGGGCAAGCCGAAGCTGCGCGAACTGGCCCGCGGGCCGCTGGGCAGGGTCCTGCTGGCCGCCGGGTTCCTGGGGCTGCTGACCATTGGCGACGGCTTCGTGTACCTGGCATTGATGGAGCACGGGCAGCTCGATACCCTGTGGTTCCCGCTGCTTTTCGTCGGCTCGAATCTCTTCTTCTTGTCGCTGGCCCTCCCGTTGGGCAGGCTGGCGGACCGGACCTCGCGCGCGGCGATCTTCGTCCTTGGGCATCTGGCGCTGGCCCTGGCCTACGCGTGCGCGGCTGCCGGCGGCTCCTGGCTGTTCCTGCTCGGCGCGCTGGCCCTGCTGGGCACCTTCTATGCGGCTACCGACGGGGTGCTCGCCGCCTTGGCCGGCCAGCTGGCCCCGGCAGGATCCACCTCGAGCGCCATCGGGGCCGCGCAGACGGTGGTGGCCGTGGCCCGGCTGCTGGCGTCCTCCGGTTTCGGAGTGTTGTGGATCCTGCTGGGCAGCACCGCCGCCATGCTCATCGCGGCAGCGCTGTTGCTGCTGCTGGTTCCCCTTGCCTGGCGGCTGCTGGCTGGCCGCGGTGAGCCTGCGGGGAATGCGGTGGCCCCATGACACCTGCGCATTCCCGGTTCCCGGCCAAGAGCAGGTGGCTGGCCCTGGTAGTGATCGCGGTGCTGGTGCTGGGGTTCGTCGCCATCTACGCCGTCCAGGCCTACGGCCGATACCAGGCACGCACCACCGGCGCCTCGGCGGCGGTGATCACCGGCCAACTGGCGGCCGCTGACCGGATCATCTTCCGCAATACCGCCCTGGGCGAAGGCTACGGGCAGGTGGCCTCCGTGGCCCTGGCAGAACCGTCGGGGCCACGCCAGCTCTCGCAGCAGGCCTGCGACCGGGTGGACGCCACGAGCACGTACCTGTCCTGCCTGCGCACCAAGCGCGGCATCCCCACCACCTTCCAAGCCACGGTCTTCAATGCCCAGCAGCAACCGGTGGAACAGCATCCCCTGTCCGGCGTGCCCAGCCGCACCCGCATAACCGATGGCGGGCTGGTGGCCACCACCGCCTTTGTCACGGGGCATTCCTATGCCGCTGGCCAGTTCTCCACCGAAACCACCGTCAAGTCCGTGGGCGGGCCGGACTATGGGAACCTCGAGGACTTTTCCATGGCCATCCAGGGCGAGCCGCTGACCGCCATTGACCGCAATGTGTGGGGCGTGAGCTTCATTTCCGAGAAGGAGTTCTATGCCACGGTGGCCTCGGGCAACCAGACCTGGCTGGCCAAGGGGGACCTGGACAGCCGGAGCCTGGTATCGGTGGCATCCAACGCCGAGTGCCCCTCGGTGTCGCCGGAGGGATCCAAGGTGGCGTACAAGAAGCGCCGCGCCCAGCCGGGGCTCGCGCACTGGGATATCGCCGTCCTGGACCTAGAAACCCGCAAGGAGACCGTCATCGGACTGGAACACGGCTTCGATGACCAGTTGGAGTGGCTGGATGAAGGGACCTTGCTCTTCGGCATGCCGCGGGCTGGCGCACCCGGGGATAGCGATGTCTTCAGCATCAAGGCCCAGGCCAACGCCACGCCGCAGCTGTTCATTGAGCATGCGTGGTCGCCCTCCGTGGTTCGCGCCACCCAGTAGCCATGCCTAGACCCCGGGCGCCAGGGCGGCCAGGCAGCACTCAGGGAGCCGGGCCCGCCGTGCTCGGACTGGCCGTAGTCGCTCGTGGCGCGGAGCTGCCAGGGGATTGCGCCGGTGCTGTGGAAGAAGCCGGGGCGCTGGTGGACGGCTCGGCCGTTGGGCTGCCCCGTTCGCTGGGGGTGCTGGTTGCGCCCGGTGCCGGGTCTTGCGTCGCTGGCGGGCTGGGCGAGGCAGATGGGTCTGCAGTGGTGGAGGAGCTGGAAGCAGGTGGGACGGTGGATGCCGAAGCATCTTCCGTCGCGCTGTTTGGGGCCGGTGCGGCCGCCTCTGGTGCCTCGTAGAGCACGTCCACGAAGTAGTTCGTGTTGTTCCATGAACTGCCGGGCATGGTGCCCGCACCGTAGCGGAAGACGCCATTGGAGCCTTCCAGCCTCAGCCCGGCCGTGGATTTGCCTAGAGCTAACTCTCCCGGCGAATGGACGTACCCGCCGCGGGGAGCATGGTAGGAAATGGTGAATTCGGTGCCTTGGGCGATATCCAGCGGTGTGCCCAGATAGGCGGTGTGCCAGCCCTGCTCGCTGGTGGCCTCGAAGCTGGCGCTGCCCAGCTGGCTGCCGCCGGCATCCCAGATGGTGCCGGTGCGCGCCGAAGCACCCAGCGGGCCCTGGTAATAGCGCAGGGCATGAATCCGCAGGTCCTGTTCGGCCACCATGCGCAGGCCCAGTTCCACCGCCGCATTATCGCCCGGATCCAGCACGCTGGGCTGGGAATCCAATCCAAGGAAGGATGTTGTCGGGGCATTGGCGCCGACGGTGCTGAAGGTCCAGGGGGCCATGACTTGTTGCGTGGTGCCATCGCCCAGCAGGTTCTGGGCAGCTACGGTGATGACGCTGGCCTCGGGAAGCCCGGTGTCGGCGGTGAACGTCAAGGTCTTGCCGCCATTGCTGGCCGCAGTGGATCCGGGAATCGACGCACCGTTGGCGCTGGCGATGATCTCCGCCTGGCTGCTGACCGGCTGGTTGAATTCCAGGGAAATCGTGCTGCCGGTGGCTACCTCGGCCTCACCGGCCGCCGGGGTGCGGCCGGCCAGGGACAGCGGCTCCGCCTCCGGTTGGAAGCTGACATCCACCAGGTAGCTGGTGGACACCGTGGAGGCCGGGAATCCTTCACCGTAGCCGAAGTGTCCCGCTGAGCCGGTGGTTTTCAATGCGCCGACCTGCAGGGCACTTCCCAGGGCCCCTGGCGAGGCCGGGTACACGCCGTTGCTGCGGTAGGCGGCAACGTATTCGGTATCCGGGTCTACTGCTACCGGCGCGTCGAAGGCCGCGTACTGCCAGCCGGAGACCGGGATGTCCGGGAACTGCAGCTGCGCTATGGCTTCCCCGGTGGAGGAATAGAGCCAGCCGTCAAGCGCGCCGGTTTCCCCGACGCTGCGGTAGAACTCCAGGCCGAGGATTCGCCCGGCGGTATCCGTGGAGAAACGTGTTCCCAAGGTGACCGGGACGCCGTCAACGATGGCGGGAACCGCCGGCAAGTCCAGGCGGCTGAACAATCCGCAGGGGCAGGCCTCAGGGTCTTGCGCTGCGTCCGGCTGGATGCGGAAGGACCACGGCTCCACGCTGGCCTCTTGGCCTCCGGCAGTCTTGATGTTCTGGGCCGAGGCGGTGATGATGGCATCGGCCGGGAACGGTTCATCTGCGGTGAAGGAGAGCATGGTGCCGTTTTCCTCCAGCGTGGTGGCCCCGGCAATGGCGTTCTGCCCGTTGGAAACCGATAGGGTGCCGGCCGCATCGATCTCCTGGTTGAAGCTCATCGTGATCTTGGCATCTGGAACAACGCCGGAGGACTGGGCGGCAGGGGACAGGGCGGTCACTTCCAGCGGCGCGGCGGTGGGGCTGGGATCAGTTGTAGGTGTCGGAGACGGGCTCGGAGTGCTGGCGCCATCTGCGGTGGTGTAGGCGAGGTCAACGAAGTAGTTGCTCGAATTCCATGAACTGGCCGGGACGCTGCCGGAACCATAGGTGAACACGCCGTTGGAGCCGGAAAGGGACAGCTCCGCATTCGACTTGCCGTCAGCGAAGTCAGCGGAGGTGTACACATAGCCGCCGCTGGGTGCCTGGTAGGAGACGGTGAACTCGCTGCCCGCGGCCATGGCCAGCGGCGCTGGAAGGTAGGCGGTGTGCCAGCCTTCGGCGGCAGTGGATTCGAAGGCGACCGAGGCCAGCTTGGTTCCTTGGGCATCCCAGATGGTGCCGGTATGCTCACCTTCGCCCAGCGGCCCCTGGTAGTAGCGCAGCGCGTGGACCCTGATGTCCTTCTGGGCGGTGAATCTCAGCCCCAGTTCCACCGCGGCATTGTCGCCAGGATCCGTATTGGCCGGGGTCTGCTCGCCCAGGAAGGTGCTCAGCGCGGCGCCCTGCCCGGCAGTGCGGAAGCTCCAGGCGTCAATCGTGGTTTCCCCGGATTGGGTGCCGGAGATCCCGGTGGGTGCCACGGTGATCACCGTGGCTTCGGGCAGCGGTCCGTCCGGGGTGAAGCTCAGCGTGTTCCCGCTGGCATCCAGGGCCGAGGTGCCAGCCACCGGACCGCCAGGGGTGCTGACTTCCAGTGCTGCCCCGGATTCCAGCGGTTCGCTGAAGGTCGCCGAAATTTGCGTGTCGACCGGGACGTCGTTCTTCCCCGGCGACGGGGTTTGCGCGGTGAGGCTCACAGGTGCTGCCTGCGGGGTGAAGCTGACATCCACCAGGTAGCTGGCCGAGACGCGGGTTCCGGGGAATTCCTCGGCGTAGCTGTACTGACCGGCGTTGCTGGTGGTCTGCAGCGGCCCGACACTGATCGGCTGGCCGAAGCCGCCGGGAGTCACCGGATAGATGCCATTGCTGCGGTAGGCGGCGACATACTCGGTACCGGCCTTGATGTCCACCGGCGAATCGAACTGCGCATACTGCCAGCCCGTGGCCGAATCATCGGGGAATTGCACCTGGGCAATGACGCTGCCGGTAGCCGAGTAGAGCCAGCCGGTATGCGCGCCGGATTCTCCCGGGGAACGGTAGAACTTCAACCCGTTGAGCACCCCGTCGGTATCGGCACTGAAGCGGGTGCCCACCGTGACCGGGGTTCCGTCGTTGACCGCAGGATCCGCCGGGATCACCTGGTCGTTGTAGAACCCGCACGGGCAGGCCGAAGGGTCTTCGGGCGCCGGCAGCATGGTGCGGAAGGACCATGCCTGGCCACGAGACACGTCGTTTCCGGTCAGGTCCTTGGCCGCCAGCACCACGGTATAGGCCTCGCCTTCTGCCAGCGATGCATCCGGGGTGAAAGTGGCTCGGCGGGTGGACTGGTCATAGGCGCTCTGCCCGGCGACTTCCTGCCCGGAAGAATTCTTCACGGTGATGTGCACCGTGGCAGGATCGCTTTGCTTCGACAAGGTGGCTCCGATGGCAGTGGTCACCGGGACGCTGCGCGCGGTATCCAGTGGGGTCTGCCCGTACGCGCTGAGCTCGATGGACGCACCGGTCTCGAAGAGGACATCCACGTAGTAGTTGCTGCGGTCCCACGCGGTGGTGGGGAACCCGGCAGAGCTGCTGTAGAGGCCGGCGGACGGGGTGCCGAAGCCGCCGGCCACCTTGACGGGGGAGGCATCCACGCCGCGGTAGGCGAAGTCCTGCAGCTGCATGGCGTAATGGCCCTGGGGCGCATAGTAGGACGCGACGAATTCCTGGCCGGCCTGCACCTCCACCGGATTGCTGAACATGGCAGTCTGCCAGCCTTCGGCGCTTTCGTTGGAGAATGTGGCGGTGGCCAGGGCGGTGCCGTTCAGGTTCCACAGCGTCCCGGTGTGCGTGCCGGTATTGGCCTTGGACTTGTAGAATCTCACCCCGGTGATATAGCCGTCATTGGCTGCGGTAAAGCGCAGGCCCAGCTCCACCGAGGAGCCGTCGCCGGAATCCGGGGTCTGGGGCGTGAACTGGCCGTAGGCGCTGTACGGGCCGGTGACCTCGTAGGGGACCGGGGTTCCCGTCTGCGGGTAATTACCCGAATCGTCGACGGCGCGCACCAGCAAATCCTGCTCACCGGTGCCCAGCTGCACCGCGTCGATGGACCATTGCGTGGTGCCTTGCGCCAGCTTCCAGGTTTGCCCGGCGTCGAAGGAATATTCGACGGCCGCGACTTGCCCTTGGCCGTCGCTGGCCGTTCCCTTCACCGAAATCCGGTCGCCAAAGCCCACGGCGCTCGCCGGTGCCTCGGTGACCTGGACGGTAGGCGGCTGCAGGTCCTTGGGCGCATCCGGGTAGGCCAGCTCGTCCATCAGCGTGGAGGGCAGGGCATCCATATCGGCCAGCAGATTCACCTCTGCCTGCTGCATCCGGGGGTCTTCCTCGGCGCCATTGCCGTCATGCCATTGGTCCAGGCCCCAGGTCCATTGCACGGAACCTGCCGAGAAGACGCTGGCTCCACTGGCCGCCTTGTAGAGCGTGAGGTGGTGCGTGGTGGTTCCCGGCGCCACCTGGTTGCCGAAATCCTGCAGGTACTCGGGGATCTCGCCCGTGGTGGTGGACAGGTGGATGAGCCCGGGCGGGCGGAAGCCGTTGGGCAGGTCCTCGTTGGACTCGTAGCCCACGGTGTGCGGAGCCAGCTCGGTAGTGCTGCCGGGGTCCTGACCGCCCAATTCGGTGTCACGCCACAGGCGCATCTTTCCTTCTTGGCTATTGACGGTGACCGGAAGATCTCCGGAGTTCACCACATAGGCCGTTCCGGTCAAGCCGTTCTCGGGCAATCCTCCGCCTTGGCCTGGCGAGGCGAAACGCGGGTCACGCCAGGTGCCGGTCCACTCGGTGGACGGGTCAATCTTGGAATTGGACCAGGTCTCCTTGTAGCTGACCAGGGTCCGGTAGTCATTTCCTCCCGTGTTAGAAGGCTCGTATCGGGTCCGCCAGTACACCTCATTGCCGGAGAGGAACTGCAGGTTCACCCCGGCATCCCGGGCGGCTTCCACATTGGCGCGCTGGGCGCCGGACCAGTATTCGTCATGGCCAACCGAGAGGAAGACATTGTGGTTTGCCAGCAGGTCGCCGTGCCGGTCCGTATCCACTCCGGAGAAGTAGCTCACGTCGTAGCCGTTGCGTTCCAGGAAGCGGACCATCGGGTATTCGGCACCGAAGTAGAAGTCCCTGGATTCAATGCCGCCGCGGGTGGCGAAGGGGCGGTTGTAGCTGATCTTGAAGGCGCGCCCATTGGCCGCGCCGGAATAGAAGTCGGATCCGCCATAGAGGTTGTAAGCATGCCAGGTGGGATCCGAGGTCTGGAAGAGCACGTCCGAGGTACTGGCTTCATCGCGGACTACGAAGGTGATGTGGCTTGAGCCCCCGTTGTCGCTGCGGGTGAGCTTGGCAAGGTAGACGCCGGAGACCGCATCGGCCGGGACATTCCAGCTCGCCGAGACCTTCCAGGTGCCGCAGTCGGTGAGTTCGGTGGAGGAGTCGGTCAGGCACTCTGGCTGATTCTGCGGCAACGGGACGCTGGGGGAGATCGAGGTGATCTTCCGGGCTCCCAATCCCTGGTACCAGCCGGTGCGGTAGATATCGATGGTGTAGTCAGGCGCATCGGTATCGATCTTGAAATCGATCGGAGAGCCGACATTGACGCTGATGTCGGTGGCGAAACCCTGGATCGAGCTGTCTCCTGCCCCCTGGATATCCCATTCGGTCCACGGAGCACCCGGCTTGGAGTTCTCGCACACGATGGGATTATCACCTGGCTGGCAGGGATCTGAGGCCCGGGCTGGCAGGGCAACCAGCAAGGAAAATAGCAAGCCCGCGAAAGCTGCGCCGACAATGGATATCAGCAGCATGCGACGGGCGCTGGAAAGCGGTAATTCCTTGACATGAAGATCCGCCGCGCTCATTCCATCCCCTTGGAGAGAACCCGTTTTCAACGGGAAAATCAACAGCGCGGCAAGCAAGTAGGCCACACCTGATCCCAGAATATGGACTGCCTGCTTCGGCCAGGTAGCGGTTACACGGAAAACGAGAGTATCTAGGGTGTGGCTCTGGAGTGAAGGCCAACCAAGCGGTACGGACGCTGACTGCGCAGATTCAAGTCCTGGACGGGTGATGGAAGCCTCGACTTAAGACCAAGCGCACCACGCTGGAACAGGCAGGAGGGTCCATCGGGTGATGGCCACGTCGTCGGGCTGCGAACTATCCTGCTTCAGGTTTAGCCTGGTCCCTTCTCCCAGACGGAGACGGGGTATGGGCCGTCAAGCGCCAATGCGCGCCAGAGCCATCCCCCAAGGTCACACGGCCGAAGATGCCAGTATGTGGTTTCAGGATTCCCCAGACACTCGGTGCGCTGCATGCTGCAGGGTGCCTTGGACAGGTGTTCCCGCCGGAAAGTAATGCGTTCACGAATAGGCGGTACTCTGCTCCAAGGGCGAGAGTGCTATTTGGTGGATGAACGCTACCGCAAGTGCTGGCGGCCATTGAGAGGATCTGGGAATCAACTGGTTTTATGTGGCGTATCCCGGACCGTAATAAACCTGGCGGCAGACGGCAGGTTGGGCTTGGATGCGGAATTTTTGCAAGAATATCCGTTGATGCCAGGATAGCGCTCGTCACAGTCTATCGAATAAGTGAAAGTTTTCACAAAGTCGGATTTTCCCTGCGTAACATGCATGAATTCAGGGGAAAACGGGGGATGCATAGCGCTACTCTGGAAATGTAAGCAGCGATTAGCCGCTGCTTTCATGCAAGCATCAGCCCAAGAAATCGCAAAGGTGCCACACCCGTGTCTGACAACAAGCCAATCGTACTTCTGGCCGAACAACTGTCCCCAGCAACCGTTGCTGCTCTCGGCCCCGACTTTGAAATTCGTCAGACCGACGGAGCCGACCGCTCCCAGCTGCTCGAAGCCATTGCCGATGTAGATGCAATCCTCGTTCGCTCTGCAACCCAGGTAGATGCAGAGGCCATTGCCGCAGCAAAGAACCTGAAGGTTATCGCCCGTGCCGGCGTGGGCCTGGACAACGTAGACATCAAGGCAGCCACCCAAGCTGGCGTCATGGTAGTCAACGCTCCAACCTCCAACATCATTTCCGCGGCTGAATTGACCGTGGGCCACATCGTGTCCCTGGCACGCCGCATTCCCGCAGCCAACGCATCGCTGAAGAACGGCGAATGGAAGCGCAGCTCCTTCACCGGCGTTGAACTCTTCGAGAAGAAGGCCGGCATCATCGGCCTGGGCCGCATCGGCGCACTTGTTGCTGCGCGCCTGCAGGGCTTCGGCATGGAGGTCGTTGCCTACGACCCATACGTCACCCCTGCCCGTGCCGCGCAGCTGGGCGTCACCTTGCTGACCTTGGACGAGTTGCTGGCTGAAGCCGACTTCATCACCATCCACATGCCGAAGACCCCGGAGACCCTGGGCATGCTGGGCAAGGATGCCTTCACCAAGATGAAGAAGTCCGCATACGTGGTCAACGTGGCTCGCGGTGGCCTGGTGGACGAAGACGCGCTTTACGAAGCATTGAAGAATGAGGAGATTGCGGGCGCTGGCATTGACGTGTTCGTCAAGGAACCAAGCACCGATCTTCCATTCTTCGAATTCGAGAACGTCACCGTTACCCCGCACCTTGGTGCTTCGACCGATGAAGCGCAGGAAAAGGCTGGCGTTTCGGTTGCCAAGTCGGTTCGCCTGGCGCTGGCTGGCGAATTGGTTCCAGATGCTGTGAACGTTGCTGGCGGCGTTATCGATGAGAACGTGCGCCCTGGTATCCCGCTGATTGAGAAGCTGGGCCGTATCTTCAATGCGTTGACTTCCGGCTCGCTGACCAGCATTGATGTTGAGGTTGCCGGCGAGATCGCTGCACTGGATGTCAAGGCCTTGGAGCTTTCGGCGCTCAAGGGCGTCTTCATGGATGTTGTTTCGGATCAGGTGTCCTACGTGAACGCACCGGTCTTGGCTGAGCAGCGTGGTGTTGCTACCCGCCTGATCACCACCCCTGATTCGCCTGAGTACCGCAACCAGTTGACGATCAAGGGTTCTACCAATGAGGGCACCCAGCTTGCTGTGGCGGGTACTTTGACCGGTCCTAAGCAGATTGAGAAGCTGGTAGGGATCAATGGCCATGAGATCGAGATCCCTATTTCGGATCACATGATCGTCGTCCGGTACGCGGATCGTCCGGGTGTTGTCGGCTCGTTGGGTAACGTGCTGGGGGAGCAGGGCGTCAACATTGCCGGTATGCAGGTATCGCGCGATGAGAAGAAGGCCGAAGCGTTGGCGGTTATCAATATTGATTCGGCATTGCCGCAGGGTGTGCTGGATGTTGTGGGTGCGGCGATTGGTGCGAGTGTTGCACGGGAGATCAACTTGGCTGACTAATTAATAATATCGGTTCAGGCCGGACAGAAACACCTGTCCGGCCTTGATGTTAAACAATTCAGCTCCAGTTGAGACAATATCGAATTTATCGAACGGTAAGAGTTCTATTACCGAATGGAATTTATTTGATACTACGAGCCGTCTTAAGTAGCATTTCCCAATGCATCAAGCGCACCTCGAGGGAATCCGTAATGTGATGATCAAATTTCGAAGGAATAAATCGAGGGTGGATCATTTCAGTCATTGGATCAACCAACTTGTCGTTAATGTCAAAGTAGGCAAAGCCAAATTCTTCGCATTTGGCGGAAATTTTTTGGTTAAACTCTCTTGCTAGGTCGCTACGCTGAATGTCAGACATATAGCTATCTGTCAAACTCTTTAATACGGAGTCCTTACGGAGAATATCGTCGGGGGATTCAGAGAAGCGTTCGGTTACAATTCGGGTTATGTATTTGATAGCCTTCTTCCAGTCATAGCAAAGAACGGGCAGATTGATACCTTTGATGATTAACTTCGTTTTGTCTACATCGATGCTGCTTAGATATTCGAAGTATTTTTCAACAAAATAGTCGAGCCAATAGCTTGGTTCCTCTTCTGACCCCTGCACAAATTGGCGAAATGGAAGTCCAAGTTCCACATCAACTTGACCCAAGTTAAGGACCAGAAAGTCTGGAGCCTCTTCGTTCCGCCATTTTTGAATATTTGTTCCCAATTCTAGAGTAGAGTTTAGCTTTCCAACACCTGAAACAGTGGAAGCGCTTACTACTTTAGGGATGGCTTTTACACCTCGAAGTGCTGGATTGAGCGCGCGGACCTGGTTCGTAACGGCAAAATACTGTGTGTGAGAGTCGCCGACAATTAGGAATTTCATGTTTAAAGTACCTCTTTAGTTGGTTCCACCCATGCTTTGGAAAGAACGTGACGCAAAACAGCTTAGGCGATTTTGACTAACCTAATTTGACAAATTAGTCATGAATGTTGGGTTTGCCGGAGCTGAAATTGCAGGTACCGGTAGTGAGTTCCTCAACTTATCGAGATCTATGTTCAAGGCGGGCAATGAAGCTTCCTGTGCGATCGAATTCAAAGGAAGATTGTGCAGCTCGTCCTTCGTAACGCGCACTCGTGCAACTGCATCTCCATCGAGGCATGAGAAGAAATCGTTAAATTTAAAGTCTTTACCGGTGAGCGGTTGATCCTGAACGTCCAGCCATACCCACGGCACACCGTATGCTTGTGCCATGATCAGGCCGTGCAATGACGAAGAAACTACAGTGTTGCCGGCAGCAATCATTGGGATAACATCGCGAATGTCTCTTCGAACGTCGATGACGTTTGCGCCACTGGAACTAGGGTCCCCTTGAAGCATAGCTTCGCGGTGGACGTAGTGCGGAACAAGGGAGATTTCGTGGAGTTTGGTTTCCGGCGAAGAAATCATATCTGGCATTAGCAATCCGGGATCCCCATACACATCTGGGACCGTCCAACCAAGGGAATCAGCGAGATGCTGTTGAGTTAGCTTTCCCCTAACAGCGTGTATCTTGATGCCTCGCAGCTTTCGTCTTACTGCGATGTCATCGGTTGCCAGAGGCTTAATTAGGCCGCTACCCCACACATCGACATTATTTCGCTTGAACCATCCTGCGACTGAACCGACTGTGTACAAGATTCGTGTCGATGCAGATTGCCTGTTGCCCTGAATTGGTTGACGGCCTGTCATATGTTTAAGCAGATGCGGACCAATCCAGTCGCCAAAATTGAGGGTTCCGGAGGACCAGTAGGTATTAATAGTCGTCGAAGAGTGGTAAGCACCATATTCTTCCTGACGGCGGAATGAAAGGACGCGCTCTGCCGCCGCGATCATTTCACTTACGAGGTCATCGAATCGTACGTTAACACTCGTGGCATGGATGTCTTTACCATCGGAAGTGAAAGTGATACGTGTTGTAGTAATCAAAAAATCATGTAACCAACGATTGGCTCCTGTATTGAGTCCAGTCGCCCCGACAGTGAAAGTGCCGTCTGCGTTAGCTACGGCTCTAATAGCGACGTTAGAACCGATTAATGGTACTCGTGCAGAGACAGCGAGGGCAGAGGAATCGAATCGGGTGAACAGGATCGCTGACTTTTCGTGCGCGGCTAATCGCGCCGCGACAGTTCTCATCGCGGCTTCATTTTGACTCATACCCGTTTATCCTAAGTGTCTCTGCGTTTAACGGGATATAAAGGTTCCCGCCTGATTAGTGATCATCGCTAGTCTATGTTGTAAACAAAAGATTGCTGAATAATCCTACATGAACCGCAAAACGGCGATATCAGAGGTCTTGCGACCGCTAGCTGTAGTTCCCCGTGAGGTTGTGAACACGATCGGACGGAGTAAGACCACCGATCCCGGTGTGGGGTCGATGATGATTATAGTGATGAAGCCAGGCGCCGTAGGCTGCGGCCCTGGCTTCTTTGCTGTCATAAGCCCTCGCGTATGCCCATTCCTGCGCCAGCGTCCGATTGAACCGTTCGACCTTCCCATTGGTTTGTGGTCGATACGGTCTGGTGCGCCGGTGCTTCATGCCCGGCCCTAGCGCCCGGGCGAACACCTTGGAACGGTAGCAGGAACCGTTATCGGTCATCACCGCGGTAACGGCAATGCCCGCTGCAGCGAAGAAACCGCGGGCTCGTTCCCAGAAACCGGCCGCAGTTTCCTGCGTCTGATCGTTGAGGATCTCGGAATAGGCCAACCTCGAATGGTCATCGACCGCGTGATGCAGGAACAGGTAGCCCCGTGATGCCACGGCGCCTCGGCGTGCCGCACGGTCCCTCGCAGTGCCGGCCCGGCGGTCCTGGGCTGAACCGCGCCCATGCGCGCGCCAGCCTCCGCCCTCTGGGATGCGGCCCAGTTTCTTGATGTCCACATGCACCAGCTCGTCTGGTGCCTGCTTCTCGTAGCGCACGCTGGGAGACTTGCGCACCGGCAGCCCTGTGGCCTGGTCCAGATGCGCTAGCTTGGGCATCCGGTAGCGGGCCAGGACGCGTTCGACAGTGCTGCGGGGAATGCCGAGGTGGTAGCTGATTCGGTGTGGACCCCATAGGCGGTTGACTCGCAGGGAAATGATGCGGTGTTCGCGCTTGCGGCACAGTCGCGTCGGGCAGCGCGCAGGGCGTGAGGAGCGATCATCGAGGGGTTCGTTGGCGTGGTATCTGGCTGCCCATTTCGAGGCTGTTGCGGGTGAGACTTGGAATCGTTCGGCCGCGCGGCGGATGGGCCAGTGGTCATCGATGATCAAGGAAGCTAGGCGTCGTCTTCCTTCGGGAGTCAGTGGTGCGTTAGCGTGGGACATGAAGACCTCCGTGCATGATGGTGAGTGTGGTAACCCACATCCTGCCGGAGGTCTTCTTCATTCTCTAGTGTTCACAACATCCCGAGAAACTACATCTAGCACTTGCAATTGCCAGGCAAGATTCGTGCCCAGTGCCAATGGCTAAGCAAGGATAAAAACTAGGCTGACGTTGGTCGGCCAACAGTTCACATGATTCTCGGAAACAGAAGTAGTCAACACAGCACAATAGCCATTGTTAGCTTATGTCCTAGAAAATAGGAGCATCGATGAGAACCCGCGGATAAACACATGCGATGGAGTATTGTGACGGAAATGGACTCAGGAACTTTCAAGTCCACCAGTCTCAGGGTAGTCTTGAGGTCGGAGTTTAGGCGCGCATGAGTATGCGTCGCGCATATTCAAGCTCGTACAGATGCGATGAAGGAAATCTTTGTGAACGTGATTGCTAGAAAGACCAAACGGATTGGATCTAAGATCAGCCGAAAGGTCCAGGGGCAGCTTGACGTGGTGGCTCGACAGCAAAAGAAGAAAAGATCCATACGAAGGCTCCGCGAAAACAACGTTCGATCTGACCTGATGCTGTTACCAGCTGGTGGTGAACAGATCCTTTTCCGTGTTAGTGACAAGCTAAATCTTAGTACCGTGCACGAAAAGTCACGGACAGCTGTAGCCGATATTCTTGATGAAGAGGGAATGCTATTCTGGGAATTTCCGACCAAAACTCGATCGGCAAGCGTTCTTCATACCATGGACTGTAATGCCGGCCGTTTGTTATCGGTATTACGGGGCAGACCTGAATTGTCGCACTGGTACTTCCAATTAATGGATCAGGATGGTAAGGCAGCAGCAGGGCCACGCCTTCTCCGCGAATTCAATTCTTTGGGTCGGTACTCGGCAATCCGAATTTACGAGCGTGTGGCTTACAACTCCACTTCGAGTTTCCGCTCAGGTTCGGCACAGGGCGTGCAGATCCATTTTTGGAATGAGACCCAGTTTCATTCCAATGAGCAACTCGTTGACAACGAACTGGAAAGCGTCGGGAGTCCAGATATTATCGTTGCACCTGTATGGAACGAAAATGCGACGTTACTGCCAAACCCGGTCACTCGTAAAAACGAGTTTACGCGTGCAGTAGAAAAAGCGAGATTGCCACTTTCAACGCAGATAGATTTTGAAATTGATGCCGTTTACACTTGGGTTGATGGAGCAGATAGTATTTGGCAAGCACAGAAAGCTAGTGCGCTACATGTTCTAGACGAAGAACAATTCGTTGATGATGCTGTCTCGGATGCTCGATTCGCGGATCACGACGAGCTTAGATATAGCCTTCGATCAATCGATCAGTTTGCCCCGTGGATTCGGAAGATATGGATAGTAACCGCGGGTCAGACACCGTCGTGGCTCGACACTTCCAATCCTCGCGTGGAAATTGTTTCACATCACGATATTTGGCCCGATGAAACAGGGCTACCGAACTTTAATTCTCACGCCATTGAGTCAAACTTGCATCGAATTAAGGGATTGGCAGATCACTACCTGTACTTTAATGACGATTTCTTTTTGACTCGCCCTTTGGACCCGAGTGCGTTCTTCTTTGGCAACGGTGTTTCAAAAGTGTTCTTCTCACGGGCTATGGTCGAATTCACTGATGTCTCAGTACTAGATAACGCTTCCACAGTGGCCGCTAAAAATGCGCGTACTTTGCTGGAATCAAAGGGTTATCAGTTGTTTTCAAGAAAGTTCTTCCACACGCCGAGTGCTATCAGTCGTAAAATTGTTGAAAAAGCTGAGGCGGAGTTCCCGGAGGCTTTTGAAATTACGAGGTCTGCTCAATTTAGAGACACTACTGATATCGCCGTCTCCGGCTCGTTCTACTTCAATTACTCATTGGCCAAGGGTAATGCGGTGCCAGGGCAAATTAAGTACGACTATATTGATCCCGCCACTAATGACGGTCAAAGTCGAATGAAGAGTCTAATCAGGAGACGCGACAAGGATTGTATCGTCATAAATGATGGTTCGACACCAGAAACTGATAATGAAAGGGTAAAGACGGACAGATTTATTCGAAAATCTCTTGATTTACTATTGCCAGCAAAAAGTGAATTCGAACTATAAATAGTAATAATTCCATAATATATACCTAGCCCGCGAACAAAAACATTCTTCGTGGGCTAGGGTTCTATTAACTAGACAACTAAGGAAAAATGAAAATAGTTTCTATTATGCCTGATATGGGCCCGGGTGGGCTCACAGCTGCGGTACTTAGCCGTTCTTCGTTGATGGTTGAGGCAGGGGAAGATGCATCCGTCGTTCTTTATCAGTTCATGCCATATTTTGAGGAGGCTGTTCGGGAAAGAATCAGAAATGGGCGGTTGAATAGTAAAGTGAGAGTACATAACCCCTACCAGTATTACGATTCTTTATATTCCGATAAAAGCGGCTACGTGCCTGAAATTTATCCTCAAACATATCAGCATTTAACGTTCACCAAAGAAGAAATTTGCGAGTCATATTTCGACGAAGAACTAAATCTCCTAGCACGTGTTATTAGATCAGCAGCATCCAGAAAGTTAATTAGTATTCAGTATTTCGATGAAGCGTCATTGATCAGAAAAGAGGAATTCTTTTATGGTCGTAAAACTCCACGAATTGTACGTTACTATGCGAATGGTTCGCTTGTTAACGAAAGATACTTAAGTGTCAATGGGTTTTGCTATCTGCGCCAAGATGTAAACGGGAAGACTGGGAAATTTACTGGATTCTGGTCTTGGGATTCCAAAAACAAGATTAAATTTTACAAAAGCATATGGGATTGGCGCCGAGACTTTGTGAGTAACGTCGTTTGCATAAATTCCAGTTCAAATTTGTTATTGTGTGATGGGAATAATGTACCACCGCAATTTTTGCGGCTGAAAAGTGATAGATTTAAGGTTTGTCCGGTTATTCATATGAACCATCTTGACGAGCGTGGGCGTGAACGAAAGCACTATGGAATTTACTTCAATAAATTAAGCGACTTTGACGCAGTTATCTGTTTAACCAGTGAGCAAGCAAACGATTTACGCACTTCGTATGGCGTTGAGATCCCTATTTGTGTCATTCCGAACAGAATTGCGGCCTTGCCAGTAAGTGAGATTAATAGTAATCCCCGGAACTTTGACGTGACTATGATCTCGAGGTTGGAGGAAGGCAAAGGACTGGCAGACGCAATAGAAGCGTTTCGACTTATTGCTGATAATTTGCCTGATGCAAAGTTGGAGATCTTCGGATCTGGTTCCATGGAACAGGAGATTACAAACTTAATCAAGGAGCACGGTTTAGAGAGAAACATTACTCTTCGAGGGGTAACACCTACACCTTTGAAAGAAATGGCCAAAACGAAAGTTTTTATTTTTACTTCCGAAAGCGAGGGGTTTGGATTAACAATTGCAGAGGCGTTATCTACAGGAACCCCCGTAGTTTCGTTTGATGTTAAATATGGGCCGAGTTCACTGATTGAAGATGGGGAAACGGGTTATCTAATTGATAACAGAAATTTGAAACGGCTTGCCGATAGCGTCGTTTCATTACTCACGGATGAGGACCTAAGAGCAGCTTTCTCTGAAGCTGCGCGTCGCTGGTTCGATGCAAATCTGTCCGACAAAGCGGTGCTTGCGCGCTGGATGAAGGCCATCGACCTAGTTTCTAAAAACCAATAACCTCTGGCGTTTGGGAGAATCATGATGAATCAAACTGCAATATTTATTGATGCCGGATTTCTACTCTCACTAGGCGGTCATCGTGCCGCCGGAACAACCCTACGTTCAGCCTTCACAACACATTATGAGGCGCTGGTACGCGGGATCGTGCAAACCGTAAAGAAGAACACGGGTCTGAATAATCTCCGCGTTTATTGGTATGACGCCTCGAAAGACGGGCTATTTACTGAACAGCATAAGCGGATCGGGTTGATACCCGGCGTTAAAGTCCGTTTAGGTCGTATCTCCTATAACGGCGAGCAAAAAGGTGTGGACCTGAGGCTGGCACTGGACCTTGTAGGAGTTGCCCGTAACGGTTCGGCTTCAATTGCTTACTTGGTCTCCGGCGATGACGACCTCGCCGAAGCCGTTGAAGAAGCGCAAGACTTGGGCATGAAAGTAGTGTTGCTAGGCGTAGCGAAGTCCGATAGCCGACTTGGCGTAGCCTCGGTGGCTGAGCATCTGGCGTTG
This sequence comes from Glutamicibacter sp., assembly GCF_050701915.1. Taxonomy (NCBI): domain Bacteria; kingdom Bacillati; phylum Actinomycetota; class Actinomycetes; order Micrococcales; family Micrococcaceae; genus Glutamicibacter; species Glutamicibacter sp. The sequence goes on along the minus strand of NZ_JBOGEG010000009.1, from coordinate 54,448 downwards.
ACCGCTGACTACATTGAAATCGTTCCAAATCAACTATTGGATAGTGCATTCACCAAGGTTCTTGAATGGGACAAAAATCATTCTGAAAAGACGTCTCTGATTGCTGGTGCTTCTTCAGATACAGAAGCAAAACCAGCCGCCAAACCATTGGTTCCTACTCCTGCCGTCATGGCTCAGAAGCCGGTCATCAGACCAGCCGCTGAACGGGAAGCTGAACCTGTGGTGGTCTACTCCAGTGGTGGTGAAAGTTCTGGCTATCAGGGTTCCGCAGCTTACGAGCAACAAGAGTTGAAGGTTGCAGAAGAGATCGGTGCAAAGGTTGCTGAATCTTGGCTTGCCTTTACTACACAGTCTGACGTAGTAGAACTAATTGCTGACAAACCGCAGCTGCCACCCGAAATTGACAGGACTTTGCTCAAGGATTGCGCTCAAGTACTAGGGGAATGGAAAACTGATCAGCAGACCATCCGCCGTACACTTCGTGGCGCCTTCTGGGAGTATTTGGACAAGATTATGTGACGAGTCAGTAGTATCTGGAAATCCGCTTTCTGACGCTAGCTAAGGTAAATTTATATCGTGACTTCTCAGCAGAAACCTTTTTACATCACCACGGCTATTTCATACCCGAACGGTACCCCGCACATTGGGCATGCCTACGAGGTAGTGGCTACCGACGTTATGGCTCGATTCAAGCGCCTAGATGGTTTTGACGTCTTCTTCTTGACCGGCACCGACGAACATGGCCAGAAGATGATGCAGACCGCAGAGAATCTTGGAGTCACGCCGGCTCAGCTGGCTCAGCGCAACTCTGATGCATTCCAAGCCATGAATGATGAGTTGGGCACAAGCTATGACCGATTCATCCGTACCACTGATGCGGACCATCATGCGGCTGCCCAGGAGCTATGGCGCCGTATGGAAGCCAATGATGACATTTACTTGGATAAGTACGCAGGATGGTACTCGGTTCGTGATGAAGCCTTCTACACCGAAGACCAAACGGAAGTACGCGAAGATGGCATCCGTTATGCCATTGAAACTGATACCGAAGTTACCTGGACTGAAGAAGAATCCTACTTCTTCCGCTTATCCAAGTACCAGGACAAGCTGCTGGAATACTACCAGTACAACCCTGAATTCGGCGCTCCTCGTTCGCGCTTCAATGAAGTAGTACGGTTTGTCGAAGGCGGACTGACCGACCTTTCCATTTCTCGCACAACCTTTGACTGGGGCATCCCGGTACCGGGTAACGAGAAGCATGTCATGTACGTGTGGGTAGACGCCCTGACCAATTACCTGACGGGTGTTGGATTCCCAGACGTTGATTCTGCTTCCTTCCGTAAGTACTGGCCTGCTGATGTTCACGTCATTGGCAAAGACATCTCGCGATTCCACGCGATTTACTGGCCGGCATTCCTGATGTCCGCCAAGTTGCCGCTGCCTAAGCGCGTCATGATCCATGGTTTCCTGCACAATAACGGTGTGAAGATGTCTAAGTCTCTGGGCAATACGGTTTCCCCAGATGATTTTGTGAACCGTTATGGTCTGGACCAGGTACGCTATTTCTTCCTGCGTGAAGTCCCATTTGGCGCCGATGGCAGTTACAACCATGAGACCATCGTTGCCCGTATTAACGGTGACTTGGCGAATAATTTCGGTAACCTTGCACAGCGTTCTCTGTCGATGGTTGCAAAGAACTGTGGGGGAACAGTCCCAACCCCAGGCGAATTGCTGGAAGCTGATCAGAAGATTCTGGATGCAGCTGGCAAGCTGCTGGAAATCAACCGCGATGCTTTCTCACGTCAGGAATTCAGCAAGGCACTTGAAGCCGTTTGGCATGTCCTAGGTGACACCAATGCTTACTTTGCTGAGCAGGAGCCATGGAAGCTGAAGAAGACCGATCCTGAGCGTATGGCTACTGTCTTGTATGTGACCATTGAGATTGTCCGGAAGGTGGCGTTGCTGCTTCAGCCAGTATTGCCCCAGGCAATGACTTCTATGCTCAATGCGTTGGCAGTTGGCGAAGGTTCGGCGCGAACCTTTGAGTCCTTTGAGAGTGCCTTGGTTCCAGGGACTGAGCTCCCAGCTCCTTCGCCTGTATTCCCGCGCTACGAGGAAGAGAAGTAAGAATTCCTTAAAAGAAGTTGAGGTGCTCTGCTCGATTGCAAATTCGAGCGGAACACCTCAATTTTTTCATTCAGTCACGGGGTAGCGACTCCGGTTTGGTAGGCGATGACTACAGCCTGGACCCGGTCACGCGCTTCCAATTTGGCCAGAATATGGCCGACATGGGTTTTGACTGTAGCTTCTGACAGGAATAGTTTTCCTGCGATTTCCGGGTTGGAAAAACCTTCCGCGATCAAGCCAAACACTTCCCGTTCGCGAGGTGTCAGTGATTCAACAGCGGCAATCAGGTGATCATTGTGCTGTGACGAGCTCTTCTTGAGCATTGGCGCCATGTGGTCCAGCAATCGGCGAGTGGTCGAAGGTGCTATGACGGCATCTCCTCGATTGACCGTGCGCACGGATTCCAAGAGTTCTTCTGGGGGAGCATCCTTTAGAAGGAAGCCGCTGGCGCCGGCTTGAATGGCGCTTAGCGCGTATTCATCCATGTCGAAAGTCGTCAGCACGATGATCTTGGGGCCATCCGCGGCCTTCTTATCCGGATCCAGGAGGCGCTCGGTAGCTTCGATGCCGTCCATTTCCGGCATTCGCACGTCCATCAAGATGACGTCCGCCTGAGACATCAGTGGTGCAGCTAGCGCTTCACGGCCATTGCCAGCTTCAACAATGACCTCCATATCCTCTTGGGAATTAATGAGCATTCTGAAGCCACTGCGAACCAAGAGCTGATCATCGACCAAAGCGACCTTGATGGCATCTGTTTTAGGCATTTGGATATTAGTCCTCGGTGTATGGGATCGAAACATTAACGGCGAAACCGCCCCCGGTCCGGGGGAGTGCAGTACAGGTACCTTCATATAAGGCTACGCGTTCTTTCATGCCCTGCAGCCCCTGGCCCACACCTTCGAGGACGATAGAACCGGCACCTCGCCCATCGTCGCTGACGCTCAAATTCAGGCCTCGGGAAGTCCACTCAATATGGACTTGGGTCTGTGTGTCCGGCCCAGCATGCTTGATGACATTCGTGAGTGATTCTTGAATGCATCGATAAATTGTGAGCTCCGCGCCCGCCGGTAATTCTTTCCGCGGGGTTCCAGAAGTTTCGAGCTGGACGTTCAGCCCGGACACGGCAACGCTTTCTACCAGTTCAGGTACATTTGCCAGCGATGGAAGAGGGCGATTTTCCAATTCCTCATCTTTGCGTAAAACGCCCAGGAGTCTGCGCATCTCTTTCAGTGATGCGCGGCCAGTATCTGAAACCGTCTTCAGGGTCTCGATGGCAATCGCCGGGTCTTTCGCCGCCGCATACCGTGCCCCGTTGGCTTGGGTGATGATGACAGAAAGCGAATGGGCCACGATGTCATGCATCTCGCGGGCAATGTGGTTTCTCTCGTCGGAAGCTGCTAGAGCGCGCTCGATGAGACGTTCTTTCTCCAGACGCTCGGCGTGGTCCTTTAGGGACTTCATGGCCAGCCGCCTCGTGCGCGCTAAGTCACCGAAAGCCCACGAAACAGTGACGACCAACGCCAGACCTACGAAGGAGATCATCATGTCGAAGGTAAAGATAGGCGCTGGATCAGGAGCAATCCTTGAAGCGGGGAATATGCTGAACGTTGCCAGCAAGGCGCCAAGTAGACCCAGACCTAGGGTGCTGAATGACTGCCAGCGTTTCCCGTAAACGGCCATGGTGTAGACCATGATCGGAACAGAGACTTGCGAGAACATTATTAGCCCGTCAAAGGCGAGTTGCAGCAGGTGTCCGAAGGCCACGACAAGGGTAACGGACCATGGGTAACGGCGCCGTACCATCAGCGGCGCGGATTGAAGGAGTGAAAGGCTCAGTACGGCTAGAAAGGTAGCAGGAGTCGACATTGAAGAAGCAAGGCTGAGGGCTGCTGGTATGCAAAAGAGCGTGTACAGGAGCCCGTTGATGAAATCAACTCGTCCGGGATTCTCGCGGATCCAACCGTCAATCCGACGGTGGGGATTGGCAAAGATCAAGTGTTCCTGCAATTCAACGTGTTAGTAACTGTCGATCCGTAAAGCGAAGCAAAGGACCTGTTTATCCAAGGTTATCGGTAACAATGACTGCGATGCCTCATGCCCAGGGAGGAAATATCTCGCCGAAAGCTAATCAGATCTCATCATTCGAGATGAACTCTCAAATGGCGGACGCCAGTCGCTAGAATCTGTGCCATGGGAAATGTAATTGATATTGCGGTCATTCCGGGTGACGGTATTGGCCCAGAAGTTGTTGCCGAAGCGGTCAAGGTTCTGAAGTTTGTCACCAATGGTGGCAAAAACGAGATCAAGCTGACTGACTACAAGCTTGGCGCAGAGCATTGGCTGGAGACTGGGGAAACCCTTCCGGAAGAGACGCTGGATGCTATCAAGAAGCACGATGCGATTCTCTTCGGCGCTGTTGGTGCTGCCCCTGGAGATACGCGGATTCCGTCCGGAATTATCGAGCGCGAAATGCTATTGAAGCTCCGCTTCTCGCTGGATCATTTCGTGAACCTGCGCCCGGCTAAGCTCTATCCTGGAATTGAGAGCCCGCTGGCTAACCCCGGTGAAATTGACTTCGTGGTGGTTCGCGAAGGCACCGAAGGCCCGTATGTAGGCAATGGCGGTTCGGTTCGCACGGGTACCGCGCATGAAATCGCTACCGAAGTATCGGTGAATACCGCCTATGGCGTTGAACGTGTTGTCCGCGACGCATTCCGCCGTGCATCAGAGCGCGAACGCAAGCATGTCACCCTGGTTCATAAGCACAATGTGCTGGTGCACGCTGGGCATCTGTGGAAGCGCACTGTCGAAATGGTCGCGCAGGAATTCCCAGAGGTAACCCACGATTACCTGCACGTGGATGCAGCCACCATCTTCCTGACCACGGACCCATCGCGTTTCGATGTGATTGTCACTGACAATCTCTTCGGCGACATCCTCACCGACCAGGCCGGCGCCATTACCGGTGGTATCGGCCTGGCCGCAAGTGGCAACATCAACATGGACCGCACCTACCCATCGATGTTTGAACCGGTTCATGGGTCCGCTCCCGATATTGCCGGGCAGCAGAAGGCGGACCCAACCGCGGCAATCCTGTCGGTGGCACTGATGCTTGAACATCTCGGGTTGGCTGAAGAAGCACGTACAGTTGAGCAAGCTGTTGAAAAAGAGATCACTTCGCGTCAAGAATTGACCGATAATCGCACCACAAGTGAAATTGGCGATGCAATTGTCGCGTTACTGGCATAAGCTGAATGTGACGTTTCCGGTTAGCCGCTAGCCGGTAGCAAATCCACGAACGGATGTTCCGCAGAGGCGTGGAGCATCCGTTCTTTGTTTATTGAACAAGGAAGTCCAGGGTAGATGGAATTCACCGAAAATCTCTCAACGAATCGCAAGAGCGAGCAGGACCGAGCCGGCATCTTGGCCAATCCTGGGTTCGGAGACTTCTTCACTGATCACACCGCAGTTATTGACTGGTCAGCAGACGATAGCGGGCGTAACGGTGAGTGGCACGATGCTCGAATTGAGCCATACGGCCCTATCGCCATGGATCCAGCCGCTTCGGTACTGCACTATGGCCAAGAAATCTTCGAAGGGCTCAAGGCCTACCGCCATGCCGACGGTTCGGTGTGGACTTTCCGCCCGCACGCTAACGCTGCCCGCATGAACAAGTCGGCTCAGCGTCTAGCGCTTCCGCAGCTGGATGAAGACGTATTCGTCGACTCGCTGCGCAAGCTGGTAGCAACTGACATCGATTGGGTCCCCACCGGTGACGGCGAAGCCCTGTACCTGCGTCCATTCATGATTGCTACCGAAGCCTTCTTGGGCGTGCGCGCAGCGCGTGAGGTTTCCTACCGCGTCATCGCATCGCCAGCAGGCAACTACTTCGGTGGCGAGCTCAAGCCCGTTGCCATCTGGGTATCGCAGAACTACGCGCGAGCAGGCCGAGGTGGTACAGGTTCGGCCAAGTGCGGTGGCAACTACGCTGCTTCGCTCGTAGCCCAGCTGGAAGCTGAAGAAAACGGCTGCAAGCAGGTTCTGTTCCTTGACTCCTTCAATGACAATGCCGTTGAAGAGCTCGGGGGCATGAATGTCTTCTTCGTAACCAAGGACAACAAGCTGGTGACCCCAGCGTTGACCGGAACCATCCTTGAAGGCGTGACCCGTTCATCGGTCATCCAGCTCGCGAGGGACCGCGGCATGGAGGTTGAAGAACGCAAGATCACCCTGGATGAATGGCGTGAAGGCATCGCCTCTGGCAACATTGCCGAGGTTTTCGCTTGCGGCACCGCAGCTGTGATCACCCCAATCGGCTTGCTGAAGAACGGCGAAGAGCTCATCGGTGATGAAAACGCTGCAGCTGGCGAAGTGACCATGTCCATTCGCGAAGAACTGTTGGGAATCCAGCGGGGCACCGTGGGAGACCGTCATAGCTGGCTGGAACGTTTGGCGTAGAAACTTCATAAACGACTACGATGGTCTCAGGGTTCAGTGCCCTGAGACCATTGTTTTATGCAAAAAGGAATGAAATGCACGTATTGGTAACGGGTGGTGCCGGATATATCGGATCACACGCGGCTCTGCTTCTGCTGGAGGCCGGGCATAGGGTGTCCGTTTTTGATAATTTGAGCAATTCGTCGCCTGAAGCGCTGAAGCGTGTCCGTCAGATGTCAGGTTCAGCTCCGGAACTATTCGTTGGAGACCTGCTTGATGCTGACCGTGTAACCGAGGTCTTGGAAATTACGAAACCGGACGCAGTCATTCATTTTGGTGGGTTGAAGGCCGTTGGGGAATCGGTTGAAAAGCCAATTACCTATTACCAGAATAACGTCGTCGGGACGCTGAACCTGATTACAGCGATGGAATCCGCCCAAGTCAAGCGGCTGGTTTTTAGCTCTTCTGCCACCGTGTACGCAGAGTCCAAAGAGCTGCCATTGGTTGAGAACGCACAACGCGATGCCTCGAATCCGTATGGCCGTACGAAGCTGCACATCGAACAGATCCTAGAAGACCTCGCGGTGTCCGACCCGCAGTGGTCTATTGCGATATTACGATACTTCAACCCAGTAGGCGCGCACCCATCAGGCAACATCGGTGAAGACCCACAGGGTATCCCTAACAACTTGATGCCTTTTATTGCCCAGGTTGCCGTAGGACGTCGCAACGAGGTCCGCGTCTTCGGCACCGATTATCCTACATATGATGGTACCGGCGTGCGCGACTACATTCACGTTATGGACCTTGCGCAGGGCCACCTCGACGCGTTGGGGTATTTGAACCAAAACAATGGGCAATACGTATGGAATCTCGGTACTGGTAGTGGCACAAGTGTTCTTGACGTTATTGGCGCATTCTCCCGTGCCTGTGGACGTCAGCTTCCGTATGAGTTAGTTGACCGTCGTCCCGGCGACATAGCCGAATATTACGGTGATCCAACTACCGCGCGTCTTGAGCTGGGTTGGAAAGCCGAGCGTGGAATCGAAGAGATGGCTCGTGATATGTGGGAGTGGCAGTCGAATAATCCGTCTGGCTACCCAGATTACGACCTTGAAGGCATTCCCGAAGATGAGCTGAACAAATTCATCCGCGGCGCTCGCGAGTCACTTCCAGAAACAAAGTAGACGAAGGATTTATTTGTATGAAGATTGCTAGGTTTGTTGTCGACGGCGACCCTCTTTACGGAGTCGTTGACGGGAATGACATTCATGTACTTGCAGGAGACCCCTTCTTCCAGGGCATAAAGACCACTGGCGCAACCCATTCCCTGGACGATGTTCGTCTGGTTGCTCCGATTATCCCGCGTTCTAAAGTTGTTGGATTCGGACGGACTTATCGCGAGCATGCCAAAGAACTAGGTAATGAAGTACCTGATGAGCCATTGATGTTCCTGAAGCCAAACACCTCCGTAGTTGGCCACGGCGACCCTGTGACGCTACCGGCTTTTTCCAACGAGGTCTCCTTTGAAGGCGAACTCGCTGTTGTCATTGGGCGTATCTGCAAGGACGTTCCAGCCGACAAGGCGCAGGACGTAATCTTCGGCTACACCGTAGCAAACGACTTAACTGCCCGAGACGCTCAGCGCACTGACCCGCAGTGGGCGCGCGCGAAGGGCTTCGACGGTTCATGCCCGCTTGGGCCGTGGATCGAGACTGATCTTCAAGACCCTGATGATATTGGAATCGTCAGTCGCGTTAACGGTGAGGTGCGTCAGGATGGAGCCACGAATGAATTGATCTGGCCCGTCAACGAATTGGTAGCCCGCGCCTCGCAAGCATTTACTTTGCTTCCCGGTGATGTGATCATGACTGGCACACCAGCTGGCGTTGGTCTTGTAACGGCCGGCGACATCGTGGAAATCGACGTTGAAGGCATTGGAATTCTTCGCACGGTATTCCGGGGCTAGATTAGTACAACGCCACTACTTACTGCTAGAATTTTGTTCACCACCAACTTGCCATCATCAAATTGGTGGAACCGCACTGGCTCTCGATCATTAATGTGATCGGGAGCCTTGCGCTTTAACTGCACGATTCAGTGCAGAAGGCATAGAATGAAAGCATCATGACTGATCTATCGCTGATTCCCGTTGTTACCGAAGAGACCCCGGTACGCGTTCGTTTTTGCCCATCCCCAACTGGTACCCCACACGTAGGTTTGATCCGCACTGCCCTGTTCAACTGGGCCTACGCGCGTCACACCGGCGGCAAAATGGTCTTCCGCATTGAAGACACCGATGCCAAGCGTGACTCCGAAGAAAGCTACAACCAGCTTTTGGATGCCTTGGCATGGTTGGGTATCGATTGGGACGAGGGCGTCAACGCGGGCGGTCCTCATGAACCATACCGCCAGTCGCAGCGTGGTGACATCTACCAGGACGTCATTGCCAAGCTTCGTGCCGCAGGCCATGTTTACGAGTCCTACTCGACCCCAGAAGAAGTTGAAGCACGCCACAAGGCAGCCGGCCGTGATCCGAAGCTGGGCTACGACAACTTCGACCGCGAGCTGACCGAAGAGCAGAAAGCAGCATTCAAAGCTGAAGGCCGTGAACCGGTATTGCGTGTTCGCATGCCAGATCACGACATCACCTTCAACGACTTGGTACGTGGGGAGATCACCTTCAAGGCTGGATCCGTTCCCGACTATGTGGTGGTACGCGCCAACGGCAAGCCGCTGTACACCCTGGTCAACCCAATCGATGATGCGCTGATGGGGATTACCCACGTGCTTCGTGGCGAGGACCTGCTGTCATCGACTCCACGCCAAGTTGTCTTGTACGCGTTGCTGCACGACATCGGCGTTGCCCAGTACATGCCGCGCTTTGGCCACCTGCCATACGTTATGGGACAGGGCAACAAGAAGCTCTCTAAGCGTGATCCGGAATCCAGTGTATTCCTTCACCGCGACAATGGTTTCATCCCGGAAGGCCTGTTGAACTATCTCGCACTGCTTGGCTGGTCGCTGAGTGCAGATGAAGATATCTTCTCGCGCGAACAGCTGGTAGAAGCCTTTGACGTAACTGACGTGCTGTCCAATCCTGCCCGATTCGATGTGAAGAAGGCAGAAGCAATCAACGGCACCCACGTGCGCATGCTTGAGGCACAGGATTTCCGTGATCGTTTGGTTCCTTACCTGAAGGCCGCTGGTCTGGTTGGCGAAGAGCTGACTGAACGCGATAACGACATCTTGGACCAGGCTGCGCCATTGGTGCAGGAGCGTATTGCCCTCTTGGGTGAAGCGACCGACATGCTCGAATTCCTCTTCAAGTCTGATGACGAAATTGTCATCGATGAGAAAGCGCTCAAGGGAATGCCGGCGAACCTGGTTGAGGTTGTCGACGCTACTGTCCAGGGACTCGAGAGCCTTACCGATTGGAACGCTGAAACCATTCAGGCGGCCCTGCGCACGAAGCTTGTAGACGAACTGGAACTGAAGCCTCGCCAGGCATTTGGACCAGCCCGCGTTGCTATCTCCGGCAAGCGCGTATCTCCACCGCTCTTCGAGTCCATGGAAATTCTTGGACGCGAGTCGAGCCTCAAGCGTCTGCGCGCATTTGGTGAGTCCCGCTAGCGATTCGCCGATAACTCGATGAAAAGCACTTTGAACGCCTCGGATGGGTTCAGTCCTGTGACTGTTCCTGTCCGAGGCGTTCTCTTTGATATTGATGACACGCTCGTAGATTTGCGCACGGCCGCAATCCGCGGTTTCTCGTCCGTTTCCGAGCCGCACCTGGCGCATCTGCATCCTGAGCGACTAGCCGAAATTGCAGCAGATTTCGCGGATGATGGTGCTCAAGCCTATGAGAGGTACATGGCAGGCGAGCTCACGTTTATGGGCCAGCGGGAAGTGCGGTTGCAGCGTGCGTACAGGTTGGCAGGAAAAACAGCGCCCAGCGGAGAAGACTATATGCGTTGGGCCGCTGATTACGAGACGAGGGTTCGCAAGGCATGGAAGCCCTTTGGGGACGTTCGGGCGTTCTTGGGCAAGCTGGAAGAATTGGGAATCCCCTACGGTGCGGTTAGCAACAACGTTGAGGCCTATCAGCGTGACAAACTGCTAGCCGCTGGGCTACAAGGTTTCCAATGCGTCATTGGCTCCGATACCGCCGGTGCACCTAAACCTCATTCTGCCCCGTTCCTTGCCGGGTGCGCTGAATTGAAGAGCCTGCCGGCACAGACGCTTTACATAGGGGATAACCCTATTAATGACTATCAAGGTGCCATTGACGCGGGGCTCCAGTCAGTTCTCCTGGACCGTGCTTCACTTCACAAGAATTTCTCTGGTTGGTTAGTGGAAGATTTGGGATCCCTCACATCTGTTCTTTGCTGATTTTCCGCGAATTCTAGGTGGGATACCGGTCGAGGGGCTCGATTTGTGTACTGATCATTAGGCCGGTATAGTTTTATCTCGTGCTACGGCAGTGGCCGGAATGATGCTTAGCTGAATTCCTGAAACGCCAAGTCACAGTGGGATATGGTGTAATTGGCAACACAACGGTTTCTGGTTCCGTCATTCTAGGTTCGAGTCCTGGTATCCCAGCGCTTCACCAAAGGAATTTGGTGAGTTGAAGATTTATCTTCAGCGTACGGCCCCATCGTATAGCGGCCTAGTACTCCGCCCTCTCACGGCGGCAACACGGGTTCGAATCCCGTTGGGGTCACCACTGTAAAACCGCGGAGAATTCCGCGGTTTTTGCGTTTCCCGAACAAAATCTGCATCAAGCTAGCGGGTTTCCCTGTTGGCATGAGGCAAGATAGTTCTCATGGAGTCGAATTCAGATCTGGCTAAGAGCTCAGGGCAGGAAACTGCCTCGCAAACCGAAATTGGCAGTGATTCCGCGGCGCGTCTGAGCGAGCTCAAGGATCTGCTCGAAGAGCTTTCCTTTGTTAATGGTCGGCCACGAGAAGCCTCTGCATTTGAAGAACTGCGCAACAAGGCATTGCACCAAATCTCGGACTACCTGATTCCACGAGTTTCGAATCTAGGCGCACCGCTACTGGTGGTTGTCGGTGGTTCCACAGGCTCAGGCAAATCGACTCTAGTAAATTCCCTTCTGGGGGAACATGTCAGTCTTTCCGGCGCAGTACGCCCGACCACCCGAACTCCGGTCTTGGCGTTCAACCCCGTTGACCAATCATTCTTTGAATCGGAACGGATTCTTCCCGAACTTAAACGCGTAGCCGGTGGTGGGTTCAATACCGACGGCGGAGCAGCTAGTAATCACGCGCTGTTGATGACGCCCCGTGAGCAGGTTCCACGCGGGTTGGCAATTCTTGATGCACCGGATATCGACTCGGTTTCCGACGAGAACAGGGAATTGGCAGGCCAACTTCTGAACGCAGCAGATCTGTGGATTTTTGTAACCACAGCCAATAGATACGCTGACGCTCTTCCTTGGGATATGCTCACCGAAGCCGGTGCGCGGAAAATTACTGTCTGCGTCGTTTTGAACAGGGTGCCGCCTGGAGCCGAGGACGACATTGTTCCGGACTTGAAACGCCTGTTAAGCGAGAAGGAGCTGGATCCCTCGCTGTTGCATGTCCTAAACGAGACGCAACTAGATGACCAGAAATTGATTCCAAGTGAGCACGTGGAGCCCTTGCTCGCATGGCTGAATTCACTGGCAGCAGATTCCGCTAAACGGCAACAGATAGCGGCCCAAACGCTTGATGGCGCGTTGCGGCGCACTACCGCAGATGTCAGCGAGCTAATCGCTGAACTGCAAGAGCAGGAAAAACAGCTCGGTGAATTGCGAGCCCTTACCAATGAGCGCTTCACGCAATCGCTGGCCAGAATTAATGATTCGCTCAATGACGGATCGTTGCTACGTGGCGAAATCCTGGCCCGGTGGCAGGACTTCGTAGGAGCGGGCGAGCTGCTGCGCGGGATCGAAGGCGCCATTGGACGAGTGAGGGATCGTGTTGGCGCATTCCTGACTGGTAAACCGCCAGCTACCCATCGTGTTGAACAAGCCATCGAATCAGGCTTGCATATGGTCTTCATTGCGGAGGTAACCAAGGCTTGCCATGACATTGACAGGTCGTGGAAGAACACGCCATTTGGCCAAGCACTACGATCTAATCTGCAATCGCCGCGGCCGCCGCAGAACCTCAATGAGCAAGCATCAGAAAGCATCCGGCTTTGGCAAAAAGATGTCTTGGACATGATTCGCCAGGAGGGCGCCGGGAAGCGCAAGACTGCCCGCATGGCCGCATTCGGAGTAAACGGGGTAGCGGTCATCCTGATGGTCGTGGTCTTTGCGTCAACAGCGGGTCTCACCGGATTGGAAATCGGCATTGCCGGTGGCTCAGCATTGGTAGGGCAGAAACTGCTGGAAGCAATTTTTGGCGAGGACGCGGTACGTCGCATGGCCACCAAAGCCCGCAAGATGCTTGACTCCCGAGCACGTGATCTACTGGCTAGAACCTCGTCGATCTATCTGGACGAACTAGCCGCAAACTCCCAGCCGGAGCTTGCCGATCGATTGGGCAAGATTACCGCAGCCTTGAGCAGCAAGGGGGCTCACTAATGTCCGAGCGCAAGATCCTCAGAGCCGTCAGCGGTCTCAACTCGCAAATCAATAGCATCGTGGAAGCGATGCAGCTTGCAGAACCTTACCTGGAACCAGAAACCATCGATTTAGCCGCGGACGTCATCACCCGTGCTGAATCTCGGCGCCAGCTTTCAGCCGAACATGTTGTCGTAGGACTTTTCGGTGCCACCGGCAGCGGAAAATCAACGATGTTCAATGCTTTGGTAGGCCAGGAGCTGGCTGCCACTGGTGTTATCCGCCCGACTACTACTGATACTGTCGCTGCAATTTGGGAACCAGAAGGTGCTGCCGAACTACTGGACTGGTTGGAGGTGACTACTCGCCACGTCATGGGCGATCAGGACAGCCGCGCACAGCCTGCCAAGAAAAATAAACTCGACGCCGGACTCTTGCTGTTGGACCTACCCGACATGGATTCCACGGCAGTCGATCACCACAAGATTGCTGCTCGGCTGGTGGGCCAGGTGGATTATTTGGTGTGGGTGCTTGATCCACAGAAATATGCCGACGCGTCAATCCACCATGGCTATCTCAATTCCTTGCGTAGCCAGCAGGGCAACCTGCTGATCGTCTTGAACCAGATAGACAAGATTGCCGAACAGGAACGCAAGCAAGTTGTCGATTCCTTGCGCGGCATCTTGGCTACGTCCGGCTTGGAGAACCTGCCCATCGTATGTGCCTCTGCTGCCACGGGTGAAGGGGTCGCAGATGTGCATGCCAAGATTGCGGCAGCGGCGAAAAACAAGGCTCTTTCTACGCGTCGACTCCGTGCAGATGTTGATCAAGTCATTCATCGCCTGAGTGGGGAACTCCAAGTCGAGAAGGTGCGCTTGCCTAGCCAGCTGCACCAAGCGGAGCTGGAGCGTGTGATCGCAAAAGCGCACGGCGCCCATTACATTGCTGACGCAGTGGAAACCTCCTACTTGCTTCGTGGCGCTTCGCGAACGGGGTGGCCGTTGACCACGTGGCTGGTCAAGCTGCGCAACGATCCGCTTAAGCGGATGAATCTTGGGCGCCAGCATGAAGACCCAGAGCTGTCTTTGACTTCGCGTCCCGAGCTTTCTGTAGCGGAGACCTCGGCTATCGAACACGGCATCAACCAGTATGTTTCCGAGGCTTCTAGCGATCTTCCGGAAAGTTGGAAAGAGCCACTGCGTGAAAAGGTGCACGCAAATACGGAGGTACTGGATGACGGCATCGATGCGGCTATAGCCGGAACACCGTTAGGTGTTGAACGGTCATCCTGGTGGTGGCCGGTAGTCAAAGTCATCCAATGGGTTGCACTCGTTGCGGCACTGGGTGGCGCCCTGTGGCTCGCAGGCTATCCGGTTGCTGGATACTTCCAGTTCGACCTGCCGGAGGCTCCGCGAGTCGAAGGAATCGCGGTCCCAACATTGCTGGTTTTCATCGGAATACTGCTGGGTATTGTCCTTGGGTTGGCCTGCTCGTTTGTCAACCGAATAGTCGCTAAAGTTAAGCGAAGGAAAGCGTTGAAGAACATTGAACGCTCGGTATCTCATTTGGTCAGGCAGGCAGTAGTTGAGCCTGTCGACCAGCATTTGGACACCTTCAATAGTTATTCAGCATTGATCACCTCAGCAGCCAAGAAAGCCGATTAGAACTCTGTGACTACAAACCAATCAAACGTCGATGCAACGGTGGGTGACCTTGGCGAGCAAGGCATACTGGACGCGATGTTGCCGCTGCTTGATTCTGAACATGCAAGTCTCGGGCCGGGCGACGACGCAGGTGCGCTACTCGTGCGCGGAACGGAAGTTCTCGTCTCCGTGGATACCCTGGTTGAGAATCAAGATTTTCGGCTGATCTGGCCCAGCGGGCTAGAGCACAGAGCTTATGACATCGGGTGGAAATCTATTGCACAAAATGTTTCGGACATTAATGCGATGGGCGGTCACGCCACTGGCGCTGTGATTTCTTTGTCCCTGCCGAAGGAAACTTCCTTGGAATGGGTTAAAGGCTTCAGCCGCGGCGTTGCCGATGCTATCCAGGGACTTGGCGCACAGGAACTTACCATTCTCGGGGGAGACCTCGGGAAGTCCCAAGAAATATCCGTTACCACTACCGTCCTGGGCGAATGCGAGCATGGAAAGGTCTTGAGGAGCGGAGCCCAAGTTGGTGACCGCATTGCCGTGGCAGGACGTGTCGGCGCTGCAGGGGCAGGACTATCCGTGCTTGAACATGTTCACAACGAACAAGGTTGGAGCAGAGCAGTGCGCCGGCTGGTCCAGGCACAGTGCCGTCCCGTGCCGCCGTTGGAATCCGGTCCACGTGCCGCGGAAGCGGGTGCTACAGCCATGATGGACATATCTGATGGGCTGATCCGTGACGCTGGGCGCTTGGCCAAAGCCAGTCATGTGAATCTCGAGTTAGAGTCTTCCGCGCTCCAGGAATACGCTGTTCGCTTGGAAGCCGCAACAGAACTGACTGGCACCGATCCCATGGCGTGGGTACTGTATGGCGGCGAAGATTTTGGACTACTTGCTACCTTCCCCGAGCGAATCGAAATCCCAGAGGAATTCACCGTAATTGGTGCTGCCAAACCCGCAAATGGCCGTCGCGCCGTGGTGAAAGTTGATGGCCAGGTCGCAAAGCCAGAGACTGGCTTTGACCACTTCGGCTAGCTGCCCCGAACGTACTTCATGAGCTAGCTACACGCGGTCATTTTGAACGCGCAGCAGTTCGGAAAGCTCGTGGGCGGCCCTAGTCACGGCTTCATGGTGAATCTTCCCTGGCTGGCGTGTGAGCCGTTCAATCGGGCCGGACAAGGACAGGGCTGCGATAACTCGTCCGGATTGCCCGCGAACTGGTGCGGATACGGAAGCAACGCCTGGCTCGCGTTCTCCCAGCGACTGGGCCCAACCACGCCGACGGACGCCAGCCAGAATTGTCGGCGTGAAGCGCGCATGATGCAATCCTTCCACCATGCGTTCATTGTCTTCCCATGCGAGCAGGATCTGGGCTGCCGAGCCGGCTTTCATGGACAGCTGGGTTCCAACAGGGATGGTGTCGCGCAGGCCGATTGGACGCTCCGCACTAGCGATGCAAACACGGTAATCGCCCTGCTTGCGGAAAATCTGCGTGCTTTCACCAGTGAGGTCGCGAAGCTTTATGAGCACGGGGCCCGCCGCGCTGACCAATCGGTCTTCGCCGGCGGCGCTGGCGAGCTCCACCAGACGGTTTCCCAACTCAAAGCGGCCATGCATGTCGCGCCCAACCAATCCATGATGAACCAGCGATTGGGCAATGCGGTGCACCGTAGGACGCGAAATTTCGGTGAGTTCCACCAACTGAGACAGGGAAGTGGGTCCATTCTCTAATGCATTGAGAATGGCTGCTGCCTTATCTAGTACGCCTACGCCGCTGCCTATTGTCATAGTTCCAGTATCACGTCTCAGTATTTGAGATTCAAGTCCGCATACTGGAAAAGTCGATCTATGAAGTGTCAAAGTTGGAGTATCAAATGTTCGTAGCTTGAGGAGTGTGTCGCATGTCCGCCATGCAGTCGCCCCAGACATTGGCAGAAAAAGTCTGGAATGCACATGTTGTGCGCCGAGGAGAAGGCGAAGGTGAAGCCCGCCAGCCGGATTTGATCTACATTGATCTCCACCTGCTGCACGAGGTGACCTCGCCGCAGGCCTTCGAAGGCCTGCGCCTGGCTGGCCGTCCGCTGCGTCGTCCGGACCTGACGATTGCGACCGAAGATCACAACACCCCAACGCTGGAAATCGACAAGCCCATTGCTGACTTGACCAGCCGCACCCAGATCCACACCCTGCGGGAGAACTGCAAGGAATTCGGTGTTCGCCTGCACTCCTTGGGTGACAAGGAGCAGGGCATCGTCCACGTGGTGGGTCCGCAGCTAGGACTGACCCAGCCGGGCATGACTGTTGTCTGCGGTGATTCGCATACCTCGACCCATGGCGCCTTTGGCGCCCTGGCTTTGGGCATCGGCACCTCGGAAGTCGAACATGTCATGGCCACCCAGTCGCTGAGCCTGAAGCCGTTCAAGACCATGGCCATTAACGTCGAAGGCACCTTGAAGCCTGGTGTTACTTCCAAGGACATCATCTTGGCAGTGATTGCCAAGATCGGTACCGGTGGCGGCCAAGGGTACGTACTGGAGTACCGTGGCTCGGCGATTCGTTCGCTGTCCATGGATGCACGCATGACCATCTGCAACATGTCCATCGAGGCCGGTGCCCGTGCCGGCATGATCGCTCCGGACGAGACCACTTTTGAATATGTCAAGGGGCGCCCGCATGCGCCGGCGGGCGAAGACTGGGACGCCGCCGTTGAGGACTGGAAGCAGCTGCATACCGATGAAGGCGCGCGCTTCGACGCTGAAGTCTTCTTGAATGCGGATGAACTTGAACCATTTGTCACCTGGGGCACCAACCCCGGCCAGGGTGTCTCGCTGTCTGAGAATGTGCCTTCCCCGGAAGACTACGAAGACGAGAACGATCGCAAGGCCTGCGAGCGTGCCTTGAACTACATGGGTCTGACCGGCGGCACTCCGCTGAAGGACATCCGCGTGGATACCGTCTTCCTGGGGTCCTGCACCAACTCCCGCATGGAGGACCTGCGTGCAGCGGCACAGGTCATCAAGGGCAAGGAAAAAGATCCTAATGTCCGCATGATCGTGGTTCCCGGCTCGGCACGAGTTCGCCTGGAAGCAGAAGCGGAAGGCCTGGACCAGATTTTCAAGGACTTCGGTGCTGAATGGCGGTTTGCAGGTTGCTCCATGTGCCTGGGAATGAACCCGGACCAGCTGGCCGAGGGGGAGCGCTGCGCGTCCACCTCGAACCGCAACTTTGAAGGACGCCAGGGCAAGGGCGGACGTACCCACCTGGTGTCGCCACTGGTGGCTGCGGCTACCGCAATCCGTGGAACCCTCTCGTCGCCTAGCGACCTCGTCAACGCACCGGCTTCGGTCTAGGAAGGATCACCGTTATGGAGAAGATTGTCAGCCACACCGGTATTGGTGTTCCACTGCGCCAGAGCAATGTGGATACGGACCAGATTATTCCTGCCGTTTATCTTAAGCGCATCACCCGCACCGGGTTTGAGGATGCGTTGTTTGCAGGTTGGCGACGGGATGAGAACTTCATCCTGAACCAGGAACCTTTCAATACCGGCTCCGTACTGGTAGCCGGTCCCGACTTCGGCACCGGTTCCTCCCGCGAGCACGCTGTATGGGCGTTGAAGGACTACGGATTCAAGGCTGTTATCTCCGCTCGTTTTGCCGATATTTTCCGTGGCAACTCGGGCAAGCAGGGATTGGTCGCCGCTGAAGTTGCCCAGGGTGACATTGAATTGATCTGGAAGGAACTGGAGAACAATCCAGGCACCACGGTCACCGTCGACCTGGAATCGCGTACGGTTCAGTGCGGTTCCATCTCGGCACCGTTCCAGATTGACGACTACACTCGCTGGCGCTTGATGGAAGGCCTGGACGATATCGGTCTGACCTTGCAGCATGAGGAAGATATCACCGCTTACGAGGCCAAGCTTCCTGCACATAAGCCGCGGACTTTGCCGGCACGTACCGCAGACTAGGTACCGAGTTCAAAGTAATTGGAATGGTCCGCTCCTCCCTGACGTTGTTAGGGGTGAGCGGATCATTGCATTCCAAATGGAATGATTTTTGGCAGAGCATAATAGGTCTGTCTGAAAGCATGCTCACAATGTGTGCGCCACGAGATGATCTGGGCATACTGGCAGGTACAGAGGCGGTATGCTTACTTAGTCCTGCCAGTTCGAAAGCCTAGAAGCTTCGGCGGGCGATAACGACTACGCGATGAGGTAATTCATACATGGGTAAGATCCTGACGATCCATGGTGGTGTCCCGCTTAAGGGCACCGTACGAGTCGGCGGAGCAAAGAACCTAGTGCCAAAAGCCATGGTCGCGGCTCTGCTTGGCGATACCCCTTCGGTATTGCGCAACGTACCGGAGATCAAAGATGTAGCTGTCGTGCGCAGCCTTCTTGAAATCCACGGTGTCAAGGTTGATCAGGACCCTGAAACCGGCGATCTCACCATGGACCCTACCCAGGTCAAGACCGCCTCGAACCAGGCGATCGATGCCCATGCCGGTGACTCGCGTATCCCTATTCTTTTCTGCGGACCACTGATCCACGCTCTGGGCGAAGCGTTCATCCCGGACTTGGGTGGCTGCCGCATCGGCGACCGACCGATTGACTTCCATCTGGAAGTACTGCGCGACTTTGGCGCCCTCGTTGACAAGGCCGCTGATGGCATCCGCATCTCGGCCCCTAACGGACTGACCGGTGCCAAGGTTGAATTGCAGTACCCAAGCGTTGGCACCACCGAACAGGTACTGCTCTCGGCCGTTCGAGCCAAGGGAGTCACCGAAGTCAGCAATGCGGCCATTGAACCAGAAATCCTGGACCTGATCTCGCTGCTGCAGAAGATGGGTGCCATCATCTCTGTGCACCGTGACCGCGTGATCCGCATTCAGGGTGTCGATAAGCTTTCGGGCTTTGACCACTCCGCTTTGCCAGACCGCAACGAAGCCGCATCATGGGCCTCTGCCGCGCTGGTCACCAAGGGCGATATTTTTGTCCAGGATGCGACCCAGCGTGATTTGACCGCTTTCCTGCACGTCTACCGCCAGATCGGTGGCGAATTCGACGTCAAGTCCGACGGCATTCGCTTCTATCACCCAGGTGGAGACCTTAATCCGCTGATCCTGGAAACCGACGTCCACCCGGGCTTCATGACTGACTGGCAGCAGCCGCTGGTAGTTGCCCTGACCCAGGCCAAGGGCGTATCGGTCATTCACGAGACCGTGTATGAGAACCGCTTCGGATTCACTGATGCGTTGGTTCGCATGGGTTCCACCGTCCAGGTTCACACCGACTGCCTCGGGTCCACCCCCTGCCGCTTTGGACAGCGCAACTTCAAGCATTCTGCTGTTGTCGTAGGCCCAGCGAAGCTGACCGGTGCTGACATCGATGTTCCAGATCTTCGTGGCGGATTCTCCCATTTGATCGCTGCCCTGGCTGCCGAAGGCACCAGCAAAGTCACCGGCATTGAGATCATCAACCGAGGTTACGAGCACTTCATGGAGAAGCTGCAGGCCCTAGGCGCAAATGTCGAGCTGAGCAACTAAAGGGGATCAGATTCGTGGTAAAGATTCTGGCCCCTGGCGAATCTGCCAAGACTAAACGGGTCTTCTCGCTATTGGCGGGCATTGTCCGTTCTGCCATGAACGGTTTGATGGGCAAAACGTGGAAGGGCTTCGAGACCCTCCCGCCGGGCGGGTACATCCTCTGCCCCAATCATCTTACCGAGATTGATCCGCTGGTTGTCGGCCATGCTATTTACAGCAATGGCCGGCTGCCACGCTGGCTGGCCAAGGAATCCTTGTTCAAGATTCCCGTGCTCGGATGGATGCTGCGCGAGACCGGCCAGGTCCCGGTGTCGCGCAGCGCATCCAACGCTGGCGAATCACTGGCCGCCGCCCAAAAAGTACTGGACGCCGGCGGTGTCATTGTCATTTACCCGGAAGGCACGCTGACCCGCGACCCTAATCTGTGGCCAATGGTTGGACGAACTGGTGCCGCACGTTTGGCCCTGCAGACCGGCGCACCAGTGGTGCCGATGGCTCACTGGGGCGACCAGGAACTGCTGCCGCGCTATTCCAAGAAAATGTATCCGTTCCCGCGAAAGCACGTCACCGTGTCTGTAGGGCAGCCAGTGGACCTTGATGACTTGCGTGGAGGCCCGCGTACTCGTGCAGCGCTGCAAGAAGCCACCGATCGCAT
Source organism: Glutamicibacter sp. (assembly GCF_050701915.1). Taxonomy (NCBI): domain Bacteria; kingdom Bacillati; phylum Actinomycetota; class Actinomycetes; order Micrococcales; family Micrococcaceae; genus Glutamicibacter; species Glutamicibacter sp. Next base: position 33,456 of record NZ_JBOGEG010000009.1, on the reverse strand, counting down.
CATGGACGCGATCACCGCACTGACCGCAGAACTGCGCCAAGAAGAAGCACCAGCTGCTCGATGGGATCCCAGCAAGCATGGCCAGTCGAAGACTGGACGAAATTTCGATACCCCGGATAACTAATTACCTTGATCATCACCTTCCAGAGGACTGACATTGACTAAGCCGCTACCACGCAAAATCGCCGTCATGGGCGCTGGCAGCTGGGGGACAACCTTCGCCAAGGTGCTTGCCGATTCCGTTGCAGATACGGGAATCGCGGTTCAGATTTGGGCTCGTCGCGAAGACGCCGCCAATGAAATCAACGAACGCCATACCAATTCACGCTACCTGCGCGAGACAAAGCTTCCCGCCAACATCACGGCGTCATCGGATCCAAAGACTGTTCTTACCGGCGCTGGCCTTGTGGTCCTGGCAATTCCGGCACAGTCGTTGCGCCAGGAATTGGCGAAGTTCAAAGAATTCTTTGAACCCGGCGCGGTATTGCTTTCATTGATGAAGGGTCTTGAACGCGGAACAGATCTGCGCATGAGCCAGGTCATCGCTGAAGTTACCGGGCTGCCTGCAAAGCAGATCGCTGTGCTGTCCGGTCCAAACCTCGCCATGGAAATCGCACGAGAGCAGCCAACTGCTTCGGTCGTAGCCTGTACCGATCCTGATATTGCGCAGTGGATCGCTGAACTGTGTTCCGCTCCCTACTTCCGTCCCTACACCAATGACGATGTCTTGGGTGTTGAGCTTGGCGGAATCGTCAAGAACATCATTGCCCTTGCCGTTGGCATGTGCGATGGCATGGGAATGGGCGACAATACCAAGTCCACTGTCATCACGCGTGGCTTGGCTGAAACCACTCGCTTGGTCCTCGCCCTCGGCGGTCGTTTGGACACCTTGGCAGGCCTTTCTGGCCTAGGCGACCTCGTGGCTACCTGTTCTTCCTCGCTGTCCCGCAACAACACTGCAGGACGCCTGCTTGGCCAGGGGCTCTTCCTGGAAGAGGTCAATGACCGCATGTCGCAGACTGCGGAAGGCATCAAATCAGCACGTGCGGTATTCGACCTTTCCCGAGCACATAACGTGGAAATGCCAATCACCGAAGCAGTGGTCATGGTCCTGGAAGGCACCTTGAGCGTTGAAAATATGGCTGCACGCCTGTTGTCGCGTGAATTGAAATCTGAAGGAGAACGTCACTAATGACTGAACGCAAGCTACGCGTCCTCTTGCTCTTCGGTGGCCGCTCCTCAGAGCACTCGGTTTCCTGCGTTACTGCGGCCGGCGTCATGCACGCTATCGACCGCGAACGTTTTGAAATCGTTCCGGTGGGCATCACCCGCGACGGCGGTTGGACACTGCTGGATGAGGATCCAGAAGGCTGGGCACTAAATACTGGCAAGCTGCCAGAGATTTCCTCGGTGGATCATCCGGTGCACCTTTCCACCGACGCGCAGAAGACATCATTGCTGTCCTACTCGGACTCCACGGTGGCAGATCTGGGCGAGATAGACGTGGTCTTCCCGTTGCTTCATGGTCCATTTGGCGAGGATGGGTCAATCCAGGGCATGCTGGAAATGGCCGGTGTTTCCTACGTTGGCTCCGGTATCGCAGCCAGCGCGATGGGCATGGATAAGCATTTCATGAAGGTTGTCTTCGAAGGGGCAGGCTTCAAGGTAGGCCCGTACGAAGTCATCACCAACAAGCAGTGGCTGCGCAACAGCGAAGCTGCCATGAAGCGTTGCGAAGAGCTGCAGTACCCGTTGTTCGTCAAGCCGGCACGCGCAGGATCTTCGGTCGGCATCACCAAGGTAGTTGAGCTTTCTGGGCTTCGTGCAGCGATTGAGATTGCCCGTGCAGAGGATCCTAAGGTGATTATCGAGCAGGGGATCGTTGGCCGTGAAATCGAATGCGGTGTCCTTGAAGGCCGCGGTAGCGAACCTTCGCGTGCTTCATTGCCAGGCGAAATCGCGGTGGCCGATAACGAGCATACGTTCTATGATTTCGAGGCTAAGTATGTTGATGGCGCTGCGGCCGAGCTCAGCTGCCCAGCAGATTTGAGCGAAGAAGCCACGCGCGAGATCCGCGATCTGGCGGTGAAGGCCTTCGACGCTATCGATGCAGAAGGCCTATCACGCGTTGATTTCTTCTACACTCCTGAAGGGGAGTGGATCATCAATGAAATTAACACCATGCCAGGCTTCACGCCTTCAAGCATGTACCCGCAAATGTGGGCCAAAACGGGAATTGAGTACCGTGAACTTATTGATGAGCTGATTGGACTGGCTACCGATCGGAACATCGGTCTGCGCTAAGCCAAGACAAATCGAAGAAAGTTTGGGGTGTGTTGAAAATTCAACACACCCCAAAGTTTTTGTAGAAGAATTGCTTACAAGTTCACTGACTTGTCAACGCTGACGCACTTCTTGGAAGCTGGGATCTTCTGCGCAGCGTCTGAAAGCGTAGCGAGCACTGTACTAGACGGGATGACATTAGGGTCAAGGACAACTTCGGTCGCTGGCATCCGGCCATATGTAGTCAAGGTCCAAATACTTGTTGCTTCATCCTCATGAGCTACCCAATCAACTTCATTTACGGATACGCAAGGGTCAGTTGTTGGTCCTGGAACTTCGACACCGCAACGCAGGACGACTTTTGAAGGATCACCCCAGGCTGCCGTTGCCTGGGATGTCGTTGAACGGCGTTCCGCATCATCGATGGCTTCGGGCAGGACAACCATCATTTCCGCACAAAGCGGGTTTGCTGCGTCTGGGGCAGCGTCCACGGAGGCAACTGATGCGCAACCGGCGAGACCAGTTACGGAAAGCAGCCCGATTCCGGCTATTGCTGAACCACGACCCACTATTCGATTAAGTTTTGGTGACAGTCGTGCGGAGACACTGATTTTAAACACGTTATAAGCCTACATCGACAGTCTGAAAGATAAGATGTAGTCAGCTGAAACTGTGAAAGGTAGCATATGTCGTTTGAAGAGCATCCGGTGAGACCACGCCAGAAAAAGAAACACACGGGTCGAACTATTATCCTGAGCATCCTTGCTCTGGTGGTTGTCGCTGGACTAGTCGCTGGTGGTTACGCCTGGAACCTCAGTAGAACGTTCAATGACAACAGCACCAAAATTACCGATGCTTTCCCCGCGGAAGAAACGCGTCCGGAGGTGAAAGAAGAATCGAAGGATGCGGTTAACGTACTTCTGTTGGGTACTGATACTCGTGCCGTGCGTAGCGACGATGCAGCGGATGATGAGTTCGCGACGCTCCCAGGTGGTGGACGCTCCGACACCATGATGTTGGTGCATATTCCTTCGGACCGAAAAAACGTATTTGTCACCTCGATCATGCGTGATACTTGGCTAGACATCCCTGGCGTCGGTACTGCGAAGATTAACCGTGCATTCGCCAGCGGCGGTGTTCCAAAGGCCGTCGAAACTCTTGAAGGTCTCTTCGGCATCCGGATCAACCATGTAGCATCCATTGACTTTGAAGGCTTCAAGGGCCTGACCAATGCTGTCGGTGGGGTAACCGTCGATAACCCGATCGCTTTCAGTCCTGTTCATGTCAAGGGCTACTTCTTCCCACAGGGCGTGCAGACGCTTGACGGCGACGAAGCATTAGCCTTTGTCCGTGAGCGTAAGGCGTTTACCGGACCAGGTGGTAGCGACTACCGTCGTGTGAAGAACCAGCAGCTGTTTGTCAAAGCTTTGATTGGTCAAATACTTTCCAAGGAAACTCTGACCAGCCCCACGAAGATCCAGTCCGTAGTTGAAGAGATCGCCCCATATGTGGCCGTTGACGAAACTCTGGATGCTGGCAAGATTGCCTCATTAGCGTCTTCGATGATTAACATCCGTTCCGGTGATATGGAATTCTTCACCCTGCCAAATAACGGTCCAGGCCGTTCAGCCGATGGGCAGTCAATCGTCGTTCCTGACATGGATACGATTGCTAAGTTTGGCGAAGCATTGCAGAATGACACGGTTGATGATTTCGTATCATCTACCGACTTGTCGCAGTAAGACCACCTAAGGAACGACTTTCCATGACGCCCCACAAACTCGATACGTCCGTGCGTGCCATCCGAGAGTGGCTCGCCCGAAGCGTCAAGAGTCTCGGGAACCACTCTGACAGGTTGAACGCGATTAACGTGTTCCCAGTGGCAGATGGCGATACTGGTAGCAACCTGTATTTGACCGCGAGAGCGGGGCACGACGCCATTAGCAAATTGGAAAGCGACGACATTGGCGGTTTTCTTGAAGTTGCAGCGCGGGCTTCGATGGAATCAGCGCGCGGCAACTCAGGAACACTACTCGCAGTCTTCTTGAGTGGGCTTAGTGAACCGTGGAGTGGCCACGAACGACTAACTGCACCGTTGCTAGCGCTCGGTCTTGAACGAGCCAAGGTGCGTTCATGGTCGGCTCTCAGCGAACCCGTCGAAGGCACTATGCTTTCGGTGATCAACGCAATTTCTTTGGCCGCTGGCTCAACGCTCGCGCACTTGAAGACAGATCCGGATAGTCGAGCAGCACTCGATGCTGTCCTCACGCAAATGACCCAAGCAGCTCAGCTTGCCGTCAGAGGTACGGAATCTGAACTTCCGAGTCTCATTAAGGCTGGCGTTGTCGACGCTGGAGCCGTCGGCATGCTGATCATCATCGATGAGCTATGCGCCGCTATTCGCAGCGAATCTACCGACTTTGAGTCCTACGACGACTTCCACGGTTACCGATTGCAAGACCCGCACATCCACCTGACTGAAGAAACAGAATCAGGTGTTGAGGTGATGTGTACCGTTTCCTTAGACGCCTTAGGCGCCGCCATGCTGCGCGGACAACTGGATTCAATAGGCAACTCAGTGATCATGTCTCCAGTTAACCAGCTGGAGGAAGACACCTATAGATGGCGTGTCCACGTCCACGTGCCTGAAGCCGAACCGGCGTTGGAACTGATAAAGAAACATGGCGACCCAGTCAACATCAGCGTCACCGATCTGTGCACCAACAATGAGTGAAATTACATTAACGACTTTTGAGAGCACTGATCTCTCATCATTCTTAGGGCACAAGAATGCCGGTGCATTGGAAAAGGCATTTGGCTACAGCACAGTGGGGGAGTTCCTCTGGCATTTTCCGCGTCGGTATGTTGAAGTAGGCGAGCTCACTCCAATTTCCGAGCTTCCCTTTGACGAGCACGTCACCGTTGTGGCCCAGGTTATCAACGTTAGCCAGAGACAGATGCACTCGCGTCGCGGTTTCATTTTTGAAGTTACAGTAAGCGATGAGCTTAGCGCAGGTGGCCAAGAGCTGAAGATGACCTTCTTCAATGGTTATCAAGCACGAACGGATCTGCACATTGGAGCAATTGCAATGTTCAGCGGCAAGGTTGGATGGTACCATGACCACCTGCAACTGAGTCAGCCTGAATACGCGATCCTGGATGAGGCGTCGCAAGCGGATCCTCGACCTATCCCCATCTATCCCGCTTCGGCAAAGATGCCAAATAAGCGCATCAGGGATTTGATGGCGCTGTTGCTGGAACAATTCACAGACCAGAACCTTCCTGAATTTCTTCCAGCAGAACTTCTACGCACCCATCATTACCCGCTACGCCATCAAGCGTTCTTGGATCGACACTTTCCCAAAGAAATCAAGCACGCTTACATGGCTCGACAGCGCTTTGCGTTTGAAGAAGCCTTCATGCTGCAGCTGGCATTAGGGGAACGCGGCCGCCAGCTAGGAGCGCAGAAAGCTATCGCGCGCCCACAGGTGCCAGGTCGACTTGCCGATAAATTTGATGCCCAACTGCCATTTACCTTGACTGAAGACCAGGTCCTTGTAGGAGAACAAATCTCCTTGGACCTGGCACAGCCACATCCAATGCATCGATTGCTTCAGGGAGAGGTAGGCTCCGGCAAGACCATTGTCGCGTTACGTGCCATCTTGCAGGTGATCGATGCCGGAGGACAAGCAGCACTCTTAGCGCCAACAGAAGTCCTGGCCGCACAGCACTATGCGTCGATCAAGAAGATGCTTGGCAACCTTGCAGAACCCGGATTGTTCGGTGAAGGTGAAGGTACCGGAGTCGCGCTCCTAACAGGTTCGGCAAAAACTGCGCAGCGTCGTGAAGCTTTATTAGGTATTGCCAGCGGTGAGACCGGACTGATTATTGGCACGCATGCCCTACTGGGCGATCATGTGCAGTTTACCGATCTCGGCCTTGTAGTCGTGGACGAGCAGCATCGTTTTGGCGTTGAACAGCGCGATGCCTTGCGAGCTAAGGCGGGAGGCTCGGTTCCGCACACCCTGGTCATGACTGCTACGCCAATACCGAGAACAGTCGCTATGACCGTGTTCGGTGATTTGGACACGTCGACTATCAAACGCCTGCCTGCCGGTCGCGCGCCGATCCAAACGCATATTGTGCCAATGCAGCTGACTGGTTTCCGCGGCAGGCTATTCTCAAGAATCATTGAAGAAGTGGAGAAGGGCCACCAAGTCTACGTGGTGTGTCCAAGAATTTCGGACACGTCAGCGGAACAAGGCGTTCTCGTGGCGTCCTATGAAGATTCTGCCGGACAAACCATGAGCGTAGAAGCCATGCAAGAGATGCTGGCTGGTATGCCTGAATTTGTTGGGATACGTACCGAAGCGTTGCACTCCCAACTGGATGCAGCAGAGAAGCAAGAAACCATGGAATCCTTTGCACGTGGCGAAATTGACGTGCTGATTTCTACGACAGTCATTGAAGTCGGTGTTGACGTTCATAATGCGACGTTGATGGTGATCATGGATGCTGAGCGTTTTGGCATCTCGCAGCTCCACCAGCTACGTGGCCGCGTAGGCCGTGGCGGATTTCCTGGGACGTGCCTCATGACCACATGGTTGGATGCGGACCATCCGTCAGTTGGACGATTGAAGACGATCGAGTCAACAATCGATGGTTTTGAGCTAGCCGAGGCCGACCTGGCAGAACGCAAAGAAGGAAATATCTTGGGCGTTCAGCAATCGGGCAGCCGCTCGTCGTTGCGGGAACTGAGCATCATCAAGGATCGCTCGCTCATTGAGCAGGCTAGAACCGATGTGGGGATTCTCCTTGCCGATGGCAGCTGGGGACGTCATCAGCCCGGGCTCCTGGTTGCGGCCGGGAATTGGCTTGATGAATCCACCAAAGAATTTTTGAATAAGAACTGATTGAAGGAAGACCTAGGCAATGAGCCGTATTATCGCTGGAGCCGCCGGCGGGCATCCACTGAAGTCCGTACCTGGTGACGCAACACGCCCGACAACGGACCGAGTCAAAGAGGCCCTCTTCTCTCGTTTGGAAAGCTGGGATATTCTCTCTGGCGCACGAGTGCTGGATCTCTTTGCAGGTTCCGGGTCGCTAGGAATCGAGACAGCCAGTCGCGGTGCGCGGCAGGTTGTTCTTGTAGAAAAGGCGCCCAAAGCGGTCTCTGTTTGCCAGCAGAATGCGGCACTGGTGAACAAGGTTTTGAAGACCGATACCGTGACGGTTCAACGCGGGACTGTTGATAGCATCCTCGATGGTTATTACAACGCCGTTTCGGGAGTGCCCAGCAAGACCTTTGACGTCGTCTTGCTGGATCCTCCCTACCCGCTGACTGAAGAAGAACTGGCTGCTACGCTCGAGAAAATATCCAGAATCCTAGCTGAAGATGCCACGGTCATAGTGGAGCGTTCAGGGCGTTCACCGGAACCAACATGGCCGAGCACCATGGAGAAGTTCGCCGACAAGAAATACGGCGAAACGCACCTATGGTTTGCAGAACCCATCTAGATCCATCGAATGGCGAACTTCTGACGGGAATGGCCCCGCCGCCTGGCACTGGTGTATTTGATCTTCCCGGAATCGTTGGGGTGATGCTGTGAGAACCAGGTTCCCGGGGAAGCGCTTGGTAAACATTTCCGGACTAGAACTTAGCATCACGAATTCAAAGCTGGAACTCGCTGCCTCAATTTGAGAACACGTGAAATCCAGTGGAGGATCATCGCCAATGTTCACGAAGAGCAATCCGTCTTGGGACAAGGAATTCTTGAGTTCTGCGTAGTAGCCGTCAGTGGTCAGGTGTTCTGGTGCTTCCGGGCCAGAGAAGATATCCAGAACGATGACGTCAAACTTTTCATCGACCAATTGTTCAGCAAGCACGCTCCTTGCATCTGCAACAATTGGTGACAAATCGCAGCCTTGAGGCAATGGCAGATGCGTGAGGACGAAATCAAGAAGTTCCCGCTCAATGTCTACAGCTATGTGTGAACTTGATGGATAAACCACACTCGCCCAGCGAGCCAAGGTCAAGGCTCCTGCACCGAGATGCAGCATCTTCATTGGACGCTCTTCTGGGCGCAGGACCTTCAGATGATTGGCAATGCGTGCGAGATATTCGTAGAAGACTTCTTCGGGATGCGAAAGATTAACATGCGACTGGGGTGCGTCGCCGATGGCGAGGATTTTTGACCCGGGGATCAAGTCATCGTCGTAAATCGTGGCGTGTTCCTGGACGAAACCAAGCCACCGTTTTGCCGGCTTTCGCGTCATTTGGAGAGCACCTCTGGCAGGAGCTGCAATCGCTGAACTGCATCGGAAATCACGTCAGGCTTTTTGCAGAAGGCGAAGCGCAACAGGCCTTGGTAGTCTTTGTGATTTTCGGGATGAACAAAGGCGGACATCGGTATCGCCGCAACGCCGATGCGCTCGGGCATCATTCGTGCCACTTCAGCAGCGTCATTCAATCTAAAGCTGCGTACATCAGCAACCAAGAAGTAGGTACCCTTTGGGCGAATAACCTGGATGCCAGCTGTTTCCAGGCCTGATGCGAGAATTTCTCCCGCCTGTCCTAGATCTGCAGCGAAGCGCTCGAAAAAGGCATCTGGAAGTTGTAGCGCTTGCGCTACAGCAGGTTGGAAAGCTGGGCCTGAGGAGTAGGTAAGGAACTGTTTCACAGTACGGACGGCGGTGATCAGTTCGCGTGGGCCGGTTGCCCAGCCTACTTTCCAGCCGGTAAAGGAGAAGGATTTGCCCGCTGACGAAATGGTGATGGTTCGTTCCAAGCCACCGGGCAGGCGCGCGATTGGAACATGTCGCACACCGAAAGTCAGATGTTCATAGACCTCATCGGCAATGATGATGCAGTTGTGCTGATGTGCCAGGGCAATGATTTCTTGGAGCACTGAAACATCTAATATGGTGCCAGTAGGATTATGAGGATTGTTCACGAGGATTAATCGCGTCTTGTCGGTGACCGCGCGTCGAAGGTCATCCAAATCTGGCTCGAAATTCGGAGCCTTGAGCTGAACGACCTTATGTACTGCATTGGTCAATCCGATCATGGCGGCATAGGAATCGTAATAAGGCTCAAAGGTCACAACCTCATCGCCGGGTTCCAGGAAAGCCAGCAGAGAAGCAGCGATAGCTTCTGTCGCTCCTGTGGAAATGACGACCTCGGACTCGGCATCAAGCTCCAAAGAATAAAATCGTTCCTGATGAGCAACGATGGCTTCGCGAAGTAGCGGAGTCCCTGAACCTGGCGCGTACTGGTTAGCGCCATTTTGGATCGCATCTACAGCAATCTGCTTGATCTCTTCTGGACCCTCGGAATCTGGGAATCCTTGCCCAAGATTAATTGCCTTATGACGGTTAGCCAATTCCGTGATTTCTTCGAAGATCGTCACTCCAGGCTGGCCAATGGAATCTAGTAGGTTGGCACCGTGGGCAGTTCTCTGCCACGGAGTGAATTCAATGCTCATGTTTTCATTATCGTCCTGTGTACAGAGGATCAAGGGTATTAAGTCATTGAATCTTTACGAGACATTCACACCAGATCGCCTAATCGGCAAGAGTTCTTGATAGATTCAGATCATGCGAAGAGCGGTATGCCCGGGTTCTTTTGACCCAATTCATAATGGACACGTCGAAATCATTGCGCGTGCAGCGAGCCTTTTTGATGAGGTGATCGTGGCCGTGTCCACTAATTACTCCAAAAAGTACCGCTTCAGTGAAGAGGAGCGCGTCGCTATGGTTGAGGAAACCGTTGGTGGGCTGCGTGGGGTTTCCGCTGTGCCGATGGGCCAAGGCCTGCTAGCTGATTTCTGCAAGGAGCAGGGAGCCGAAGCAATTGTCAAGGGATTGCGTAGCACTGTTGACTACGCCTATGAGATTCCGATGGCAACGATGAATCGTCATCTCACTGGAGTTGAGACTGTTTTCTTGCAGGCTGATACGCGCTACACGCATCTCTCTTCGTCTTTGCTCAAGGAAGTGCAGGCTCTTGGCGGAGACGTTGATGAATACTTCCCCCGGGCTGTAATTAGGCGGCTTACTAAGCAGTAGCATTCGAAATTGGTTTTTCCATATTCTAGAGATAAAATGGACTACTTGTAGTACCACTCGCACCAACTGGACAGGTTTCAAAGATGTCACATTCGGCCATTAAAAAAGCAGTCATTCCCGCAGCAGGGCTGGGGACGCGATTCTTGCCGGCAACAAAGGCAATGCCCAAGGAAATGTTGCCAGTCGTCGACAAACCCGCAATTCAGTACGTAGTTGCGGAAGCAGTAAAGGCGGGGTTTACTGATCTTTTGATGGTTACCGGACGAAGCAAGCGCGCCTTGGAAGACCACTTTGACCGCGTCCCATCCTTGGAGTACTCGCTTGAGGCCAAGGGCGACAAAAAGAAACTAGACGCCATCCATGAGGCGACCCATCTGGGAGACATTCATTATGTTCGACAGGGGGATCCTAAAGGCCTCGGTCACGCAGTACTCTGCGCCAAGCAGCACGTGGGCAACGAACCATTCGCGGTTTTGCTTGGAGACGATCTAATCGACGAGCGCGATGAACTTCTTTCGGTTATGGCTGAAGTACAGGGCAAAACCGGAGGATCGGTTATTGCCTTGATGGAAGTTGATCCAGAAAAGATCAGTGCATATGGTTGCGCTGATGTAAGCCCTGTAGATGGCGAAGAATATGTCAAGGTCAACGGACTGGTTGAAAAGCCAGCAATCGATCAGGCGCCGAGCAACCTTGCAGTAATTGGCAGGTATCTGTTGCATCCTCGAGTCTTCGAGGTGTTGGAGCACACTGCTCCTGGTCGTGGCAACGAGATCCAGCTTACCGATGCTCTTCAGGTACTCGCATCTGCTGAAGGTGAAGGTTCCGGCGTGCATGCTGTCATCTTCCGCGGTCGACGTTACGATACCGGAGACAAACTCAGCTACCTGCAAGCGAATATTACCCTCGCTGTTGATCACGACTCAGTTGGTCCTGGTCTGAAAACCTGGTTGAAAGACTTCGTAGCGAAGATGGATGACTAGTATCTGACTAAGGCTACTCAGGATAATCACAATTATCTTGGGTAGTCTTTTTCATTGCGCAAAGCCGCCTGGTGTCCTCGTTGGCTTGGGGGTGCGCAGTTCAGTTGGAGTAGGAATGAAAATCGAAGAAGCAGATAGCGCAGTATTTCTATCGCGAAGCGCTAGAAGCAGAGCAGAACGACAGAAGAAAAAACGGACGCAAGGAATTATTGCGTCGATCGTCGCCGTATTGCTCGTTGCGGTTTTGGGTGCGGGGTACGTCTTGTTTGATCTGCAACGTCAGTTCAACACAAAATCCAACACGGTTTCTTTGGGCTTTTCTGAGGCTGAGCAACAAGCCCGCCCGGTTAAGTCTCCAGAAGATACGTCGATAAATATATTATTGTTAGGTGTAGACCATGCAGATGGGGGCACCGGAGAATCCGCCGCACTAAGCGGTGCAGTGTCTCAACGTAGCGATTCAATGATGCTTGTTCACATCCCAGAGGATCGTTCGCAAGTCTATGTAATGTCAATGGTCAGAGACATGTATATAGATATCCCCGGGCATGGAAGAAATAAGTTGAACGCGGCGATTTCGCTCGGCGGGGTTCCGCTGCTCTTGCAAACGGTTGAAGGTCTATTCGATAACAAGATTGATCATATTGCCATGGTGGACTTCGAAGGGTTCAAAGAACTCTCTACTGCCTTGGGCGGTGTCACTGTCAATAACGAAATTCCGTTTACAGCCCATGACACTGATTACTTCTTCCCCGCCGGAGATATAACTTTGGAAGGAGACCGGGCGCTACGTTTCGTCCGCGAACGCAAATCCTTCACTAACGGTGACTATCAACGCGTGGCCAACCAGCGGAAATTTATTGCGTCAGCAGCTAATCAAGTTTTATCCTCTGAGACGCTCACGAATCCGGTCAAGCTTTACAACATCGTTGACAAAGTCTCCCCTTATCTGACATTCGATGAAAGCTTCGACGCAGCAACGCTCGTCGGGTTGGGGATGCAGCTCAAGAACGTAGACACCAATAACATGGCCATGTTTACGATGCCTACCGCTGGGTCGGCAACCAGCCCGGACGGTCAGTCAATCGAGCTACCAAGCGAGCTTGCGATTGAACAAATCGGCGAGGCCCTGCTGAATGACACCATGGCTGAATATCTAAGGGACAACCCTCCCGAAGCTCCATAACATTGGATGTGGGATGAACTACACTCGACGGAATGGCGAAAGCCTGAAGAAGGTCAAACAATCCACTAGACTTTGAACATCTATGCTTAGCCGTTAATGCAATGAAGACGCATTCGAACAAGAGGACATATTCAGCATGACAGTTGCGGAGGAGGCCGAGAAGTACGGCTTGCACCGAGTTGGCGCAAGACCTACTCTGGTCAACTATCTGAAGCAGACATGGCAGCGTCGTGAGTTCATTTACGAACTTGCGAAGGCTCGTGTCCAGTCGCAAAACCAGAAGAACCGTTTGGGAATGATTTGGGTCGTCCTGAAGCCAACGTTCAATGCGATTATGTACGGTGCAATCTTCGGGGTTCTCATGGGCGGCAAGAAAGGTCCAGATTTTCCGGTCTTTGTGATTATTGGAGTGTTCTTGTTTGAATTCTTCACGACATCGATGAATGGTGGCGCAAAGTCGATTACAGGTAACAAGGCACTGGTGCAGTCACTGGCTTTTCCTCGTTTGTCGCTACCCGTAGCCCAAGTAACTCAGAACTTCCTGATGCTCATGCCAATGCTTGCGGTAATGTTCGTTTATGCCATGATTCTGGGCACCACTCCGAAATGGTCCTGGTTCGGAATTATCCCGTTGCTTGCACTGTTCACTGTTTTCAACATGGGCATTGCACTGATTTGTGCCAGAATTACAGTCCACGTCCGGGATTTTACCCAGATTTTGCCAATTCTGACGCGTGTGCTCTTCTACACCTCTGGCGTACTGTTCAGCGCTGACCGTTTATTGAACCAATGGCCTTGGATGATTGCAGTCTTCGATATCCATCCCTTGTACCAGACCCTGCAGATTGCTCGAGGCATGATCATGAATGATGCCGTCTATGATGCTTGGGCTTGGCCGCTAGTTGCTGCTTGGTCAGTTGTTACCTTGCTGGTTGGTTTGATTTACTTCTGGAAAGCGGAGGAGCGTTACGGCCGTGCGAATTAGTTTTGATGATCTAATCAATCCGGATCTCCATCCAGAATACGAGCCGGCACCGATATTTTCTGACGATACCTCCTTCATCGATGTCGTCAAACCTGAGCAAATTGAGAATTCGCAACTCAAGATTGACGGGTCCCGCAATCCGGTCGTATTTGTGGATAACCTCCATGTTAAATACGAGGTTTTCTCCAGTGGCAAAGCCGTCGGTAACGCTGGTGCGAGACGGCTTCTGCAGCCTAGGCTTAAAGGCGTCAGAACCGTACACGCGCTCAAGGGCATAACTTTTGTCGCATATGAGAATGAATCAATAGGTGTCATTGGATCCAACGGTTCAGGTAAGTCAACCTTGCTTAAAGCCATCACAGGATTGACGCCTCCATCGAGTGGCTCTGTGTTCGCGCGTTCGCGTCCAAGCTTGCTTGGCGTTGGCGCTGCGCTCATCCCTGACCTCTCGGGTGATAAGAACATCACCCTTGGTGGCTTGGCCCTCGGGTACGACCGGGAACAGGTCGAATTGATGCGTGAAGACATAACCAAGTTCGCTGAGCTTGAAGAGTTTATCGATCTTCCCATGAATACTTATTCTTCTGGTATGAGCGCCCGTTTGAAGTTCGCAATTGCCGCATCCAAGAAGCACGACATCTTAATTATTGACGAAGCCTTGGCTGTGGGTGACGCTAAGTTCCGTAAGCGAAGTGAAGCGAAAATCCGCGAGATCCGAGATAGTGCTGGGACAATTTTCAACGTTTCCCACTCGATGAATTCCATCAAGGAAACCTGCAATCGGTGTATCTGGATTGAAAAAGGTGTGCAGATGATGGACGGTTCTCCTGAAGAAGTAATCAAGGAATACCAAAAGCATCAGAATGCGAAGAAGTAAATAACGAATGACTGAAACCCCTGGCGTATCCTACATCATGCCTGTACTTAACGAAGCCGAATATCTTAAAGAGGCCGTTCGTTCGATCCTTACTCAAGACTATGAAGGTGAAAAAGAGCTAGTCATTGCCTTAGGGCCAAGTAGCGACGACACTAACGTAGTTGCTGCGCGCTTGGCTGAATCCGACTCGCGAATCGTCTTGGTGGATAACCCTAAAGGACGTACTCCAATTGCCCTAAATTTGGCGGTCAAAAAGTCATCGCATCCAATCGTTATGCGTGTGGACGCGCATAGCGAGCTACCTGCAAACTACACTCGCCGTGGCGTGGAAACGCTTTACCGAGTTGGCGCCCATGACGTGGGTGGGTTGATGGATGCGCGGGGACGTACTCCGAAACAACGCGCAATCGCCGCTGCGTACCACTCAAAATTTGGTTTTGGTGGTCCGGCTTATCACTCGGGCGCTCCAGAAGGCGAGGCTGAGTCCGCGTACTTGGGTATTTTCCGCCGCGAGGTGTTCGATGAAGTCGGTTTCTACGATGAAGAAATGTGGCGTGCCCAAGATTGGGAACTTTGCTTGCGGATTCGTCAGGCTGGCCACAAGGTCTGGTTCGACCCAGAATTGAAGGTTGGTTACTACCCGCGTGATAATTTTAAGGCATTAGTTCGTCAGTCTTATGCTTCCGGAACTTGGCGGGGAGAAATTGCCCGACGTTTCCCGGAGGGCAAATCGATACGCCACGACATGCCGCCTGTTCTGCTGGCTGGGGTAGTGTCAGGCATCCTTGCAACGTTTGCAGCTCCGCTGATTCGAGGACATGTATCTCGACAAGTCCAGTTCTTGGTCGATTCGGCTCGACTAGCCCCGGTTGTCTATACCGCAGCGACTCTCGCCGCAGGAATTAATTCCAACGCGCAGGGCATGAAGGAAAAGGTTCTGACTGCCGGAGCGTTCCAAGCAATCCACCTGCCATGGGCAGCAGGATACCTTAAGGGACGCATATTCGGTGCCGCTGGAACTGTGGACAAAGGACGCGTTAAGTGAAGATAGAACGACCCAGAAATCCTACACTGGATCAGCTACGCGCCGTATGTCAGCCACCAGAAGTAAAGGCGCGCAAGAATGCTGAACACTGGACAGCTGAACTCTACTTACGCCACATCTCTATTTATCTGACGGCAGTATTGGTCCGTACTAGGATCAGTGCGAACGGCGTTACCGGTTTGATGATTTTATCGGGTTGGTGCATGTCATTGGCCCTGCTTATCCCCGGCATTTGGGGGCCGGTCTTGGCCGTGGTGTTGTCGCAGGTCCAGCTGTATTTCGATTGCTCGGATGGGGAAGTCGCACGTTGGCGCGCTTCCCAATCCCCGCGTGGCATTTTCATCGATATGGTTGGGCACCACACAACAGAGGCTTTGATCCCGATAGCCCTTGGCTATCGTGTGTTTAAGGAACTCTCAACAGATGGTGCAACAACAACCCTGGCCTGGCCTACGCTATTCATGGGCGCCTGTTTGGCTGTGCTCCTGGTGCTAAACCGTTCACAATCACTTATGGTCCATGCCGCCCGCGGTATGGCGGGGCTGCCTAAACTGCCGGATACGGCAGCCGCACGTGCGGTTCCCACCACGACGGTTATCGGCAGGTTGCGTTCCTTGTCGAAGTTCCTCCCCTTCCACAAGCTGTTGCATGCAGTGGAACTGAGTCTGATCATTTTGGCTTGTTCCATCATTTCTGCCGTTAGCGGTTCCCCTGGGCTTGCAGAGAAATGGTTAATCTGGATTCTCCTACCAGCGTGCCTACTAGTTAATGTTGGTCATTTTCTCTCGAATATGGTTTCTGCGCGGCTGAAGGTTTAGAACCGATGAACCGTTGAATTTGAATTGAAGGGGTAGCGCATGAGTCAGCAGCTAACACCGCGGATCGGCGTGGTTGTCCTAACGATGGGCAACCGTCCCGTTGAGCTTCGTCGCGCCTTGGACTCATTGCTGTCCCAACGAGGTGTAGAAATAGATGCCGTCGTCGTTGGCAACGGTTGGGACCCAACAGGGATTCCTGAAACCATAAAAACGCACCACCTGCCGGAGAATCTTGGGATCCCTGCTGGACGAAATGCTGGAGTGTCCCAAGTTTCGGGTGAGTATCTTTGTTTCCTAGATGATGATTCCTGGTTCCTTGACGATGATTTCTTAGTTACCGCAATAGCGCGTTTTAGACAACATCCAAAGCTCGGCTTACTGCAGCCGCGGATCACCGATCCTGAACATAGTGATCTGGATCCTACTCGTTGGATCCCACGCTTGAAGAAACGAACTGCTGTAGAGCCAAGCAAGGTTTTCCATGTGGGGGAGACTTGCCTAGTTACTACTCGGGAGCTCTTCGACGCCACTGGTGGCTGGGCGGGCGGCTTCTGGTATGCCCATGAAGGTATTGAGCTTGCCTGGCGGATCTGGGATACCGGTACTTACGTTTGGTATGCAGGCGACATGCGCATCGGACATCCCGTGGTTGATCCTCGTCGTCATGATGAGTTCTACCGTTTGAATGCACGCAATCGTGTTTGGCT
This sequence comes from Glutamicibacter sp., assembly GCF_050701915.1. Classification (NCBI taxonomy): domain Bacteria; kingdom Bacillati; phylum Actinomycetota; class Actinomycetes; order Micrococcales; family Micrococcaceae; genus Glutamicibacter; species Glutamicibacter sp. The sequence continues at coordinate 16,505 of NZ_JBOGEG010000009.1, read as the reverse complement.
CGCTCGTCGTAACCTGCCGGCTCCATTCTTGTGGATCTATCCAACTTCATGGGCCCTAATCGAGTGCTTGCGATTGCGGAAGAATTCGTCTGCGGTTAAGCAGTACCTAGCGGGCTGGAAAGCTGGTTGGAAGGGCAGTCCTTGGTATCGGGAACCGCGCGCAAAGCTACGTTGGAATACGTTGTTGCGAATGACGCTTTCCGGACGTCCGCCCATTATTTAGGTTTTGGAGTTGTGGACACCGCTCTGAGGTGTGGTAGTCAGCTGTGCTAGCAAATGTGGTTGCATCGTGTAACAGATTAACCGATTTAGACTAATATGGGATTTTGGTCGTTCAAATTTAAAGTGAACAACCTGTAAAATGTTCCTGAATATAGCGAAGCGAATTTGCTTGTCGCGATTTACCAACGAGTGCTGGATGGTGTGAGATTTGAGTTTCCGTGGATGGAGGGGCCAGCTTGGTCGTAAGCTGCCCGATGCCTTCTGGGAGAAAATCCTCACGTGCTCTACGAGTGGCCAAAGTTCACTAGATCTTGATATCGAACAAATCAGATCGATTAACGTTGATGCTACGCGCGCCCTGGCAGACTCGTTAGGGATCAAGTATCTTGATGACCGGCTACGTGGCGTTTCGACGGTTTCGAAGTCTGGATGGCAAAAGCTTGCTACAGCACTTCAAGAGGCTGGCTACAAGCTGACAAAAGTGAGCTCGGATGCAGCGAGCTATGGCGCGTTGAGCGTTTGGACGGTCCATAGCCAGACACCCGAGCGCGGAAAATCATTTAGACGCCACTCCGGTGTGGGGTCAGTATGGGCTGTTTACTCCGACGGCAAATCTATAATGCCAGATATTCAAGATTTCACAGAGCCAGTCGATGCCGTATACACGTGGGTCGATTCGGCAGATCCAGTATGGCAAGAAGCGTATCGGGAATTTAAGCAGTCAATTCCTGCCGGTGCATCCCATCCAAGCAGCCGAGATTTGGCGCGATATACCTCTCGCGACGAATTGAAGTACTCGTTGCGTTCTCTGGAAATGAATATGCCATGGATCCGCAATATCTACCTGGTGACTGCAGGTCAAGCACCGACTTGGCTCAACACGGAAAATTCCAAAATTAAGCTGGTGAGTCACAGCGAGATATTTGATTCTCCCGAAGAATGCCTACCAACGTTCAACTCACATGCGATTGAAACGCAGCTTTCCAATATCGGAGGCTTGTCGGAGCATTTCATTTATGTGAATGACGACATCTTCTTTGGGCGGCCGATGTCACCAAACGTGTTCTACACCGGCAGTGGTGCAGTCAAGTACTCTTTGGCCAAGGCGCATTATGCTGAGGCGACGAACCCTAGACTCGCGGTAAATCTAGCAGCTCAGCTCAATGCAGACCTGATCCAGGATAAGTATGGGAAGACAACAGCGCTAAAATTCCGCCATGTAGCGCACCCGCAGCGGAAGAGCATCCACGAAATAATCCGACGTTCTTTTATCGAAGAAGTCAATGCCACCGCAAAGCACAAGTTCAGGCACGTTGACGATATTTCCTTACCGTCCTCGCTGGCACACTACGTAGCAGCAGCTGAAGGTATTGGCGTTCCTGTGGATATCGATTATTCCTACGTTGATCTTGGTAGCGAACACTTGGCGATGAAGCTTTATCGACTTGTACGCGGACGCAGCATGCAAATGTTCTGCTTCAATGAAGTGTCGAGTGTCAGTGGTACGGAAAAACGTGGGCAGCTGGCCAAGAGGGTTCTCGACACGCTATTCCCGTACAAGTCATCATTCGAAAAGTAATCCGGAAGCATTCAGGTTTCATCAAGTTAGCCATGAAAAACTTGTGAAGCATTATTTATCGTTCAACTAAGAAAAGCACCAGATGCTGCAGAGCAGCGACAGGTGAGGTAGCTCTACGGAATTGGGGGCTACCGTTCAAAAACAGCAGGAGGCAACCAATGTCCAAGACGGTACTGACCTATGGAACGTTTGACCTTTTCCATATTGGTCACCTCAACATCCTGAAGCGTCTGAAGGAAAAGGGCGACCGCTTGGTAGTTGGCGTATCCACCGATGAGTTCAACGCAATCAAGGGTAAGAAGCCCGTTGTACCGTTTGAACAGCGCCGCGAAATCGTGCAGGCCATAAAGTACGTTGATCTTGCCATCCCGGAAGAGAATTGGGAACAGAAGCGCCTGGATATCAAGAAGTACGATGCCAAGGTTTTTGGCATTGGTGAAGACTGGAAAGGCAAGTTCGACGATCTTGGTGACGAAGTCGAAGTAATCTACCTGCCACGTACCTCGGGAATCTCGACGACCGAGATGAAACGCGTCCTCAGCCAATTTGATGAACGCCATGTGGACTCCTTGAAGGATACGCTAGACACGCTCAGCCAGATCGTTAAAGAACTGAGCTAGTTAGTCCGTTTGCACTTTAGCTTTTCTAGATTTTGAAAGTTCCTATGTCTAGCGACCATATTTCAGCAACCATTAAGTCCAGCGTCAAAAATGCACTACGGAGAGTCGGACGCCGTCCAGGGGCAAAGCGACTATCGCGGGTAATGGGCCTGAACTCGCGCCCTGGCAGCCTTAACGTTGGCGTTTCCGGTATTCCTGTTCCTGGTGCCGTCGCGGTGTACTTCGGCGATGGCGCTGACAAAATCTACCAAGTAACTCAGTGGCTGCCAGTGCTTGAAGAACTTCATGTGAAACAAGAGGTTCTGCTAGTCTTCCGAACCCTGAGCGCTTTCAAAGCAGCCGAGAAGTTCACTGATCTTCCGCGGATTTACATCCGCCGCTTCTCAGATCTCATGGATTTGTATGACGACAACGAGCTTAAGCTGGTCATCTATACGAATAACTCGCGTAGCAACTTCCAGTCTCTTGACCATCCTCGTTTGGTGCATGTTCATGTGAACCATGGTGAGAGCGACAAGCTGTCGATGGTTTCAAATAAGGCAAAGGCTTATGACAAGGTCTTTGTCGCCGGCCCCGCCGCGATCAAGCGTCATGAGGCAATGCTGATCGACTTCGACCACACCAAGCTTGAGGTCACCGGTCGTCCGCAGCTGGACATAGATTTTGAGCCGGAGCTGGATCCGAGTGACAAGCTGGATGTAATGTACGCGCCAACTTGGGAAGGCGAGAACGAGGATAACAACTACACCTCGTTGGATAAATATGGCGTAGCCATCGTTGAAGCGTTATTGGCGAATCCATCTTGGCGGATCATTTATAAGCCCCATCCTCGTATCCAGGCAAGCAAGAATCATGGTGTTGCGCAGGCTCATTCCCGCATTATGGATCTCATTAGTATCGCCAATGAATCCGGTGCGAAGCACGTTATTTCTGAACAGGGCAATATTTTGGCGATGTTTGAATCCACCGATGCACTGATAACAGACGTATCAAGCGTAGGGTTGGACTATTTGTACCTTCAGCCTGGCAATCCATTGGTGATTTCAGATCGTCGTACTAATCGCGAAATCTTGCACAGGGATGCTCCAATTGCTAAAGCATGTCACGTCATTGATCGTGACACTGTGGTAAACGTGAGCGAAGTTCTTAATGACGCGCTGGTGCATGACCGGCATAAAGAGCAACGACATGAAATGCGAAAGTTCTACTTCGGCGAATTAAGCCGTGGGGACTCCACTAAGCGCTTCCAAGATGTAATCGAAAAGCTCATCGGTGAACGCGAGAGCAAGCTGCAAAACTTCCGCGGTTGGCACAGCTGATCAGCAGAACACTTGATTACGACCCCAAATCCCTATCACCGTATGGATCTGGGGTCGTCTTAATTGTCGTTGTGTTTTCAAACTAACAACACTCGGCCTTTAATTAGGCAATTCTTCCGCGGCGTGCGAGAGAATCGGAAGGTACATAGGCGCTGTTCCGACAGTGCCTATTGGTAAGACCCCCTTCTGAAGGACCCCGGTGGATATTTTTCGTACGCGTATAGCTCTCGGCGTAGGCCGTCGAATCGAACGACTAGGTAGATACCGTATCGCGGCTATCTACTACGGTCAGACACTAAGCAAAGGCCTGACCAAGTCTGCAGAAGTGCAATTCCGCTACGGATTCAGTTTGTACAAGTGCAAGCAATATCAAGCGGCCATGAACGAGCTTGAATCTGCCATTGCCCGTCAGCCTCACCGTCATGGGTGGATTCAAACGCTTGCTATGAACATGCAGCGAATGAAAAAATATGAACGTTCCCTTGAACTATTTGCAGCTGCCTGTGATGGCGACCCGAGCAAAATTACTTGGCGGATACGTTGGGCACGTTGCGCTCGCTTGGCCCGAAAATCAGATCTCGCATCAGCTATCCTCGACGGGTTGGTGGCAGATTTCCCCAACGATCCATCGGCTTCCGCAGCTATCGCAAAGTTTCTTTTAGAGACTGGTCAACGCTGGCGCGAACTAGACGTTCGACTTCAATACGAAAATCAGCATGTAGACGACGCAAATTGGATGTTTCTGACTGCCCAAGCGGCATCCTTCATGTCTCGTTTTGAGCAAGCTGAGGAGTACTTGCAAAAGGCTTTGAGCTTGGATGACCAACAGCCTAAGTACTGGTACGGTCTTGGTCGTTGTTTAGAAGAACTGGGTGAAACCGCTGAAGCCCAAAACGCGTACTCTAACGCTGTGCTTCGCTCCACAGATAAGATGGTTCTGAACGTCGGGGTAGGCAAAATCCATGAAAATGAAGAAGACTGGAATCGAGCGCTGGATGCCTACGAATTTGAACTGCAGAATATTTCAAGCGCTTCCAACCTATACCTACTGAATTACCGTGCTGGCGAAACAGCTGCAAGACTTTTCGAGTTCCGCCAGGCAAACGAATACTTCCAGCGCGCGGAGAATTTTGCTGACACCGCTGAAGAACGAGTATTAGCTGGTTATGCTCGTGGGCGACTACTCGCTCGCGCGGGAGAACACGCAGAATCGGTAGCATGTATCTCTGAATTTGTTGACCTGCTATCAGAACAGAAAAGAATTGAACCAGCGGTTGCGTTGTTCCGTTATGCGTATGGGCTTAAGCAACTTGGCCGGTTCGAGGAAGCCAGTGCTCGATTCAGTGAGGCGGCAGATGCCTGGGGATATTTGAGCGGTACCTTTAAGGGGTCTAAGTCCGCGGGAGCACGTGCAAACTACCATCGCCAGCGTGGTGCTATTGCAGCGGCTGGTGGAGACTGGGAGACGGCTGCATCTGCATACGCGTCAGCTTTATGGCATTCTTCCTCTACCGAGCGTCAGTGGCAGGCAAAGGCTGGACACGCTTTCGCAGAGCTAGGACTGTTCGAATCAGCTTGCGAATACTATGTCGGCATGTTGCTTTTCACAGAGATCTCCGTGGCGGGCTTGGGAAGCGCATTAAAGGGAGTGGGACGTCGACGCGGAGCCTTGGCTATTCACGCGCGAGAAGTAGAGCCACTGGATGAGAAATTAGTAGTTTTCGAATCGTCACATGGAAAAAATGTCCATTGCCATCCGCTGGCGATCTTCCGAGAGATGCGTAAGGATCCACGCTTTGAAGACTTCCGATTCGCGTGGGTCTATAACGAATATTCAGAGATTCCCGCTCAGCTGAGTGACGAACCGGAAGTCGCGATCATAAAACAGCATTCGGACAAATATATCCGGTTGCTGGGAACCGCTAAGTACCTCGTGAACAATGCGACATTCCCAACATACTTTGCCCGTCGGGAGGGGCAACGAGTCCTGAACACCTGGCACGGTACGCCACTGAAGTTTATGGGTAAGCTAGTTAAGGACGGCGTCGCAGAGCACCGTAACGTTCAGCGCAACTTCCTTCAAACCACTCATATGATGGTTCCAAATGCGCACACGCTTAAAACCCTCAGCACTGACCATGACCTTGACGGGTTGTTCCCAGCGAAGGTGGCGCTGACCGGCAGTCCTCGAATTGATCAGATGATCAATATGAGTGAAGAGCGACGGCGGGAAATCCTGGAGATTCTGGGTATTGATCCCAACAGCACCAAGAAGATTGTCTTGTTCGCGCCAACCTGGCGTGGCCAGCTCAAGGATCGGTCTTATGACGTCACCGGTCTTGTCGAGGATCTGGCCGCGATGGCGCAAGGGGAGCACCACATGCTTTTCCGCGCACATCGTTTCGCTGAACAGCTTATTGGCGATGCCTCATTGGACGCTACCGTCGTGCCTGCAGCGATCGATACCAATGAGCTTTTGGCGGTAGTCGATGTACTGATCACTGACTATTCCTCGATCTTCTATGATTTCTTGCCAACCAAGAAGCCAGTCATTTTCTACACACCTGACTTTGAAGCTTATGAGGCGGAACGTGGCCTGTACTTCGAGCGCTCTACCTGGCCTGGCAACGTCTTGGACTCAATTGACGAAGTCTGCGTTGAACTTAATCGCCAACTTAGCAGCGGAGATATAGTCCCACACGAAAACTTAGAGAAGAACGTGGCTGAATTTGCTTCCATGGAAGACGGGAAAGCCACCCAGCGGGTTATTGATTTCTTCTTCTTAGACGACGAGAGCTACCTGCTTGAACCACCACAAGATGAGCGGATCAAGCTGTTGTTCTATCAGGGTCCGTTCAAGCCCAATGGCATTGCGACGGCATTCACCAATTTGATCGGCTCGCTGGATGCAGAAAAATACTTGGTGTCGGTTGCTGTTGACATGGGCGCTGTTGGGAGTAACCCCGAATCGTTGGAGATCCTCGATGCGCTGCCTGATCATGTGAAGATTCTTCCGCGCGCAGGTGCAACTATCATGTCGGCCGAAGAGCGCTGGGTTTCCGATAGCTACCACGCGCATCGTGGCTTCGACTCTCCGGTAGCCGAGCAAATCCATCTCAATACGATGGAACGCGAAATGCAGCGTTCCTTCGGAGATGCACGCTTTGATGTTGCCATCGATTTCGAAGGTTACTCGCGATTCTGGGCCATGCTGTTTGCTGCGTCCCATACTCATGCGAAGCGCAACTACATTTACCTACACAACGACATGGTAGGGGAGTGGAAACTGCGTTTCGGTACTATGCCGGGCTTATTTGCCACCTATCGTCACTATGACCGGCTGGTTTCTGTTACGGCGAGCGTTGGCCAGCAGAACAAGCAAGAATTAACTGAGCTACTCGGGCTTCATCCTGACCAGTTCACCGTCTCAGAGAACTTGTTGGATCTGCATAAGCCATTAGAATGGTCCGAAGCAGCGGAGCCAGTGCATCGCTTCGAAGGTGATGATCTAACGGTATTTGCAAATATGGCACGCTTGTCTCCTGAAAAGGGGCAACTGAAGCTGCTGGAAGCGTTCGCAAAGATCAACGTGGAACATCCGGAAACTCGATTGTTGATGATCGGAGATGGTCCACTGCGTAGTGACTTGGAAACGGAAATTAATGCTCGTGGGCTCACCGGGCGCGTTGTAATTACCGGCTTGCTGGCCAATCCGTTCCCAACATTGAAGACGGCTGACTGCTTTGTCTTTTCTTCTGACTACGAAGGCCAGGGACTGGCGATGATTGAAGCAATGATGCTTGGTCTACCAGCAATTTCCACTGACGTTGTCGGTTCACATAGTGTGCTCGTCGGCGGGTACGGGCAACTTGTAGAAAATTCGGCCGAGGGATTGATCGACGGAATGCAAGCATACCTAGATGGCTATCAGGCAGAGAAGGTATTTGACGCAGAGCTGTACCAGGTTAGTGCGCTCGCGCAGTTTGAGGAGCTTCTTAACTTGGTGAGATCCTAGGCGACGGAACCTAGCCAAACCGAGAAGAGGTGTGTTGAAGAATCTCAGATTCTTCAACACACCTCTTCTTTGAATTCAATTACCTAGGCTGCGCGCCTGCCGGGCAGGTTGGAAATCGCTGCATCGCCAGTAATCAGGTTCAGTGATTCATCGATAAAGCGCTGCATGCTGGCACCCTTGGTGACATCACCAAAGTAGTACTCGACAACTTCTTTGAATCCAGCGTTTTCTTCCATAAGTGCCGAACGAATTAACCCTGGGCTTTCAGCTGACTGAGAGGCTGATAAGGCGGGTACCCTGCTTAGGGCGGGGGAATCTGAAATGGCCGCCTCCACAGAAACTGGAGTGGTAACGAACATAGGCTTACCAGTTGCAAGAAAATCGTAGGCCACTGCTGAAATATCCGTAATGCAAATATCCGATTGGGCCCACTGCCAGCCCCAATGGGTGGTGTCGTCAAATAAGAGGCGACCAATAGAGGTCGAATTTGCCGAATTCAACTTATTCCGAACCCGTTCTACGGCTTGTCCATATTGCGCGGAATTGATACCCGAACGTGGGTGTGGGCGGAATATTATGTTGAATCCGCCGTCCTTAATCAGTGAATCAACAAGTTGTTCGCCATGCGAAAGAAGGGAACCGTAATTCATAGAAGGACGGTCGCCTTCCCAAGTAGGAGCATAAAGTACCGTGGGCAGCGAATGGTTGATTGAATATGGTGCCAAATAATCAACGTCTATCTGCGGTCGACCGATCAGACGCGTGCGATGCTCGGCATCGAAATTGTGCAGATGGTCGCCCAAGCGATCACGGGCAGCCTGCCCGGCGGAAAAGACATAGTCGTAGGCTTTGAGCTGGTTTGACCACATGTAGGCTTTTTCGCTCTCGCCATGGCTGATGAATACATGTTCCGGACTGTTAAAGCGCATCATCTGGAAGTTGCGAATATTTTGGTTGACGTAAAACACGAGACGTAAGTCTTGGGAATTCACCAGGTTTTCAACATCTTCGATGGTCGGCGCGTAGTGGACCGGCAGGGCACACTCCTCGCGCAGTGCCAAAGCTGAGTCAGGAAGTCGCGCAATGATGACAACGGGTACGTGTTTGGCCAGTTGTTTCATTGGTTCGTACCACTGGCGGATTTGATAGGCGTTAACCATAGGATCCGCGAAGTAGAGGGCAACCTTGTACCGGTCGTCGCCGGTAGGCTCGTGAAAGAGTTCAGTGGCATGACGGCTAATGAACTTGCGGTGCTGTCTCGCAACAAGGCGTTGACCAGCATACGCCGCCGCATTGTTCAAGGTCTTGAGTACCTTCATGGAAGTTCCTTTGCCACTGATTTTTATACCTAGGAATAAGCATATGGCTTGGAATTCGTAGGATCCTGTCGACATGCTTAATGAAGCCTTGGAACCTAGGAAACTTTAGGTTAACGATCTAAATACGTTCAGGTAAGGTACGAGTCGATGTTGGCAATAGGTGCAGAAGTAACTGTTTGTACTGTTATTACGAGCACAGTTCCCAATGCGATATGATGTGACGAGTGCAACTTACAAATCAAGGTCCGAAAACTGGTTTCAGTTTGGGAACTTGGCTCGCGGCAAGCTAAGATGAAATGTCGGACTATGTTTCTATAGGAGTCATCATTAGCGAAAAGCGTTCTGATCGATCGTCACACGGCGAACTCGATCGCAACTCGCCTCTGGTTTTTTCAACCAGGGAGCTCGGCCGTTCGCCTGGCTCAATGAAAACTCTCAATGAGCAGGTTTCGGCGCCCGCAGATGTGGGAAATGCACTCATCGGTATTCGTGGAGGATCTGAGCTTGACTTAGATCTTCGCTTGGAAGCCGTGCATGAAGGAATCCTGGTATCGGGTACCGCTACAGCGCAAATCGCTGGGGAATGTGGACGATGCTTGGAACCCATCGAGTACGACTTCGAGGCTGATATTCAAGAGCTCTTCTACTATGAAGAGAGCGAAGAATTCGAAGACGATGATGATGTGGATCAGTATTGGGTTGTCGGTGACTTGATTGACATCGATCCGGTAGTACGGAGCGCAGTGGTTACCGCCCTGCCGTTCCAGCCGGTTTGCCGGGAAGATTGCTTGGGGCTCTGCAGTGAATGCGGAATCAGCCTCAACGACGACCCTCAGCATGATCATCAGATCCTGGATCCACGTTGGGCAGCGCTAGCGCGGCTGTCCGACAATGTCGCAGAGGATGCGACAAACGATAAAACGTCAGACAAGAGAGAAGAGAAGTAGTCGTGGCTGTTCCAAAGCGGAAGATGTCCCGTGCGAATACTCGTGCCCGCCGTTCTCAGTGGAAGGCTACCGCACCGAACCTGGTGAAGACCGTTGAAAACGGTCGCGTAACCTACAGCCTGCCTCACCAGGCTAAGGTTGTCACCGACTCGGCTGGTACCGAATTGTTCCTTGAGTACAAGGGTCGCAAGGTCGCAGACGTCTAAGACATGTCTTCAAAAGAAGAACTTATGAAGCGTCTCGGAATCAACATTGATTCCGAGACGTTTCGTCTTGCATTTACCCACCGCTCATATTCCTATGAGAACGGTGGCATTCCAACGAATGAACGTCTTGAATTCTTAGGCGATTCAATTCTTGGCTTCTGCGTTGCAGAATACCTATACGCAACTTTCCCGCATCTGCCAGAAGGCGATCTCGCGAAGCGACGAGCAGCTATCGTCAGCACCCGCGCCTTGGCGATGATTGCCCGTGATCTGGAAGTGGGGGAGCACTTGCTCCTAGGACGTGGCGAAGCCCAGTCCAACGGCGCAAACAAATCCTCCATTCTGGCAGACACCATGGAAGCTATCCTTGGAGCCACATACCTGGTTCAGGGCATGGAAGCGGCACGCTCGTTCGTGCTCCGCTTCGTCACGCCACTGCTGGAAGATCCTCGACTGCTGGGTGCGACGACTGACTGGAAAACTGTAATCCAGGAAGAAGTAGCATCCCAAAAGCTGGGCGAGATGCACTACCAAGTTACTGGTTCCGGTCCTGACCATGCACGTACCTACCTTGCGGAACTCCGTATCGGCGACAAGGGGTACGGCGAGGGGCATGGGCCGTCCAAAAAAGAAGCTGAGCAGGAAGCGGCACACAAGACATGGCTATTGCTGCATCCAGGTGAGCAGCTACCCAAGGGATAGCATTTAGCTCATGCCAGAACTGCCAGAAGTTGAAGTGGTCCGCGAGGGCTTGGACAAGTGGGTTCGCACTCGAACGGTACAAACTGCTCAAGTGCTGGACCCACGTTCCGTCCGCCGTCATACCGACGGCGTTGAAGATTTCGAACAGACCCTGGGCGGTTGCACTATCGCTTCCGTGGTTCGCAGGGGCAAATTCCTCTGGATGGACCTAGAAGGTCTTTCAGCCCCAGCAGCACTGGTTGCCCATCTAGGCATGAGCGGTCAACTTCTTGTCGAAGAACCTGATGCTCCCGATGAGAAACATCTGAAAGTCAGGATCTCACTTAGCAATAGATCTGACCTTCCCAGTGAACTGCGCTTCGTTGACCAGCGAATCTTTGGGGGAATGTTCCTCTCTCCACTGGTTGCGACAAGCGATGGGTTGCCCGGGGGTGCTGGATCGCTAAAAGCATCGATCCCACAAGCGGCTGCACACATCGCCAGAGACGTGATGGATCCTCACCGCAAGGTCGAAGACCTGTACGTCGCGCTTCGCAAAAAGACTACAGAACTCAAGAGAGCAATTCTGGACCAGGGGATCGTTTCCGGAGTCGGCAACATCTACGCGGATGAAGCTCTCTGGCAGGCAGGTCTTTCAGGTTTGCGAAGTACAGCAACTATTAGACGTCCAGAGGTCCAACGCCTCAACAATGCCCTGGTTGATGTGATGACACGCGCCCTCGCCGCTGGTGGTACGAGCTTCGATTCTCTGTACGTAAATGTGAACGGCGCTAGCGGTTATTTTGCCAGGTCTTTGAATGCCTATGGGCGCGAAGGCAAGGCCTGCTTGCGCTGCAAGGAGAGCGGACGAGCCTCGTTGATTCGGCGTGATCCATTTATGGGCCGCTCATCCTACAGTTGTCCCGTGTGCCAGCCGCGTCCACGCCGTGCGCGACGCTAGCTGGCACATCAGGAACTTATCTCAAGCTATGCAATCTGCGAATTGAGCACCTGTTCATTGAACGGTGCCCAGGCGTCAACAGCCCACTGGCCAAAGCCCTTATCGGTGAGCGTCACACAGGCCAAGCGATGCTCCGGATCCACCCAGAGGAATGTGCCGGACTGCCCAAAATGCCCAAAAGTGGTTGCCGGGTGGTTTGCACCTGTCCAGTGCGGCGCTTTGGACGAACGGATTTCGAACCCGAGTCCCCAATCATTCGGGTTCTGCCGACCATAGCCGGGTAGAATTCCAGCGAGGTTTTCGAAATGCACACGCGTTGCGTCACGCATTGTTTCTTGCGCCACGATAGTTGGGTTCAGCAGCTCGGCAGCGAATTTTGCTAGATCTGCGGCGGTGGAGCGTCCGTCCTTTGCGCAGCTGCCGGCAATTTCAGTATCAGACATGCCCAGGGGAGCGAAGACAGCCTCTTGGGCATACTGGGCCATGCTGATTCCGGTCTGTTGTTCCAGATGCTCGGCGAGTTTCTCGAATCCGTAATTCGAGTAGCCGCGTTTGCTGCCAACAGCAAAGCGGATTGTTTCGGAATCAAAGTCATAGCCGGCTGTGTGCGCCAATAGGTGGTGCACCGTTGACCCTTCTGGCCCTGCTGGGTCTTCGAGGGTGATGGCTTCTTCTTCCAGGGCTACCAAGAAAGTGTAGGCACTGAGCAATTTGGTCACCGAAGCCAAGGGATAAACACGTGCAGTATCGCCGTGCTGGTCAATGATTGCACCATTGCCGTTCACTACCACGGAAACTGCGTTGTCACTTGGCCACTGGTCAATCTGCGTCAGAATGCTCATAGAATGATCTATCCCTCGATTTTCTTCCTTGGATTTTGCGAGCACAACCAGATAATCCCCACTGCGCTTCGCTAGAATTGCCACAAGGATTGGGTTTGGATGCCCAACCTAACTTTAGCGATTTGGCCCAAACATAGGAACTTCACGCCGTGCATCTCAAGACTCTCACCGTTCGCGGATTCAAGTCTTTCGCATCGGCGACCACTTTTGAGTTTGAACCGGGCGTCACCGCTGTTGTGGGACCTAACGGTTCCGGCAAGTCCAACGTGGTTGACGCGCTGTCCTGGGTCATGGGTGAACAGGGTGCCAAGACGCTTCGCGGCGGCAAGATGGAAGACGTGATCTTTGCTGGCACGTCTGGCCGTCCACCACTGGGCCGGGCCCATGTGTCCCTGACAATCGATAACTCTGATGGCCAGCTGCCAATCGACTATGCAGAAGTCACAATCTCACGCACACTGTTCCGTACCGGCGGATCAGAATACGCCATTAATGGAAGTTCATGCCGCCTTCTTGACATTCAAGAGCTGCTTTCGGACTCCGGCCTGGGCCGAGAAATGCATGTGATAGTCGGACAGGGGCAGCTGGACCGCATCCTGCACGCCACCGCTGAAGACCGGCGTGGATTCATTGAGGAAGCAGCCGGCGTGCTCAAGCACCGTCGGCGCAAAGAGAAGACCCTGCGCAAGCTGCAAGCGATGCAGGGAAATCTGGATCGTCTTGAAGATTTGAGCGCCGAGGTACGCCGCCAATTGGCCCCGTTGGGACGGCAAGCGAAAATCGCACGCCGTGCGCAGACGGTGCAGCTCGACGTCAGGGATGCAAAGTCTCGACTGCTGGCCGATGATTTGGTAACGCTGAACAATAGGCTTGCACAGGATATTGATGACGAATCCAAGATCCAAGCTCAGCAAGAAGACGCTGCAGCGCGCCTGGAACGAATCAAGAAGCACCTCGCTGAACTCACCTCCCAGATGGAGACCATCACTCCACGACTTGGGCAGATGCAGGAAACATGGGTATCGCTGAGTACACAGGCAGAGCGATACCGATCGCTTGCCGCATTGGCTCGTGAACGAGGGAAGTTGCTGGAAAGCAATGAAACCCACTTCGATTCCAGCAGAGATCCTGAGCGATTGGAAGCTCAAGCTGAGCGAATGAGTGCAGAACTTGAAGAGCTGGAAGAAGCTCTTGAAGACCGCCATGAGATTCTGGCTGAAGCTGTAGAGGCTAAAGAGCAGGCCGAGGAAGCATCACGCGCCGAACAACAGCGGATGGCAGCCATGCTCCGTGCCGCGGCGGACCGTCGAGAAGGCATGTCGCGGCTGGCCTCGCAGGTGGCTTCCGCACGCAGCCGTGTCGATGTGACCCGGGCCGAAATTTCTCGCCTCCAGGAAAGCGTCCGGTCCTTCGACTCGGATCTTGGACTGGATTTGCGCTCTCACGCAGAAGTTGCCGCTGATCTTGAAAAACAATTGGCTGGTGAAGCCCAGCTTAATATCGATTTTGAGAGTGCAGATCGGGAACACTCTGCGTTATCAGAAGAGCACAATGCCGATAGTCAGCGTGAACGCGAGCTATCAGTGCGTGTTTCCGGATTGCGTGCACGCTTTGAAGCACTGAAACTGAACTCCAAACCGGATGATCAGTCTTCCCAGCTTCTTGGATCGGCTTCTGGCAAGCTCCTCGGGCGTTTGGGGGAGCTGATTACGGTGAATCCCGGATACGAACAGGCCATCGCCGCGATATTGCGTGAGAATGCTGAAGCCTTGGTAGCCAAGAACCTTGGTAATGCGTTGGACCTCATCGAAGACCTGCAACAGCAACAGGCCAGCCAAGTATTCCTGCACGCCGAGGTTTCTTCAAGTCAAGCTCAGGCTACTGCAGTGCCAAGCGCTGTCAACGCCCGTGAAGTTGTGGCTGCCGATAGCACGCTGGACAGCTTGCTTGATCAGCTTCTTGGCGGCCACTACATCATTGAAGAAATGAGCCAAGCACCTGCGGACTTGGCGCAGAACCCATCTGCGTTGCTCACCACCTTGGACGGCATAACTGTTTCCGCTAGTCGCAGTTCCGTGGGGGACTCAGCGGGCGCTTCCCTGATCGCGCAGCAGGCATTAGTGGAACAGACGGAAACAGAACTATCCCAGTGCCAGGAAGAACTTTCCACTGTTGAACAAAGATTGGCTCAGCGGGGACCGGAGCTCTCCATCGCTCAGCAACAGCGCGATGAAGCCCTGTCGGCGTTGGCTGAATCTGACGCCACCATTGATGAATTATCGTCGTATCTGGCACGTCTTGGACAGAAACTTCGCAGCGCGCGATCGGATAAAGCCAAGCTGGAAGAAAAGCTCGAAGCAACGCTGGAGAAG
Organism: Glutamicibacter sp.; assembly: GCF_050701915.1. NCBI lineage: Bacteria > Bacillati > Actinomycetota > Actinomycetes > Micrococcales > Micrococcaceae > Glutamicibacter > Glutamicibacter sp. Next base: position 1,422 of record NZ_JBOGEG010000009.1, on the reverse strand, counting down.
CTGGAAATCGAGCAGGAATCTCTCGAAGAGATTACCGAGCGCATGGAGCTAGCTTCATCAGATCAAGATGAAGAAACCGTTGATGACGCGGCACGAGCAGCTCTTGCCGATGCTGCAGCCGCTGCACGGCAGCAGGAATTAGAAGCCCGTCTTGCCTTGCGCAGTAGTGAAGAGCGCGTTTCTGCGTTGCGTTCGCGCATTGAGGGGCTGCGCCGCACTGCGGTCGCTGAGCGCAATCACCGTGAAGTTGCGGCTCGTCGAGCTGAACAGCGCAAGGCGCAAGCAGCCAACGCGATTCGTATTGAGCAAGCTGCTGAGCGCGTCCTGCGTTTCATTGAAGTATCGGTATCCATGGCTGGCCAAGAACGCGAAGAGCTGGCCGGCAAGAAATCCGAACTCGAATCCATGCTGGGCAGCCAACGCAGGGAAGCGGAGCAGCTCTCCGCCGAGCTGGCCCGTCTTGCCGATGCTGTGCATCGTGATGAGATGGCCCGCGCGGAACTGCGTATGCGGATTGAAAATCTTGAGACCAAGGCACTGGAAGAACTGGGATACACCCCGGATCACCTCATCGCCAACTATGGTCCAGACCAGCTGATTCCGGAGGCCCTCGACGAAGATGACAAGTGGGGCGCACTGCGGCAAAACGTTGACGAAGAAGGCAATCCTGTTGGCACCCGAGCATATGATCGCGTCGAGCAGGAAAAGCGACTGAAGAAAGCGGAACGGGACCTAGCGGCCTTGGGCAAGGTCAACCCGCTGGCGCTTGAAGAGTTCGCCGCCTTGGAAGAGCGCCATAAGTTCCTTTCCGGCCAGCTCGAGGACTTGAAGAAGTCCCGAGGGGATTTGCAGCAGATTATTGCTGACGTTGATTCCCACGTCGAGCGGGTGTTCACCGAGGCCTACAACGACACCGCCGTGCAGTTCAGGCGGATCTTCGATCGCCTCTTCCCAGGCGGTGAAGGCCAGCTGGTGCTCACTGATCCCGAGAATATGCTCACCACGGGCATCGAGGTGGAAGCACGTCCGGCCGGCAAGAAAATCAAGCGGCTCTCTCTGCTCTCCGGTGGCGAGCGTTCGCTGACGGCTGTCGCGTTGCTGGTCGCCATATTCAAGGCTCGCCCATCGCCATTCTACGTGATGGACGAGGTGGAGGCAGCCTTGGACGATATGAACTTGGGGCGCCTGATCACGATCTTTGAAGAGCTGCGTGAGTCCTCCCAGCTGATCGTGATTACCCACCAGAAAAAGACCATGGAAGTGGCCGATGCGCTGTACGGCGTCACTATGCGTGGAGATGGGGTTTCTACAGTGATTAGCCAGAAAATGGAACGCGCCAAGTCGGTCTAGAGCTTGGCTACGGAGAATAAGCAAGAAGAGAATGGCTTGTTAAACCCGGGAGGGCAGTTATCGAATGATAAC
>NZ_JBOGEG010000008.1:0-117946 GCF_050701915.1 Glutamicibacter sp. | reverse complement strand
GGCCCATGCACCAGATGGTGCATGGGCCCACGTTTCCAAGGAAGTTAGAAGAAGGTTGTCGTGAGTACGAACATCATCCCTGCGACCACCAATGCGAAGGGCAGGGCCAGCAAGATCATCAGCTTCTTTTGATCCCGCACGATCGCAACGCATTCCCTGAGGAAGGCACTTGGACGGTAGTAGGCCGCCGTTTTCCCGCCGAAGGCACGGGCATCCAAGCCGAGCTTGCGTGACGCCATCGCTGCACGCAGCGCGTGATAGTCGCTGGTGACCAACCACAGCTGACCATCCGTACGCTGGGCACGGACCAAGGTGTTGGAGAACTTCAGGTTCTCAAAGGTGTCCTTGGCACGGTCCTCAACCAGAATCTGTTCATCGGCAATGCCCTGCTCTCGCAGGTAGTGGGCCATGCTCACGCCCTCTGGTTCTACCTCATCATGGCCCTGTCCCCCGGTCGGAACCATGAAGGGGCGAGGAGACGCCTGTTGTTGATGCAGTTCAATGCCCTTGTCCAGGCGGCCCCGCAGCAACGGGGTGACCTTGCCATTGATTGTGCGGGCGCCAAGGACCACCACGGCGGCACCTTCACCCTTGGATGGGTATCTGGCGTGCACCCACGCATACAGCAGCAGCATGGCGAACAGGCTCGCCGTGAAGACGGAGGCCATGAACAAGACGAATGCCAGCGAATAGGTCCACCAGGATTCGATGCGAATCAGCAGCACCGCAATGACTGGCAGGACAAAGACGGATAGCCCCGCAGCCAACGACAGCAGATTCGCAGGTTTGGCTCCTTCGCGCCGGCACATCAGGATGCCGTTGTAGATCAGCGCGGCACCGAAAACAATGACCATCAGCGGAGTCAGCACCAGCACTATGGAGAACAGGAATCCAAACCCGGGGATCACACTGGTCAGCAGGTCGACGACCGCCGAAATGGTGAAGAACACCAGCGGCAAGAGAAGTGCAGCCAAACCCAACCGACGTGGGTCCTTGCGGTATTGCCGAACAAACAGCCACCAGAGTGCTGCCAGGAAAACCCAGCCGACGAGCTGCGCGAACACTGGTTCCATTGCTTCTCAGTTCACCGACTTCCAGTTTGTGATTCCGTATTCCCGTTTGAGCATCGATTGCGCTCCGAGGAATCCGCCCATGCCGTGCACCGAAGGACCTGGAGGCGCAGCGGAAGACACCAGGTACAGGCCTTTGGATTGCAGGTACCACGGGTCGGAGGAAATCCGAGGCCGTTTGATGCTGCCCAGCAGGTCCATGGTTCCTCCGGAAAGATCACCACCGACCAGCGCCGAGTTTTGCTCTTCCAAGTCCTGGGCGGTGACAACGTGGGATTCAATGATGGTCTCGCAGAAGCCCGGGGCCGCCTGTTCAATCATTTCCTTCAGTTCCCGGCTCATGTCTACCGGAGAATCCAGTGGCACGTGGCAGTAGGCCCAGATCACGTGCTGGCCCTGCGGTGCCCGCGAATCGTCGAATTGCGAGGGCTGGGCCACAATCATGAACGGCTTCGCCGCTCCCCTGCGCACTGCGGCGCGTTCGGCCTTCCCGACCTGTGCCGCGGTACCGCCCAGGTGCACGGTGCCGGCGTTGCCCAGAGTCTCATCACGCCACGGAACCGGCGCCGAAAGCACGTAGTGCACCAGGCAGCTTCCCGGCGAGCGCCGGGTGCTGCTCATCGCGTGCGAGAGCCGTTCTGGGAGGTGTCCTGTTGAAAGCTTGGCAGCGCTTTCGGCGGAGGTATCGAAGAGGATGCTCTGCGCAGAAAGCTCATCAACATGGTTGACGCGGGCGCCGGTAAGGATTTTTGCTCCATGAGCCATCGCTTCTTCGGCCAACGCGTCGCTGATGGCTTGGGAGCCTCCACGCGGGATAGCCCAGCCCTTGCCGTGCGCTGTTGCTGCAAGGAACAGTCCTGCCCCGGCATTAGCCGGTCCGCGCGAGCCACCCGCTACGTGGGCGGAACAGCCTGCATAGAGCGCGGCAGCGCGTTCAAATTTTCCAGAAAAGAGTTCCTTGACGGCCATGCCGGCCACCGTGCTCACGGCAAAGGTCGCCAATGCCGCGGGGTTCGAGGGAACCCTGAGCAGGGGGTTGAGCAGGGTCTGGCTGACCCCGTCAATCTGCTTGACCAGCGGGCCCAGAAGCCGGGTGTACATCTCGCCGTCCGCACCGCCAAGTTCCTGCGCGGTGCGTTCCAAGTCCTTGTACGCGTAGGCGGTCCGGCGATCCAGCACATGGGCGAAGGACAGCTCGGGGACGATGAACTCCACCTTGTCGTGGACGCCCAGTTCATGCATGGCTTGGGATTGCATGGCCATCGGATGCACCGCGCTGCCCAGATCGAATTTCGCTGCAGAACCATTCAGCGGCTGCGTTCTGGCGGCCCCGCCGATGGTGTCGTTGGCTTCATATACCGTGACGCTTAATCCGGCTCGGGCAGCAACTGCTGCGGCAGCTAGCCCATTGGGTCCCGCACCGACAACGGCAACATCGCTCATGATTTATTTCCCGCCACTTCATTCTTTTTCTTGGCTTGAGGCAGCAACCTGCGCAGGGTCCAGCGGTCCTCCAGACCGGCAAATGGGCCGGCCAAGGGATCATCCTGGCCCACGGCACGAATCGGGTCGTGGCGTGGATCAAGAATTGAACGTGCCACCAAGAACATCAGGTATCCAAGCATCACCATATGCGCCAGCACCAGCACCGCATAACCGGTCTCCGGGAAGGCCTTCTGCACTTCTTCCGCAGAGAGGGAATCAAGGTAGTACCAAACCGCGTAGAAGTGCGCGATTTCCACGAGCATCCAGACCACGAATTCGCGCCAGCGCGGCAACGCGAGGGCGAACAGCGGAATCAGCCAGACGATGAACTGCGGTGAATACACCTTATTGACCATGACAAAGGACGCGATGATCAGGAAGGCCATGGAGGCCAGGCGCGGGGTGCGTTTAGCCGTCAAGCCCAGCACGGCCACACCCACGCAGCACAGGAAGAAGAAGACCAGTCCGTAACGGGAAATCTGTTCGGCTTCAAAGAGCGGGACCCCTTCCCTGTTATCGGCGATGACATTCCATGCATGCCAGAAGCTGGAGAAGCCTGCCCCGCGTTCAGAAGAGAAATTGAAGAAGTGCATGAACGAGTTGGGGAACGCCAGCGCATAGGGAAGGTTCACCAGTGCCCAGGTCGCCGCCGCGGTTCCGCCAGTCACCCAGAAGGTCTTGAGCTTGCCGGTGCGAATGGCCAATACCAGCACCGCGCCAAGGATGAAGAACGGATAAATCTTCATCGCGGCACCCAAACCGATCAGCACCCCGGCAAGAACGGTGTGCTTTCGTGCGAATGCCAGCATACCCAGGGCCAGCAAGGCCACAGCCCACATGTCCCAGTTGATGCTGCCGGCCAGGATGATACCCGGGGCGATAGCAACCATTGCCGCATCCCACGGACGGCGCCCGGTCATCCGCAAGGTGGCGATCACGGTGACCATCCACAGGATCGCCACGAGCAACAGGTTGATATCGAAGTACAGCAGGGAACGGTTTTCGATCCCCGTAGGGATGATCGAGGCAACGGCCGAGGCCACCGTGCTCATCAGTACCGGGTATTCGAACTCCGCGGTGGCGCTAAAGGGTGCCCAAGGATTCTCGGCGAAGCCGCGAGCGGAAAACAGCGGAACCCAGTCGCTGTAGCACGCATAGGCGTATGGGTTGTTTCCGGTCCACCCCTTGATCCGGCAAGGGTTCTTAGCAAGGAGCATCAGCAATGCGCCCACGGTCGTCATCAGAATAATGACCCGTTCCACGCTGAAGAATCCAGGATCGACTCGGCCTGGATCGCTGTGTCGTCCAAGCGGGCCACCGATCATTGCGGTGAACTGTCGAAGGAACCCGTCAGCGCGTGATGGCACGGTAATCCGCAGGGGGCCACGCGTGGGCTGTGACTGGTTTGGCTCGTGCATACCCTCCAGCCTAAATGTTCTGTGCCTCAGCTACGCCTTGCACACTCATGTTTCATTAGTCGCTTTGATCTTTTATGCGAACCCGATTGCTCGAAACCCCTCTCCCGGTTCACTCCCAAGTACATAAAACGCTTGCTGACCTCGCATTCAGCAAATAGACAGGTGATTACACCGGCACTTCACCGTGCGTTAACCCAGATGCCCCCTCTTAGTTAACTTGTGCCCATAGCGTCTTACTCGTGAGCAAAACCAATCAGCCAAATGCCATGGCGATCATCCCCGCCCGGGGAGGATCCAAGGGCATCCGGCTTAAGAACCTGCGTGAGATCGGCGGCAAATCGCTGCTGGGCCGCGCAATCGAATCAGCCAGGTCCGCGGCGGCAGTCAGCGACGTCGTGGTCAGTACCGACCATGAGCAGATCAAGGCCGAAGCGCTTCGCTACGGGGCGCGAGTCATCGATCGACCGGCAGATATCGCCGGCGACACGGCCAGCAGCGAGTCTGTTCTGCTCCACGCGCTAGCGAATGCGGAATCTCAGCCAGAGATCACCGTGTTCATCCAGTGCACCAGCCCGTTCATCGATCCGAAGGATCTGGACGCAGCCATTGCGGCAGTTTCCTCGAAACGCGCCGACGTCAGCTTCGCAGCTGTTGCGGACCACGGTTTCCATTGGGGCCTGGATCCGCAGGGCGAAGCAATCGCCGTGGGCCACGACAAGCTGCACCGTCCGCGTCGCCAGGATCGCGAACCGCGCTTCCGCGAAACCGGGGCCTTCTATGTGATGGATACCCAGGGATTCCGCGAGGCAGGGCACCGTTTCTTCGGAAAGGTCCGGGTTCACGAGGTTCCGGCAGGGCACGGCATCGACATCGATACCGAGGCAGACCTGCTGCTAGCTGGGCTGGCCGTTCCGGCCAACCAGGAACCGATCGAAGTCGATGCGGTCATCACGGATTTCGACGGGGTGCATACCCCGGACACCGCGTATGTCGATGAGCACGGAACCGAAACCGTGCGCGTCTCCCGTTCCGACGGAATGGGAGTGGCCCGGCTGCGGGCCGCTGGAGTGAAGTTCCTTATTCTCTCCAAGGAAACCAACCCTGTTGTCGCCGCCCGCGCCGCCAAGCTGAAGGTCGAAGTGGCCCACGGAATCGACAACAAGGCCGAATACCTGGCCCGCTGGTTGGCTGACGAATCCATCAATCCGGCTCGTGTTGCCTACGTGGGCAACGACATCAACGATCTGGGCGCGATGGCATTGGTCGGCTGGCCGATCACCGTGGCCGACGCCCAGGAAGATGTGCACCTGGCAGCACGGCACAAACTGACCCGCAAGGGCGGGCACGGAGCGGTACGGGAACTAGCCGAACTGGTTCTCGCCGCACGCACCGCCACCAAGAGTTCTCCAAGTTTCACCCACTGAAAGGCAATACCCATGACTTCCATGACTACTGACATCAAGCCAGTTGCTATCGGCGACGTCCAGGTTGGCGCAGGCCAGCAGGTCTACGTCATCGGCGAGATCGGCATCAACCACAACGGCGACATCGAGATCGCCAAGCAGCTGATCGATATCTCCGCTGAAGCCGGTGCCAACGCAGTGAAGTTCCAGAAGCGCACCCCGGACATCTCCACCCCGATGGACATGCGCGACAAGATCCGCTCCACCCCATGGGGCGACATGACCTACCTGGACTACCGCTACCGCGTTGAATTCGACCAGGCTCAGTACAAGGAACTCATCTCCTACGCAGCCTCCAAGGGCCTGCACGCCTTCGCTTCGCCATGGGACGTTCCATCGGTTGAGTTCATGGAAGAGCAGGGTGCAGTCACCCACAAGGTAGCTTCCGCATCGGTCACCGACATCGAGCTGCTCAAGGCGCTGGCACAGACCGGCAAGCCGATCATCCTGTCCACCGGCATGTCCACCATCGAGCAGATCGACAAGGCCGTCGAGACCCTGGGCACCTCGAACCTGGTCATGATGCACGCTACTTCCACCTACCCGCTGCCTCCTGAAGAGGCCAACCTGCGCATGATCGAGACCCTGCGCGACCGCTACCAGGTCCCAGTCGGCTACTCGGGCCACGAGCGCGGCCTGCAGATCTCGCTGGCCGCTGTCGCACTGGGCGCAGTGACCGTCGAGCGCCACATCACCTTGGACCGCACCATGTGGGGTTCGGACCAGGCCTCGTCGCTGGAGCCAAAGGGCTTCGAGTCGCTGATCCGCGACATCCGCATCCTCGAGCAGGCCATGGGTGACGGCGTGAAGAAGGTCTTCCCAGGCGAGCTGGCACCGCTCTCGCGCCTGCGCCGCGTCGACGCCTAAGCACGCCAACGTATCCGGCGGTTGGACTCACCGACGGGTCCAACCGCCGTTTATTTTTGTCTGCATGAGGAAGGCCTAGAAGCACAGATGAGTTTGATCCCCGGGCGCATTTCCGTGGTTATCCCCGCCTATAACCAAGAAGCATATATTTGCGATGCCTTGTCATCCCTGGTCCGGCAGAAGCTGGGACGCTGGGAGCTGGAAGTGCTCGTGGTTGATGACGCTTCCGATGACCAGACTGCTGCCCTGGTACACAGCTACCAAGACCAGTTGCCTGGCCTGAAACTGATTTCACTGCCTGAGAATGCCGGAGTGTCTGCTGCCCGCAATGCCGGGTTGGAACAGGTCACCGGCGAATACTTCACCTTCCTCGACCCCGACGACTGGTACTCCCCCGAGCACTTGGAAGCCCTGGCGGAATCCTTGACCGAGCTGCATGTGGACTTCGTGCGTTGCGATCATGTGCGTGTCACCGGCACCAATCGCGTCATCCACCGGGCCCCGCAGGCGTTGCGCGGCATGCCGCTGAACCCGGCCGATGACATTGAACCGATCGATTCGCCGTCCATGGTGGACTACGCCTTTGTGTGGGCGGGCATGTACCGCACCGACCTGATGCGCACCCGCGAACTGATGTACTTCGACGCGCAGTTGCACAGCGCCGAGGACCGCCTCTGGCTGTGGAAGCTGCATCTGAATACCGAGCGCTACTCCGTCGTTTCCTCCCCTGGGGTGTTCTACCGCCGGGGCCTGCCCGGCTCGCTGACCCAGGTCTTCGACCACCGTCAGCTCGGCTTCATTCCGGCCTACTCGCAGATCCTGACCGAGGTGCGCCTGCATCCGGACGCGGATCGCCACCTGCCCAAGGCAATGCGCCAGTTCTTCGCCATCGTGTGCCACCACGAAAAGCGCGCGAAGAACTACCCGCCGGAAGTCCGCTTGGAGATGAAGCAGAAACTGCGCCAGGTATTCACCACCGTTGATGCGCCGATGGCCCGCCAGGTCGCCCTCGAGATGGACGTTGCCCGCCGCCGCCATATTCTCTCCTTCCTCCAGCCAGGTCAGATCGGGGCCGCCAAGTGATCGCACTGATTGAAGCCAGCAGCTACTTCCAGCTTGCTTCTCTGGCCGCGATGGCCGATGCAGGACTGCTCCCCGAAGCAGATGAACGCATTCTCGTCTTGGCTAACGGCTCGCAGGTTCCGGAACTGACTACTGCGTTGGACGAAGTTCCGGGCTTTGAGAAGCTTGCCGCCCGCTTTGACCGCGTGGTGGATTACGCTGCGCTCACCTCCCCGCGTCGCCCGGCACAGTTCAGCCCGCGTGAGGACGAACTGCATATTTTCGAATGCCTCCTGCGCAGCGCCTGGGATCTAGGCAATGAACCCTTGACCTTGGTTCTGGAATCCATCCAGGTCAATCCCGCGCGTGCGCTGGCGCGTATTTTCTTTGATGCCCAGCTGTGGATCCACTCCGACGGCTTGATGTCCTATGGCCCAACCCGCAATCGGTTGCCAATGCCGCTGCGCCAGCGCGTCATGGGCACCATCCATGTGGACCTGGTTCCAGGACTGCAGCCTCACCTGCTCGCAGAGCTCGAGCCGCAGCGCGAGGTCTTGGCCACCGGCGACTTGGCTGCCGTCTTTGGCGAACTGGCTCAGGGAGCAGAATTCGATTTGCCAACCGGCAGTGCACTGATCCTCGGGCAGTATCTGGGTTCCCTGGGCTTGATGGATGCCGAGGAAGAATTCGAGCTGCATCTGGAGATGCTCAACGAGGTAACCCGCCGGGAGATTTCCACCGTCCTGTTCAAGGCGCACCCGTCGGCCAGCGCCACCTCAGCGGCCCGCTTGGCTGCGGCTGCCAAGGACATGGGGTTGGATTTTCGGCTGGTCAATACCGATCACCTGGCCGAAACCGTCATCGCAGCGGTACGTCCATCTGTGGTGATCTCTTGCTTCTCCACGGGCTTGGCCACCGCCAAGTACATCCTGGATACCGAGGTCTACGCTGTGGGCACCGGCAGACTGCTCCAGGCGCTGGCTCCCTACGAGAATTCCAACCGCATCCCGTTGTCCATCATTCATGCCTTGTTCGTCCAGGACCTGCCGGTTCCAGCGCACGGCGGCGACAGCGATCGCCTCACCGAACTGCTGATTGCCGTGGCTTACTGCATGCAGTCCGCCCAGCTGCCTCACCTGCGCGAGCAGGCAGAGTCATTCTTGACCGCGCACTACCCGGAGTTCTCGGCTCATTTCAAGCGTCGCCGCATCACCAAGCTGGAGCTGCCTCCACGCTGGGCTCACATCAGCTCGCGCCGCTCGCTGCCTTCGAAAGTCCGCGGGGCGTCGCGCCGTGTACTGCGCAATGGTTCCAGGCAGCTCGATACGCTTTCCAAATCCCTGAGCCGACTGGCAAAATGACCCTCACCATGATGAAACTGACTCAACATGACACCCACGAGGTGCCGCGCCCCCGTTTCGGCACGGCGCACGTTTGGGTGGAGTCGCCACTGCAGCTGCTTTCCGCGGTAGAAACGCATGCCGCGGGGATGCTGGGCACAGACATTCGAATCATCCCACGTCAGGGAATGCCCCTGGAAGCCACGACGCAGGCAATGCTGAATCATGCCCCTGCAGGGGTACATTTTGAACCGGCGGCGCGTAAACCTCCGCAGCCAAAGGGCCCTGCCGATCGCTATGTCACCGGCGACGCCTATTCGGGCAAGATCCAGCGCACGTTGCTAGCAGGCGTGCGGGCCAAGGAAATCGTGATCATCGATGATGGCATGGCTACGCTGGCCCTGATCAAGCAGCTGATTTCTGATGATCCCACCCCGTTGGTGCGCGCCCGGACCAGGAACTCTGCGGCACGCGTCGCAATGGGATTGGCGACCTGGCATCGTTTGCGCCAGCTGGCCCGTGAAGATCGCTTGCTGATCGTTTCTGCGCTGTTTGTCGACCCGGTATCTCGTCAGAAGATGGCTGATCTGGGGATCAAATTTGCGCAGCATAAGTTTGAGTGGCTGGCTACGCAGCCGGTGGCCGAGCAGTTCACTGAGCCTACCCTGCTGATTGGTTCGGCGATGGTCGCCGATGAGCTGATTCATGAGCAGCCGTACTTGCGCTGGATTGAAGAGATCGCTTCCGAAGGGCCGGTCGCGTACTTCCCGCATCGCCGTGAAACTCCCGAAATGCTGGAGAAGATCTCCAAGATTGATCAGGTGGTGCTCAAGGAGCACACCGTTCCTATCGAAATGCGTTTGCGAGTCCTGCGACCGGGCCAGGAGATCCGAGCCTTGCCCTCCACGGTGATTCCATCCCTACGCCTGTTGCTGGGTCCTGAGGCCCGTTGCCTATATCCGCAAGCCGTGCTTGATAGCTGGTGGACCCCTAGTACCCCATTCGAGTTGCGCGAGCACCTATCTAGTTCATTGAAGGTGTGAATCAGCCGATGAAGCCATCAATACTGGCCATTGCCGACTCGGATTCCTATCTGAAGTTGGCCACGAGCTTCCTTAACCGCCTAGGTCCGGCATGGGATCGCAAGGTGTATTTGGCGCGGACCCCGGTGATGCCCACTGCCGAGCAGATCGCGGCCGCCTTTGAAGGCACGGATCTGGATCCGGATATTCTGCAGGTGATTTCCGTATCGCAATTGGAAGCCGACACCGTAGATGAGGATATTGTTTTCGCTTCGGCCACAGGACCGGTAGTTGCCGAGATTTACTCTCGCATGCTTCGCACCGAACCGACTGAGGGCCGGTGCACCGCACTGGTTTCTGCCCTGCCCGGAGTGGCCTTCCCCGCCACGCAGAAGGGGTGGAACTATCGACGAGCCGGCGATGCGTTTATCTGCCATTCGCATGCAGAAGCCCGTGATTTCTCCTTCATGATCGAAGGCCAGGCCGGGCATCAGCCGACCGTAATGGTCAGCAAGCTGCCGTTCTTGCAGTCTGCAGGTTTCCCACCAGCGCAAAAGCAGGTTGTCGAACGCCTGGTATTCGCGCCGCAAGCGAAGGTGCCTACCCAAGAGCGCGAACGCGAGTCGATCCTGCTGGCTCTAGAGCAGGCCAGCAGGATGAATCCCGAGCTTGAGGTGATCGTCAAGCTGCGAGCCAAGGCCGGTGAGCCGCAGACGCATCTCGAGGCGTTCCCTTACGACTCGCTGTTCAAGAAGTTGCAGTCCGAGCTGCGAATCGGCACCGATTCGCGGCTTCGCTTCGATACCGGATCGATGAGTGAAGCGTTGGCCGATGGCAGCGCCTTGGTAACGGTGTCTTCGACTGCTGCCTTGGAATCTCTTGATCGCGGCTTGCCAACGCTGGTCCTCTCCGACTTTGGCGTCAGTGCGCAGATGATCAACACAGTCTTTGTCTCCTCCGGCGTGATTGGCACGTTGGATGATGTGGCCGGTTTGAGCTTCGGTGAACCAACCAAAGCCTGGTTGCGGGAAAACTACTTCCACCGGGTGGACCACAGTTTCGTTCAGTCTCTCGAGGTTCTCGCGCAGCGAGCTCGAGCTGGAAAGCTGCGCACTGATCCGGAGATGCTGGCGCATATTCGCCGCCAGCCATTGCGCCATCGCCTCAGAACCACGTTGCCAGCACCGCTAGTCAGAGTTTTGGTGAAGTTGCGACACCACTTCGGGCAAACCCGCAGAAATGGCGCCAATTCTTGGTCATGAGCTAAACATTCTTTGCTCATGAACTCAACACATGGACTGAATCCATAGGATTCGTCAGGAGTGTTCCAGCCTTAGGTGCTTTACTAGTTCTTGGCATTTCTTCGCGGAGACAGTGCAGTTATTCACTCGGCATCGCTAGCCCAGAAACGGCTCCCCAATAGTTATTCGGTGATAACGGGCACGATTGGGAATGTTTGCGCTCCATTAAGACTTAAGATCATTATGGGTCAATTTGCGCGATGCGCTTCTGCGCGCCCTATTGCCCAAAGGTTTTATACATTTCAATAAGGAGTTCATGTGTCGGCGAACCCGATTCGCGTTGCCATCGTAGGCGTAGGCAACTGCGCCACTTCCCTTATCCAAGGTGTTGAGTACTACCGAGACGCCGATGCTGATTCCACCGTTCCCGGTCTCATGCATGTTCAGTTCGGCCAGTACCACGTTGGCGACGTTCAGTTCGTTGCTGCCTTCGATGTCGACGCCAAGAAGGTCGGCCTCGACCTCTCGGAAGCCATTCTGGCCAGCGAGAACAACACCATCAAGATTGCCGACGTTCCAACCACCGGAGTGACCGTTCAGCGCGGCCACACCCTGGACGGCCTGGGCAAGTACTACCGGGAGACCATCGAAGAGTCTGCAGCGGAGCCAGTAGACATCGTCCAGTCCCTGAAGGACAACAAGGTCGATGTCCTGGTTTGCTACCTGCCAGTTGGTTCCGAGCAGGCCGCCAAGTTCTACGCACAGTGCGCCATTGACGCAGGCGTTGCATTCGTCAATGCCCTGCCAGTATTCATCGCCGGCACCCCAGAGTGGGCGCAGAAGTTCACTGACGCCGGTGTGCCAATCGTTGGCGACGATATCAAGAGCCAGATCGGCGCAACCATCACCCACCGCGTGATGGCCAAGTTGTTCGAAGACCGCGGCGTGGTTCTGGACCGCACCTACCAGCTGAACGTTGGCGGCAACATGGACTTCAAGAACATGCTCGAGCGCGAGCGTCTGGAATCCAAGAAGATCTCCAAGACCCAGGCAGTCACCTCGAACACCTCCGCAGCCCTGGGCGAAGACGACGTGCACATCGGCCCAAGCGACTACGTTGCATGGCTTGATGACCGCAAGTGGGCGTTCGTCCGCCTCGAGGGCCGCAACTTCGGCGATGCTCCAGTTAACCTGGAGTACAAGCTGGAAGTATGGGACTCGCCAAACTCGGCCGGTGTGATCATCGATGCTGTACGCGCAGCGAAGATCGCCCTGGACCGCGGCATCGGCGGCCCGATCCTGTCAGCTTCGAGCTACTTCATGAAGTCGCCACCAGAGCAGTACGACGATGAGACCGCACGTAGCAAGGTGGAAGCCTTCATTCGCGGCGACATCGAGCGCTAACCCTCCGCGGTAGCGGAAAAGCAATGGCCAGGACCTTTCGGTCCTGGCCATTGCTGTATTCGAAAGTGCATTGGATGCGGAGAAGCCCGCCGGCTTGCAGGCCGGCGGGCCTCTTGGCGATGCCTTGCGAGTTCATCACTGGTACCTCGGATTCTTGTTAGCTGGCAACGGTAATGGCGTTGCCGGGCTTAGCGAATTCGTAGGTACATTTCTGGTGGCACGTGGTTCTTCAGCTCACGCTGACGCATGCGGCGGTTGAACTCGGTGCTATCAAGGTTGGTGAACTTGCGCTTATCTTGACGCTTTTTCATTTGCTGTCCCTCCCTTCGGTCAAAGTCGAAGGGGAGGGAAGATCTTGGCGCGTGGTTGAAATTGCGCGAGCTTTCAGGCTTTCTGGTCCTGCGAAGATTAATTCCGAGGTGCGAACTGCCCGTTGAGCGGATGAGGAGAACAGTGGACTAGGCATGAAAAAAGTTCCTAAGGGTGAGAGTCGATTACTGACCTGCAACCTCAGGAACTTAGGCGGGATTTACCGTGAGTTAGAAATCCGCTTGTCCGGAGGTTGGGGAAATGCGCTTGCACAGACGAGACATTGGAGAGCCGCCAATAAATCGCGCTCCGCGATGAGTCTCTGTGTACCAATTGGTATTAATCATTTCGCCACCTCCTAAAATCTGCTCTCAGCCAGCCATGGATACCATGGGGCCTGTTTGAAAAGTTTTCTCGATCCGCAAGTCTCATTGAGACTTCCCAATCACAGTATTCAGCATACATGGATTAACCCCGACGCGCTACAAATTAAAGCAAAAACTTTAAGCACTTTCCCGGGGACGGCAAAAGCACCCGGATCCATGCGGATTTCAGGTGCTTTTGCATTGATATTCAGGTCAGAGGTTACCTCTCGGTAGCCGAATCCTGGGCTTCAGGCTGCTCTTCCCACCAAGCGCGCAGGCGCTCGGTGGCGATTTCCTCACCCAGTGGACCCTCATCCAACCGCAGTTCCAACAGGAACTTGTACGCTCGGCCAACGACCTTACTCGGCTTGATCTCCAACAGGCGCATAATCTGTTCTCCATCGAGATCCGGGCGGATTGACTGCAGCTCCTCTTGCTCGGCAATCTGCGCGATGCGCGCCTCGAGGTCATCGTAGGCAAATCCCAGGCGGTCAGCCTTCTTGCGATTGCGCGTGGTGACGTCCGAACGGGTCAGGCGGTGCAGATGCTCGAGCAGGTCTCCAGCATCGGTAACATAACGGCGCACCGCCGAGTCGGTCCATCCGGCCTCGCCGTAGCCATAGAAGCGCATATGCAGCTCGACCAGCCGGGCAACCGACTTGGTGGTCTCCTTGTCGAACCGTAGGGCGCGCATACGCACCTTGACGAGCTTGGAACCCACCATGTCATGGTGGCGGAAGGATACGGCGCCGCTTGGTTCGAACTTGCGGGTCGCCGGCTTGCCGATGTCGTGCATCAGTGCCGCGAAGCGCAACACGAAGTTCGGGCCGGGAACAGGTCCTTCTTCATTGGTTTCCAACGCCATGGCCTGCTCAAGCACGGTCAGCGAATGCTGGTAGACATCCTTGTGGCGATGGTGCTCGTCAATCTCCAGGCGCAGTGCCGAGACTTCGGGCAGTACCTTATCGGCCAGGCCGGTTTCCACCAGAAGGTCGATGCCCGCCCGCGGGTCAGCACCGTTGATCAGCTTGACCAGCTCGTCGCGGACTCGCTCGGCGGAAATGATGTCGATCCGATCGGTCATTTCGCTCATGGCTTGGCGAACCTCTGGACTGACTTCGATCTTCAACTGCGAAGCAAAACGGGCAGCGCGCATCATGCGCAGCGGATCGTCAGAGAAAGAGATATCCGGAGCACCAGGGGTGCGGATGGATCCATCTTCCAGGGAGCTCACGCCGTCGAAAGGATCCACCAGCTCGAGCTGTGGCAAGCGCAGTGCCATCGAGTTCATGGTGAAGTCGCGACGGAAGAGATCGTCGTGCAGGTTATCGCCAAATGCAACGATCGGCTTACGCGACTCTTTGTCATAGGCATCTGCGCGGTAGGTCGTTACTTCTAGCGTGTATTCGCCCTTTTTAAAGGCAATTGTTCCAAACTCGCGTCCCACATCCCAGACGTTATCGGCCCAACCGGAAATCACCTTGATAGTTTCATCCGGGCGAGCGCTGGTGGTGAAGTCGAGGTCCGGGGATACGCGTCCCAAGTAAAGGTCGCGAACCGGCCCACCTACCAGCGACAATTCATGGCCCGCCCGAACAAAACGGTCGGCCAAGTCGAAAATGACCGAGGGCAGGATTTGACGCAGCGCGTCAGGCGAGGGAAGTGCATGCATAGTTACTTAAGCGTGCCAGAAATCCAGGAAGAATGCTTGAAATTTCAGCGAATTTGCCTGCGAGATAACTTACTTGTCCACGTCGATCAGGCGGCGAACGGTACTTTCTCGATAGAGTGGTTCCATGAACCGACCGATCCCGTCTGCCCCAAAGCGCACCCCATTGACTGCGTCAATGGCTCGTGCGCAGGCAACTGGCGGTCACACGAGCCTGCCGACAGTGGAAGAAGTCTCTTCCGGAGGCATCGTGATCGACTTCAACGACCCCAACTTCCCAGTGGCAATCATTGCCCGGTACAACCGCGGCGGACGACTGGAATGGTGCCTGCCCAAGGGCCACCCGGAGGGTGCGGAAACCAATGAGGAAGCGGCTATCCGCGAAATCGAGGAAGAGACCGGCATTGCCGGACGCATCCTCGCCCCGCTGGGTTCAGTCGACTACTGGTTCACCGTGACGAATTACCGTGTGCACAAGACCGTGCACCATTTTCTGCTGGAAGCTACCGGCGGGCATCTGACGATCGAGAATGATCCCGATCATGAAGCCGTCGATGTTGCCTGGGTCCCCCTGGGTTCCCTGGGCAAGCGCCTGTCCTTCCCTAATGAGCGCCGGATCGCTGATCTGGCACGCGAGGTCCTTACAAAGCATGTCTCAGGTTCCTAATCCATCTGTCGGCGCCGATCAGGCACACACCGGAGCCATGGACGTAATCGCCGGACCTCCCCAGCAGCAGACAGCTCAACCGGCTGGCTCGCGCTCCAAGATCTATGCCCTGATGGCCTCCGGCACGATGGTATCCCGCTTGCTGGGCTTCGTGCGCACGGCCTTGCTGGCGATGGCCATTGGTTCGGTCACCTCGGTGGCGGACATCTTTGAAAAAGCCAATATCATCCCGACCATCATCTACATGCTGCTGGCCGGCGGCATTTTCAACGTCGTGCTCATCCCGCAGCTGATCAAGGCCGCCAAGGCCAAGGACCGCGGCGCCGCGTACACCTCAAAATTGGTGACGCTGACCATCGTGGGCATGGGGATCCTGACTCTGATCCTCACGCTCTGCGCCAGGCCATTGATCACGGTGCTCACCAGTAACTGGACCGAACCGATGATCGCGTTGGGGACGGCCTTTGCCTACTGGTCGCTGCCGCAGATTTTCTTCTATGGGCTCTATGCGGTCCTGGGCCAGGTACTGAACGCCAATGGCCGATTTGCCGCATTCATGTGGGCTCCTGCGGTCAACAACATCATTCAGCTGATCGTCATTGGCGCTTTCATCCTGACCTTCGGCGCCTATTCTTCGGGCGACCCGATGCAGGATTGGAGCAGCGTCAAGACCATGTGGCTGGCCGGCGGTGCCACCTTGGGTATCGTCTTGCAGTCGGTGGCGCTGTTCTGGCCATTGAAGAAGACCGGGCTGAAACTGACCCTGGACTTCCAATGGCGTGGCATGGGCCTGCGCCACGTGGGCAAGCTGGCGATCTGGACCCTAGCGGCCATGGTGATCGGCAACCTCTCCTCGCTGGTGTACTCCAAGATCGTGTCGGGAGCTACCGCAGCTCGAGCGCAGCTGCCTTCCGAACAGGCCGCCTCGGTAGCTGGCGAGTACGCGTTGAACACATCGCAGCTGATCACCGTGCTGCCGCACTCGTTGTTCGCGCTGACCGTTGCCACCGTGCTGTTCAACGACTTCGCCCGGGCTTTCACCGAGAACCGCCGCAAGGACGTTGGCAAGCTGCTGAATCAGGGCATGCGCTCCACCGCCATCCCCATCGTGTTCTGCACGCTGGTCTTCATCGTGCTGGCCGGTCCTCTGGGCAGGCTGTTTGCCGGTAACTCCGAGAATGCGGCGCAGGCCGCGGGCGCTCTCGGGCAGCTGCTGGTGCTCACCGCGCTTGGCCTGCCGTTCAAGTCCTTGCAGTTCTTCATGCTGCGTGTCTTCTACGCAGAGGAAGATACCCGCACCCCGATGCTGATCCAGTCGGCCACCGCCGGGGTCGGATTGATCTTGGCGTTCGCTGCTGCCGCCGTGGTCGATCCGCTGCATATCGCCGCCGCGATTGCCTTCATCTACGGCTTGACCAACGTACTGACCTGCATCGGCACCCACTATCTGATCAAGCGCCGCTACGGCAACTACGGTGTTTCCTCGGTTATCGACACCTACATTCGAGTCGGGTGGATGGCTACGCTCTCCGCCATTATTGGCTGCATAGCGCTCTGGCTGCTGGGTGGATTCAGTTTCGGATTCGCCTACGACTCCGTATTCAGCGCCCTGATTTCGGTGGCTATTGTCGCTCTGGTGATGGGTATCGTCTTCATTGGTTTGCTATACAAAACCAAGGTCCCAGAGCTCCAGTCGTTCCTCGGCCCGATCCTTCGCAGAATCCCGGGACTCAATCGCTGATGGTCCGCTGAAACTTGCTAGTGATTCTGGGCAAATAGGCACCAAATAGCTTGATCTGACCGGTAACATGACAGGTGGTGGTCTGTGGACCGCCACCGAACCAAAATCAACCCCTTGGAGATGCACGTGTCGCAGCCAATCGATGTCGGCTCTGTCCTCAGCGGTCGCTACCAAGTAACCGAGAGTGTCCTTTCCTCAGCTGAAGGAGACTTGGTACTCGGTGGCGTAGACCAGGTACTGAACCGCTCGGTCAGCATCATGGTGGCTTCCGTGGAGAATTCCTCGCAGTTGGCAACGAGCGCACGCGAAATCGCCATGGGCGAGCGCGCTTCGAACGTTCAGGTGCTGGATCTGGGCATCACCGATGCCAACCAGACCTACCTCGTCGCCAACACCGCGCGTTCCTCGGACCTGCTGGACCTGGTTTTGGAAACCGACGACGCTCCATACGTTGAGCCGTTCTTCACCGACACCCTGGGCACCGAAATCTTCGGCGAGTCCCGCCAGGCCGTCCCAGAGACCTATGAAGACGACAACGAGTACTACGACCAGCTGCAGTACGAGGACGAACCAGAGCAGCAGGGCAAGATCGGTTCCGCCTTGGCTGGCGGCTTCGCCGGACTGAAGAACCGCTTCGGCAAGAAGAACCAGGAGCAGCCTGAAGAGGAACAGTTCGACCAGACTGCGCCTAATGAGCATGTTCCTGCCACCATGGCTACCCCGGTTGCGCCAACTGAAAAGCCAGCGGCCGAAGACAAGCCAAAGGTCTCCCGCCTGGAAGACGAAGACGAGCCTAATGTCACCGCAACCGCAGCCCTGGCTGCCGCTGCGCAGTCCAAGGGCAAAACCCCGGCCAACCCTACCCAGGAGCCTGCCGCGGAAGAAGAGAAGCCGGCAAAGAAGAAGAACGCTGCAGCAGCCGGGACCGTAGCCGGCGCAGGCGCCGCTGCGGGTGTCGCCGCTGCCGCCGCTCCAAAGGCCTCGACCTTCCCGGCAGCCGCCAAGAATGCTCCTGCCCAAGACCCGCAGGCCGACGAGCAGGATGAGGAAGAAGGCGGTTCTAAGGGAACGCGCCTGCTGGTTGGCGCCGTATTGCTCATCGTGCTGATTGTTGCAGTGGTCTTCGCTTTCAACTTCCTTGGTGGCGACAAGAACACCACCGCCGATGGCGAGCAGCCAACGGCCGTGGAGTCCCCGGAAAAGCCATCCGAGACCGAGAAGGAAAAGGACTCAACCGAGGATTCCTTGCCAGCTCCGAAGATCGACGACGTATCCCGTCTGGTTCCCGGCAATCAGCAGCTGAACTCCGAAACCGATGGCAAGCTGGGCCAGATGATCGACGGCAACGCCTCGAGCACCTACGCAACGTACTCCTACACCACGGCTGATTTCGGTGGCTTCGCTTCCAACATGGTCTTCATACTGGAACTGGACGAGAAGTCCAAGATCTCCGAGGTCAACCTCGAGGGCCTGAACGGCACCGGCGGCAACTACGAAATCCTCGTAGGCGAATCCGAAGATCTGGGCGATGCCACGTCAGTAGCCAAGGGTTCGTTCTCCGGTCCTTCGGTATCGGTAACTGCCAAGGGCGACGACAAGGACTACATGGAAGGAACCCACGTATTCCTGGACATCACCGACCTGCCTCGCAAGGCATCCGGCGGCAATGATTCACGCCCATTCGGTCTCCAGATCGGTGAATTCTCCGCCAAGTAATAGAAGCGGAATTTTTTACGAAAGCAATGCGTTGAGGTGGATAGTGAGGTTAGACCTTGCTATCCACCTCGCATTATTAGAACGAAAGGGTTCTACCCCCGTGACTTCAGCACAGAACGACGAAATCCGCGACGTCATTATTGTCGGCTCCGGTCCGGCCGGTTACACCGCCGCGGTTTACACCGCCCGTGCGAATTTGAACCCACTAGTCATCGCCGGCTCGGTCACTGCCGGCGGCGAACTGATGAACACCACCGACGTGGAAAACTTCCCCGGCTTCCCCGAGGGCATCATGGGCCCGGACCTGATGGACAACATGCAGAAGCAGGCCGAACGCTTCGGCGCCGAGATCCTCTTCGACGACGTCACCGAAATGAACCTCGAAGGCGACATCAAGACGCTATCCCTGGCTGACGGCACCATCTACCGTGCCCGTGCTGTCATCGTCTCCACCGGCTCCGCCTACCGCGAGCTGGGCCTGCAAGACGAAAAGCGCCTCTCCGGCCATGGCGTCTCCTGGTGCGCCACTTGCGACGGATTCTTCTTCCGTGACCAGAGAATCGCCGTGATCGGCGGTGGCGACTCCGCCATGGAAGAAGCACTGTTCCTGACCAAGTTCGCCGCCAAGGTCATCGTCGTGCACCGCCGCCACGAGCTGCGCGCTTCGAAGATCATGGCCGACCGCGCCCTGGCCCACGAGAAGATCGAATTCATCTGGGACTCCGAAGTCATCGGCATCAACGGTGCCGACAAGGTCGACGGCCTGGTCGTGAAGAACCGCACCAGCGGCGAAGAATCCACCGTGGATGTCACCGGTATCTTCGTAGCCATCGGCAACGACCCACGCGTGGATCTGGTCAAGGACCAGCTGCAGCTAACCGCGGAAGGCACCATCGCCGTTGAAGGCCGCACATCCAAGACCTCGCTGCCAGGTGTCTTCGCTGCCGGCGACGTCATCGATTCCACCTACCGCCAGGCCATCACCGCGGCCGGCTCGGGCTGCGCCGCAGCCCAGGACGTGGAGCACTACCTGGCCAACGTGTCCGAAACCCTCGCTACCGCCTAATAGTTTTCTCAGAAAGGGGTTGTCTCTCATGAGCAACGCAAAAGCAGTAACTGAAGCAACCTTCCAGGCCGATGTCCTGGATGCCGACAAGCCAGTGATCGTCGATTTCTGGGCTGAATGGTGCGGCCCTTGCCGCCAGCTCGGTCCAATCCTGGATCAGATCGCAGAGGAGCACGCTGCGAAGGTCGACGTCGTGAAGGTCAACGTCGATGAGAACCAGGCAATTGCCGCGAAGTACGGCATCACCAGCATCCCAGCCGTATACGTCTTCAAGGGCGGCGAGCATGTCGCTACTTCCATCGGTGCCAAGCCGAAGGCTGTCATCGAGAAGGACTTCGCAGAATACCTGTAAGTCAAGAACATGATTGAAGTGGGGATCAACCGCAAGGTTGGTCCCCGCTTCTGTTTTAACCAAGGCCCCGTGGCGACTTCACTTGATTCCCTGTTTTAGCGATAACCAGCCCTTACCCCAGCTCAGGTTGGCCCGTCACCTGATTTGAAGGCGCTTTAGAGAAGTCACGGCGCTTATCCAAAGCATATTCATTGTTTTTAGAAAATACGGCCATGTTCTGAAAGTTTTCGCATCCCATTTGGTTCCCTCAGTTCGGACGCGCATTTTCTGCTCGGCCATCGGCCCTAGGAGGTCGGGTTCGCTTCTGGGCGTTTCAGGCCACCTTGTTTGGTTCCGAATTTTGAAACTAGATGCTCTATGCGAAATGCAGCGATCCGCAATTTCCTCATTTCCTAACCCCTCGATTTCGGTCCACAATGCCAGACGGCACTGCGAAGGGCCGCAGAAAAGCATCTGGATACGACGCACAGGCTAACAAGTTGGATGTGGTTTTTGAGGTACACCCAAACCCATTCTTCATGGGGCTATCCGAGCTCAATCAAACCTGCGACAAGTCCTGTCCATGGATAATCCGGGTCAAGCCGATTGCGCTATCCCCGCATGGCCGCGATACTCAGTTCCACGCGCTTTCTAGCTGCACCAGCATCTCTTAGTCTTCGGTATTTGGGTGGGGTCAGCACGCAGTGTCTACCTATTGTGGCAACGCAGTCCCTGAGAATTAACGGAGCACTCCCCTTCCACATACCCACTGCTTGCTCGCCGAGCTTTCTGCTTTGACGCCCCTCATCGGCAGCCCATGCTGCCCTCTCTTTCAAAGTTCGAATGGTCCGACAAGAGTTCCAGGGGACGGTCTCTGGTGAAAGTTGTACGCAGTGAACAGAGCAGAATCCTTCGGCCTGTGATTTGATGTCGTAAGACTGCGGCTTCGGCCCCAGGGCATGTTTCTTGCCGATATGTAGTCGCCCTCTGCATATCTGGGACATGGGCTGTTGAGTATTGATGGGGTACGACCTGACGGTGATGGCTTGAATCTGAGGTCGATTGCCGTGGAGAGACTGCGCCGCATCATCTTTGGAGATCTGTCCGTCCATACCCAAGCATCTGAGCCCTGCGGCAAGAACCTGCACCAAGGATGAACGCCTTAGGCTCATGCTGGTAGCCCTGCTGTTGATTCCCGAAGGTAATGCCCGAAATCCCAACCTGCTTGTGGCCAGCGTGGTCTTCGCGCTGCTCATCTTGATGTGAGTCTGCAATAGCTCCTAGAGCAATAAACAGATTCTGAACGACGCGTTGCCCATCTTTCGGGAAGGCATCTTTCGTGAGGGCCAGTACTAACGCAACGTACCGGTACTTTCCCTCGCGTGGTCTCCTCCTGCAGGTTCTTGTGGCTTTCAATTAGTGGTGTCCTTAGCCCTATTAACTGTTCCTTTGAACTTTAGGGTGCTCACTACTTCGGGCTTTGGTACATAGAGCTTCTTACTCCAAAGCATCGTGTGTACCTGTTGCGAAGCTGGTGCAGGGATAGCTTGGTTCGAATTCCCGCGCCAAAAACCCGGTGCGTTTCTCTTTACTGAACGCTTCCTCTGAACTTGGACGAAGGCAGGAATGGATTGAGTCAGCCCCGCGGAGATTCTCGTGAACCTATTTGGCCGATAACCCCTCGTCGCGTGGATTACCTGTTGAGAACGTCTTGGATTTCCATTCGCTCAACTGGCTTATAGGCACGATCTGGAGCGTTGCCGGGCCTATCTATCCCCTATGGTCTCTGAAGACCCATATCTCCGGCTCGGACGTGCTTCTGTGGCCTCATGAATCGATCCTATGGCTATCTGGATCTGTTGACTGGAAGTATCACCCCACGGGCCTCTGCGTCGATTCTGGCTGTCCTCTGCTATGCCGAAGTGGCTCGACGGCCACATCCCGTGTTCGCCTTCCGCGCGTATGGGACCAAAGGCCACGCTATTCCTCGGCATCGCACGATGCTCTTCGCTTCCTACATGCAGTGCGTGCTAGCTGGGATTTAGCGCCGGGGCGGACGTCCTTACGGCCAAGTCGCACGCCATAGACGGAACATTGTCTGCTCATGGAGGTGACGCTAGGCAGACCTTCCCCGATGCCCGTAGAGGCCTACTAATACAATCAGCAAGCTTCTATGTCTCGGACCCAGGATAGGCCGTCAGCCTGATGGCAGTCGGTATACGATTATTCGCTATTCGCCGCGGGGTCGGGGTACCCACGTCCTGCGTGGTCACTTTTTTGTGTGCGGCAAAGGAGCTGCATGTGCTTCCAGATCGTTCTGGTTGTTTCGCGTGAAACACGATTCCCATCATTGACTCCAGGAGGGCGAAGGGTGGTCTAGTTTATGTTTCACGTGAAACGTTGCATTAAGGGAGATGCCTTCGGCATCCTTATTACGGTTCGCGGCTACTGGCCGCTGTCGTCAAGAATGGACATTCAAGAGGGAACGACAAGAATCCATGACAGCTACACTTCGGATCCATCGAGCTCAGGTTGTCGCTTCAGCCGAGGTGCGCACCAATGTGAGTCCTGAATCAGCGTCAAGAATCTTGATATAGTAGTTGATTCCCGGCAGCCTGCTCTGGCTCAGAGTGCGCGTTATGGTTACGGGATGGACTAGTGCCACTCCCCCCATCGCACCGCATGGTGCATCGGTATAAGGGGATCTGCTCATGCCTGCAACCCTGGCGAATGAACTTCACGTCCTGGTGAATTCATCCGTCATTGCATATGGGCGCCTGCCGAGGCTTCAGATCCATCAAGGATTCTTCAACTCTAGATTCGCCCCACTTAGTGGAGGCTGAAGCAAGGGACCGGTCGGAGCGGACAGCCCGTATCCGCGTGCTCAGTGGAGAATTTTCCCGAGACCAGAACTGCTTTGCTGGTCGAGCTAATGTTCCTCCCAATCTCGATCATCCAAGAAGCAGGACGGATTCCTCGGTAATCCTTGAAGGGCCGCGGAGGCTCCACTTCTCTTTCGTATCGGGTACTGCAGCCCAATCACAGGTGCGGTAGAGTGACTGCTCACTACGCTCTTCTGGGACCTTCCTGGCTGTAGTCCTCGCGATCGATCAGTTTTCCAGTAGGCCAATGTTTCACGTGAAACGTTGGTCACAAGTTCCTGCCAATGCGAATTCGTGACGACCACTTCCGTGAAAGATTCGGATCCCTGATGCCCTCCACAGCGCCTTATATGGCTGCTCGTCGGCCTTGAATCCGTTCGGGAACTAGCGACTTACTTTCAGCCTACGCGTCCAGTCGGCCTATGGTGATGGCGGCCGCGGAATGCCACCTTCCCTGCATCAGAAATCCACTCCCTGCACCGCTGCATCTTCGACTCCAGAACTCCGTCACCTCAACGCTTTTCCAGCCCCAGAGTTTGAGATACGAATTCTCAAGTCCCTTCAGCGCAGCAATGACCTTTGGTCCAGGCCAGGGAGTGCCTAAGGGGTAATCCGCCTCTTGGTAATAATCCTGGTTGCTGGGAACCGCGATACTGTTCCGGTCCGCGAGCAATAACCAGATTCGATACTGTCACGATTGCCTAGACCTTCCACGGCAACTCTCGGAAAGCGCGAACAGAAGACTCCTGACATCTGTTGCTTAGCCCAAGAACCTCCCGGGCTCCACATGATATCTAGCATTGAAATTGCATAGTCACTGTCTCACACCGTGTAGGACAGGCAGCGAGTCCCGCCCTGGAGCACGTAGTCCAACCTCGAGCCATAGAGAACTCCGAGGGCAGCTTGATACCTCGAGAGTATTCGCTCTCCTTTGAAGCAAGCTCGAACCCTCGTGTCGCCTGACCGACGTGAGTATGTGGAACGTCAGTCTATCTGCCTTGATCAGTCGTTGTTGGTTCTCTCGATCGTTCGGTTTCGAGCACAAAATCTATCTTTAATGGTCATCTCCAAGAGTACGTATGAACCCATGATCTACAGGTCGATTGCAAAGAGAATCGTCATCGATAGAATCTGCTCACTGAGTCAGGATCTGGACTCCGAGATTTATTCACAAGCGGCCCTTGGAACACTTCGTATCGACGCTCTGGTGAGTCAATTGCCGTTGACCGTCGAGGAGTGCTTAGGCAGTTCCTGGTTCGTATCTGATCCGGAAAACGAAAACGGTGTTCTTTGGTGGAATGGAATAATCTGGACCGCGCATGCCCATTTATATCCGATGCCGTCTGGTTCGCCTGTGCTGGAGCTGCCACCATCTGATCGCTACTCGACACATGGACCCAGGCGTTGATCTCGTCGGCCCTTCCCGTGGCAAGTCATCCTCATTCATCCCCATTTACCTCATGGCCTTTAATTCGTCCTGTCTCACCAACAACCGCTCCACGTTCATCCCCTCGATAGCTCTCAAGTTGCAACCCAGGGCGTTACCGTGGACACTCCATTGGGGATTTGATGTAATCACGACGGTACATATCTCACAGGTTGCAGGCCTAATTCGATATTCTGCTACGGCGAATGTGAGTTCCCCATGAGATCCCGCTCGTGCATTTGGATAATTGACTGTTTGGGGGCCAGCAATATTGCATGTGGGGACCACCCAGGGAAAATCTGAATATTGTCCGTGGGAGCCACCAGTGGCATTGCGGGGAGCCGCTTTGCCAGTGGTCTGGCGGGTGCAACTATGTGAGCAGGTCCGGTTCCGATCGATCGCCCCTGCAGGCTGCCGGGCACTGCCAACGATGAGACGTGCACGGCGGACTACATCCTGCCGGCGATAGCGGAGCCATTGTCCGGGGAACCTGACGGGAAGCGTCTCCGTAGGCGGCCCGTGCCCAGGGAACGCCACCGCGGCCCGGTCCTGCGTGTCCTGCACGCGGTGTCTGCAGAAGGGGCGGCTCCGGCGGCCATGCAGAGGATGGTCATGGACCGGAACATCCACCGCACTAGCCGGCACTGAGCAGGAAGACACACGTGACGCGAGGAAATCGGCGCCGTACAGAATCAGGTGGCACCCGCTGGAGGCCGGTGGCTTCCACGCGGGAGGTACTGGTCCCCAACTGCAATATCAGTGGCACCCAACGGCAATATTGGGTGGTCCCCAAGGCGTCGAATACTCACATTACCTGCACCCGATGAAGTACAGGTCCAGACATAGAAGTTCCCTCCCTATCCATCAACGTGGGAGGGTTCTGAATGTCTGTGTATTTGCGGTGGGACCATTGTCTTCCTGCACTAACCGCTCTCCGGACAGCACGCTGACAAGCTCAATACTGGATTGTTTTACGTATCAAAAATAACTCCAGCAACAACTCGTGAAAATCTGGGCCGACTGCGTGTCAAGAATCTGCCGAGCGATCAGCCCTAAGAATTGAATCCTCATAGTTACTGTTCCTATTCACCTACGGAGTATTCGACGTCATCCTCTGAGTACTATGCAATCAGGCAATCAGCCTCAGTCTTCCGATAGCCACTCCCCTGGCTGTGTGCCCGGATCCCGTAATTGTCGTACTTGCCTGGGCCTAGGTTGTGCCGCTGCATTTGAGTATCTGGAGTTGTCCAGCACGTTTTAGTGGGCCGCTTTCGAACATGCCCCTGCCGGCATCATGTCATAAGGCCCTCGCGGCTGTCCTGGAGCTTCTCGGCCTGTCTACGCGCTTCCAACCCCTAACCGGACATCCCGGCTCTCCCGCCGCCGCTATACGCCCCGCCTGCTGCTCGCAGAGCTGTCGAGGCTTGTCTGGTTATCTGATTTTGCTGTTCTCGACCATGCTATATGCAGTCCGTGCTCTGACCTGTTGCGTCGCTATCCGAAGCGGGAATGATGAACCGTACCTTCGAACCCTCCACATCTAGTTTTTGGGGCCAACTTTTCCGGAGTTGGGTTCAGCATCCTACTAGACGGAACCAACTGATTGCGGATAGTCTCCTGTCCCCTTGCGCGCCGGTTTTCGAGGAAGCCATACATGACTGACACAATCCATTGCTTATTAGATGGAGTAGGGGCACCCAGGTATTCTCTGCGAAAGCCATCAACAACTCGGCTTACTGCAGTTCATTTTCTCATTCGCATAGGAAGGCAGCCGGAATAAGGTGCAACAAATCCGGCGTTCAGCGAACCGGATGCCGTACCAACGCAGAATATTGGTTATCCAAATCCGCGTCGCGATGGGGCGATTCCTTGCTCTCAGTCAGACAAGTATTGAGAAGTGCTGAATCATGCGTGCTGTTATCTTCTCGTTCCCTGGGCAATTCATGAAGTGGCGGTGGTGGTGTCCATAGGCTGAATGGCTTGCAGATCCTCGGGAACAGGCACCGGAGAATGGTTATGCAACGATGGTCAGCACTCGACTCAGCGATGCCAGAACCGATGCAGGGCCAAGCCTGAACTCGATGTCGTATAGTCAGCGCTTTCCCCTTCTCCGGACAGCGTCGTGGGTACACCATCCGCCTGCCACCGACGTGAACGTACTCCAATTTGGTGGCCCAACAGCGGATGTCGGTAATTAGTTCCACGGTTACTTTGACTCAGAGGGCAGCTGATGGTGATACTTCATGCGGGCACCCCTCAATGCCCGTCTGGAATTCGCAGCGTTTCGCCTACCCAACAACTATTCACTTCGATTCGCTGCCTTCATTCTTGGCAAGCGCATAAACACCCCTCCAATACTTGTTTCACGTGAAACAGTGTCTTAGGTACAAGAAAGGCGCATGTTTCACGTGAAACATGCGCCGGTCTATGAAATTATGAGTTCATCGTCGGATCGATAACCTGCATGATGCGGTTTAGATCATCGACCGAAGCGAACTCGATGCTGACCTTACCCTTGCGGCTGCCAAGCTGGATCTTGACGTTAGTATCCAAGCGGTCCGCGAGCGAAGTTGCCAGGAAGTCCAGTCGTTCATTGCGCTGGGTCTCTCGCGCCTTCTTTGCTGGCTTGCGTGGCTTGTCGTCACTCAGTGCCACTGCTTCTTCGGTCGCTCGCACGGACAGGCCCTCATTGATGATCCGCTGCGCCAGCTGCTCAATGACTTCGTTGTTGGACAGTCCGAGCAATGCTCGCGCATGGCCGGCCGACAGGACGCCAGCTGCAACACGCCGCTGCACGAGCGGAGGTAGCTTCATCAAGCGGATCGTGTTGGAAATCTGCGAACGGGATCGTCCGATTCTTTCAGAAAGCACTTCCTGCGTGCAATTGAACTCTTCTAGAAGCTGCTGGTAAGCAGCAGCCTCTTCCAGTGGATTGAGCTGCGAGCGATGCAAGTTCTCAAGCAAGGCGTCGCGCAACAGATCAGTGTCATGCGTGTCCCGGATAATCGCCGGGATGGTCGCTAGGCCGGCCGCCTGTGTTGCACGCCAACGACGTTCACCCATGACCAGCTCGTACGGGGCGTCATCCTTCTCGCGGGAAGGACGGACCACGATAGGTTGAAGCAGTCCAATTTCGCGGATCGAATGGATGAGTTCATCCATGTGTTCCTGATCGAAGTTGGTACGCGGCTGCTTGCGATTGGGGTGAATCAGCTTGACATCGAGTTCAGCGAACTGTGCGCCAGGAACCTCAACAAGATCAGGAGAGTCTGACTTTGCAGGCTGCTGCTCGGTCTTCTTAGGTGCTGGTTTTTCAGCCGGAGCGTCTTCCTGAGGTGCAGGAGGATTCTTTGCCCCAAGAGTCGTGTTCAAGCCAGGCATGGTTGCGCGAGCGCGCTTTGCCGGCTTGGCGGGAGTGGTTGGAGCCTTAGGTGGCGAGGACTTGCGTCCTGGTTCGAAGAACATATCGACGGGACGTGCAGCGCGTGACTTCGGCGCTTCCGCAACTGGCTCCACTGGCGTTGTTTCACGTGAAACATTGTGGTTTTCCTCAGGAGCAGCCGTCGCCGGCGAGCTGGAAATAAGGGCACCCAGTCCCCTGCCCAAGCCCCGCTTCTTCTCTGCCATGTTCTTCGCACGCCCTTTCATCCGAAATTTCAGCCCGAGACTAGTCTACTGTTTATTGGCATTGAACCGGGGATGCGCACAGTGCGTCAGCCGTGGTTTTCACCGTGCGGATCTCGCATCCGCATCAGTTTAATCTGACAAAACAAACTAAAATATAAGAAAAACAGGTTATCCAGCGTGAAACGCGTTTCTAAGGTCTTACGCGCCTCGTTCAGCCATCTCTACGGCTGCTTCGGAGTACGACAGCGCACCAGTCGAATTAGGATCATAGGTAATCACGGTCTGCTGGTAGCTCGGCGCTTCAGAGATTCGCACCGAACGAGGGATGACAGCCTTGAGTACCTGCTCTGGGAAGTGCTCACGAACTTCGTTGGCAACCTGCGCAGCCAAATTCGTGCGACCGTCGTACATGGTCAGCAGTATCGTCGAAACCGTCAGCTTGGAGTTCAAATGCTTCTGAATCATTTCAATATTCTTCAGTAGCTGGCTCAGGCCTTCAAGTGCGTAGTACTCGCACTGGATTGGGATGAGAACTTCACGAGCGGCAACGAAAGCATTAACGGTCAGCAGGCCTAGGCTAGGTGGGCAGTCGATGAACACGTAGTCCAAGCGAGGCAGGCCCTTGCGCTGGCGGGTACGCGCGTAGTCATCCAGGGCGCGTTGCAGCCGCTGCTCGCGGGCTACCAACGAAACCAGCTCGATTTCAGCGCCAGCCAGGTGGATGGTTGCAGGAGCGACCTGCAAGGTTGGCAAGTCTGGGCAAGTAGCCACAACATCAGACAACGGAAGATCGTTGATTAGCACATCGTAAATGCTGTCTACTTCAGCGTGGTGCTCAATGCCCAGTGCAGTAGAAGCGTTGCCCTGCGGGTCGATATCAATGACCAGGACGTTTAGTCCGCCCTTGGCTAGCGCGGCGGCAAGGTTGACGGTGGTCGTCGTTTTGCCTACGCCACCCTTCTGGTTGGAAATGGTGAAATAGCGGGTCTTCTCAGGCATTGGCACCTTACGGGCCTCCAAAGCTTCGCGACGACGATGTTCACTAGCTATCTGAGTAGCCAAAGGCGAGGACGAGTCGTTGAAATCAAACGCGCTATCCGATGAATCCTTAGTCTTAGACAAAGGTAAAACTCCTCCTCGTGAATTGATGCACCTAATGCTCATGGCGTGCACCGATAATGTTTCACGTGAAACATTCAAAACAAGTCATGCAGATTGCGAAATGGCTTCACCCTCGAAACCTATGAGGATGAAAGCCATTTCGCTTCTATAACTATTTAACAGACTATCGCGTCAACCTTAGCCAACCTTGATGCGAACCACCGTTGTTGGTTCTGCAAGGATGGTTTCGCCCACAGTGAGCACTTCGGTTTCCCTGCCGCCAAGCTTGCGGATAGCCTTGGTTGCCTTAGCGATCTCTTCGACAGCGGAGCGGCCCTTGATGGCAATGAGCTCGCCCTGGCCGTGTAGCAGTGGAATGGTCAGTCCGGCCAAGTTGGTCAGTGCAGATACTGCACGTGCTGTGACATAGCGTGCGTTGACGACGTCAACCATCTGCTCCGCGCGGCCACGCATCACGGTGACGTTGTCCAGACCCAGGTCGTCGATAACCTCGGAGAGCCAGATGCAGCGGCGCTCCAGAGGCTCAATCAGCGTCAGTTTGAGGTCCGCACGGGCAATTGCCAAGCAGAGCCCTGGAAGGCCTGCACCGGAGCCTACGTCGGCTACCTCGGCGTCCTTCTCCATAACCTCTTCGATCACGGCGCAGTTGAGCACGTGACGGGACCACAAGCGGGGTACTTCTCGAGGGCCAAGCAGCCCGCGCTCAATGCCCGAGGTTGCCAAATGCTCCACATAGCGCTTGGCAAGATCCAAGCGGTCACCGAAGATCTTTTCGGCAGCCAGGGTCTCTTCTGCAGTAAGGCTGAGGTCCTCAGTCATGGTCGTTGGTCCTTAGGTCGATCAGCACGCTCTCGCGTGATGGTTCTTAGCTGTCCAGTACCGAAATAACGATATGGCGTCGGGTCGATTCGCCCTCGGATTCCGAGTTCAGTCCTGCATCGGCGATCACGTCGTGCACGAGCTTGCGCTCGTAGGCGCTCATTGGATCCAAGTGAATCTTCTCGCCGGTTTCGCGTACCGAGGCAATAGCGTCTTCAGCGATCTTGCGCAGCAGCTCTGCGCGATCAGTGCGGTAGCCGGCAATGTCCAGGATCAAGCGCGACCGCTCACCGGTAGCAGTCAGTACTGCCAGTCGGGTTAGTTCCTGCAGGGCATCGAGGACTTCGCCGTCCTTGCCAACGAGGCTCTCCAACGAGGTGTCTTCATCCTCGGTAAGGATCGAGATGTAAGTGCGGCCGCCACGGATTTCGATGTCAATATCGCCGTCCAGATCAGCAATGTCCAGAAGCTCTTCGAGGTAATCGGCAGCGACGTCGCCCTCGTCCAGAACTTCCTGATCGTCTTCGATCTGGCTTTCCAGGTCCGGTGCGTCGATGTTCTCAGTTGCAGTCATGGCTACTTCTTCTTTCGACGGTTCTTGCGCTGCGGCTGTTCTCGCTGGCCCTTGGCCTGCTGCTCTGCTGCGGCGGCTGCAGCGGCATCAGCGTCTTCCTTCTTCACGCCTACTGGAGGCAGGCCCTTGGCGGCACGGCGGGCGTTAAGTTCGCGCTCTGCTTCCGAGCCCGGGGTCGGGTTGTTGCGGATAACCCAGAACTGCTGGCCCAGGGTCCACAGGTTCGAAGCGGTCCAGTAAATCAGCACACCGATTGGGAAGTTGATACCACCGATGCCGAAGACCAGAGGCAGGATGTACAGCATCATCTTCTGCTGCTGCATGAACGGGCCTTCTAGGGCCTCCTTGCTCATGTTCTTGGTCATCAGCTGGCGCTGGGTGAAGAACTGCGATGCGGTCATCGCAAGGATCATAACCACCGCAACGATGATCACGGCCCAGTTGATGGCACCGGAGTTGATGGTGCCCAAGAAGGTCTCGGACAGTGGTGCGCCCAGGATCGAGGAATTGTCGAAGCTGCGGATGTGCTCTGCGGACAGTGCGCCAATCGAACGCCCGTCATCGCTGGCGCGGGAAGCTTCGTTCAGAACGCGGAACAGCGCGAAGAAGAATGGCATCTGCACGAGCAGAGGCAGGCAGGAAGACAGCGGGTTGGTCTTATGCTTCTTGAACAGCGCCTGCTGCTCCTGAACCATAGCCTGACGCGACATCTGGTCGGTCTTGCCCTTGTACTTGGCCTGCAGCTTGCGCAGATCAGGCTGCAGTGCCTGCATCGCGCGCTGGGACTTGATCTGCTTGACGAAGACTGGAATCAGCAAAGTACGGATCAGCAGCACGAGGAAGATGATCGACAAGGTCCAGGTAACACCCGAATCCGCGTTCATTCCAATCGTGGTGAACAGTTCGTGGAATGCCCACAGAACCCACGAGACTACGTATGTAAACGGAGTCAGTATCGTGTCTAGGAAGTTGTTCATCAGTGGTCGAGCTCCTTGCGGCCGCTATCCGCGGCGTCTTCATCGTCGGGAATCACAGGATGATTCAGAACTATGATCCTCGGCAGTTTGCCTTCTGGCCAAATCCTCGGTCCTTCAGGAACGTGGTCGACGCCTCCGTGGGACCACGGATTGCACCGGAGGATCCGCCAAGTGGTCAATCCGGCGCCTTTGACAACGCCGTGCTGAGTCACTGCTTCGAGCCCATAGGCAGAACAGCTAGGAAAGTATCGGCATACATCGCCATATAGTGGCGAGATGAGTTTTCGGTAAGTCTTGAGCGACCCGATAACGATGTTGCGTGGGATATCGATGATGAACCACAGCAAACCGGTACGCGGAGCTAAGTCCTTACGCATCAGCGCGCCTCAATCTTGCGCAAAACAGCAGAGAAGGCTGAATTGACCTGGGAGTTGAGTTCTTCCCAGGAGAGTTCGGCGGCGCCAGGAAGTGCACGGACGACAAAATCGACGTCGCCGTCCACGCGCCGCAGCTCGTGGGCGATCTCTCGCATTCGTCGTTTAGTGAGGTTCCTTTTAACGGCAATACCTACAGCCTTGGAAACAATGAATCCAAACCTGTCGCCAAGGAACTCTTCGGTTTCTCGGTGTCGTGCATATAGCACGACGTTCCGGCGTCCGCTTCGGACGCCGGAACGTACAGTGGCTGTAAGGTCTTGCGCTAGGCGCAGTCGCTGATTCTTAGGCAACATCGGTTTCGGGTTGCTCTTTAGCTGAGCTCGTTGAAATCATGCTGCCAAGAGCTGTTTCGCAAATTTATGCGGACAGCTCGGTGCGACCCTTGCCGCGACGTGCCGAAAGGATGGCACGACCTGCACGGGTACGCATACGAAGGCGGAAGCCATGCTTCTTCGAACGACGACGGTTGTTAGGCTGAAAAGTCCGCTTGCTCACGGTGACACTCCAAAACGTTTTAGATGATGCGTACTACCCGTTACTAGCTAGCTGGATAACAACAGGATGACGCTCGTGCTTTTTATAAAATGCGCTTTTTTCGCGGGCTCTTCCAAAAATGAGCAAGTCGCAAAAAGATGCGCATAGGACTGAACAACAATAGAAAAATATGCGCCCCAGGTCAAATTGGCGCACGAGTTCTGCCCAAGCTCCCTGCTTCAAGAGTCGGCCTGTGAATAATCTACCCCAAAGTTGTGGATTACGGCTGTGCATAACGAAAGAAAATTCACATGTTTCCACAAAACAGCTAGTCATCTCGCAGCGAAAAACGCTTGATTTCAAGGGAAAACCCGTTTTCCACAGTAATAACACCCTGTTTTTCCACGCAGCTGTGCATAACTGTGTGGATGATGGATAGAATCAATGCAGACGTGGTCCAAAAAACGACGTTTTAGAAGCCTGGAAACGGGATTCTTGTGACCAAGATTGCATTTAAACGGAAGCGGGGCGCCCTTAGTGAGCAGCGACGAAACCAATAGCATTGGTAGCTCTTGGCGCCAAGTCATCCGGAAGATCGAGGATGATGATCGTGTCAAGGCGCGTTACCGTGCCTTCGTATCGCTGGCAAAACCACAGGGACTCATCGGTACGACGCTCCTAGTTGCAGTACCCAATGACCTCACCCGAGATATTTTGCAGACCCAGCTGCGCGAGCCGCTGGATGAAGCACTGCGAGAAGTCTTCCAGGACGAAATCCGTTGCGCTGTCAGTGTTGATCTCTCGCTCTCGGATGAGCTGGAAGAAGATGAACCTGAGGCTAAGCCTGCTGCGCCGTCGGCTCCAGCGGTTGTTGAGACTCCTGGTCCACGCCCGCAGCCGGCACCACAGCCAACTCCGCCTTCGAATTCGCAGGAGTTCGGCCGTCTGAACCCGAAGTACATCTTCGACACCTTCGTGATCGGCTCATCGAACCGTTTTGCGCACGCCGCAGCCGTTGCTGTTGCTGAAGCGCCAGCCAAGGCCTATAACCCGCTGTTTATCTACGGTGATTCAGGTCTAGGCAAGACTCACTTGCTGCACGCCATTGGCCACTACGCACGCCATCTCTACAAGGGCATCCGCGTGCGCTACGTGAACTCCGAAGAATTCACCAATGATTTCATCAACTCGATCCGCGACGACGAGGGTGCAAGCTTCAAGCAGACCTACCGCAACGTCGACATCCTGCTCATTGACGACATCCAGTTCTTGGCCAACAAGGATGCTACCCAGGAAGAGTTCTTCCATACGTTCAATGCGCTGCACAACCACAACAAGCAGGTTGTCATCACCTCGGATCTGCCTCCCAAGCAGCTGCAGGGCTTCGAAGATCGCATGCGTTCGCGCTTCGAATGGGGCTTGCTGACCGATATTCAGCCACCAGAGCTGGAGACCCGTATCGCAATTTTGCGGAAAAAGGCCGACGCTGAAAATCTTTCAGCTCCAAGCGACGTCATGGAGTACATCGCTTCGCGTATTTCCACGAATATCCGCGAACTTGAAGGTGCGCTGATCCGTGTCACCGCTTTCGCGTCGCTGAATAACCAGCCAGTGGACCTTGCCTTGGCCGAGACCGTGCTCAAGGACTTGATCAGCGAAGACGGGGCCCAAGAAATTACGCCGTCGACCATCATCAAGCAGACTGCAGAGTACTTCGGACTGAGTATTGATGAGCTGAATAGCAAGTCGCGTACTCGCACCCTGGTCACCGCGCGCCAGATCGCCATGTACTTGCTGCGTGAGCTTACCGACATGTCGCTGCCGAAGATTGGTGCCGAACTTGGCGGCCGCGACCACACCACTGTGATTCACGCAGATCGTAAGATCCGTGAGCTCATGGCTGAGCGCCGAGCGATCTTTAATCAGGTCACCGAGCTAACTAACCGGATTAAGCAGAGCCAGCGGGAGCACTAAGCACGAGAAATCACAGGTGTGGATAAAACTGTGGATGATCTGGTGACGACCTGCGGATAAGTGCGCAATCCATGTGGACGTTAAAAATCGTGGAACTGAGTATCAACAGGATGGTGGAACTGAGTCTCATGTTCAACCACAGATTGTTCACATGCACAATCGTGGGCGGGTCTGGGGTTACAGGCCTTATCCACAGTATCCACAAGGGTTATTAACACTTCTCCTTTAAACCCTTAATCATCCAAATAACGAGTCCACTCCACACCCTCGAGCCAAATCCTGTGCAGAACAGATTTTTTGTTGCATCGTCCACACTTCGTTCACTGAACTGACGTTGCGCTATCAGGGCGTGGCAAGATTAGATGGATAAAACGTGCAACTACCTGCTCTATGCTTAAGAACTTGGCGAGGGAACTACCTTCTTGGCCTGACTTAAGACTTATGGGTTCCGAAAGGCGGATTTTTCGTGAAGTTCAGCGTTGAAAAGGATGTATTGGCAGACGCCGTATCCTGGACTGCCCGGTCCCTGGCGCAGCGGCCACCATCACCTGTTTTGGCTGGCATCCTCATCACCACCCATGAAGGCCTGGTTCGCCTCGAGGGATTCGACTATGAGATTTCCTCGCATATTGAGATTCCCGCAGATATTTCGGAGCAGGGTTCGATCTTGGTTTCCGGCAAGCTCTTGGCTGAGATCACCCGATCGCTGCCCAACTCGACGGTCACCTTGGAGACCGATGGTTCGAAGATCTCGCTGACCTGTGGCCGTTCACGTTTCCACCTGGCCACCATGCCAGTAGATGAATACCCGACCCTGCCTGAACTTCCAGCTATCGCCGGCACTATCGATGGCCAAGCATTCTCCGAAGCGGTTTCGCAGGTTATCGTTGCAGCTTCCAAGGACGACACCTTGCCAGTGCTCACCGGCATCAAGGTTGAAATCGAAAATGATCTGATCACCTTCTTGGCCACGGACCGCTACCGTCTGGCTTTGCGTGAACTCAACTGGACTCCAAACCAGGCAGAAATCTCGACCTCCTTCCTGATCAAGGCGAAGACCCTCAGCGAAGTCGCCAAGACCCTCTCCAGCTCCGGTGAACTCAAGCTGGCAATGAGCGAGAATGGCGAAATGGTTGGCTTCGAAAGCTCCAACCGTCGCACCACTTCGCTGCTGATCAATGGCGAATACCCAAAGATCCGCTCGCTGTTCCCAAGCGACACCCCAATCCATGCCACCGTTCGCACCAGCGAGCTGATGGAAGCTGTGCGTCGTGTATCGGTAGTTGCCGAGCGCAATACCCCAGTTCGCATGGCTTTCACCGATGGCCAGCTGACCTTGGATGCAGGCACCGGCGAAGACGCGCAGGCTGAAGAAGCTATCGTTGCATCTCTTCGCGGTGAAGACATCGTAGTTGCCTTCAACCCAACCTTCTTGTCCGAGGGCTTGAACTCCTTCAACACCGATTTCGTGCGCTTCTCCTTCACCAGCGCGCCTAAGCCGGCCATGCTGACCGGACAGAAGAAGCTGGATGAGGATGACCAGGACCAGTATCGCTACCTCGTGATGCCGGTTCGGTTGCCTAACTCGAACTAAGCCAATTTCGTGGTGGATGGCTTCGGCCATCCACCACCTCGTCTCTGTCAGGACCTCGGTGTATATCTCGCAGCTTTCACTCACGGGCTTCCGCTCGTATGCGCAGGCCGACGTGCACCTGGCCCCTGGGATCAACGTCCTGATCGGCCCCAACGGCGTCGGCAAAACCAATATCGTTGAGTCCGTTGGCTATCTGGCCAATCTCTCTTCGCATCGCGTCAGCAATGATGCGCCCTTGCTGCATTTCGGTGCTGAGCGCGCGCTGATCCGCGGCACCGTGCATCGTGGCCCGCAAACCACGGTGCTCGAGGTCGAAATCACCAGCGGCAAGATCAACCGTGCCCGCATCAACCGGGCTAACCCGGTTCGTGCTCGGGAGATCCTGGGGATGGTGCGCACCGTGCTGTTCGCGCCGGAGGACATGGCGCTGATCAAGGGCGATCCGTCCAACCGCCGCAAGTTCTTGGACGAGCTTCTGGTAGCCCTGCGCCCGGTAGAAGCGGGCACTAAAAACGACTACGACCGCATCGTGAAGCAACGCAATGCCCTGCTCAAATCGATTCGCGGCAAGTCCAAGCTGAGCACCTCGCAGGAGAACACCCTCAAGGCCTGGGATCTGCAGCTGGCCTTGACGGGCGCTCGATTGATTCGCGGACGCCTTGACGTTCTGGCCTTGATTCGCCCGTATATGCAGGCCGCCTACGCGGATTTGGCCGATGGCGCCAAGGAAGCGCGCGCTGTCTACCGTTCCTCGCTCGAGGGCGAACTCGATGAAAACAGCCTGCCGGCAGAAGATCTTGAGTCCTTGGAACAAGAAGAAATCCAGGAACTGCTGCTGAACGCCATTGAAGCTAACCGCGGACGTGAAGTCGACCGCGGAATTTCGCTCTTTGGACCGCACCGCGACGATCTGACCCTGATCCTTGGACCTACCCCTGCCAAGGGCTACGCCTCGCATGGGGAAACCTGGTCCTTTGCCCTGGCCCTGCGCCTTGCGGCCTACCGTGTTTTCGGTGATGATGATCCGCGCCCAGGTTCCGGCCCCATCCTGATCTTGGATGATGTTTTTGCCGAGCTGGACACCACCCGTCGTGATCGTTTGGCGCATATCGTTGCCGGAGCCGAGCAGGTACTGGTGACCGCCGCCGTTGTGGAAGACGTTCCAGAAGCACTGAAGGGGCATTTCTTCCAGGTCTCCCCTGGCCAGGTTGTCGATGCATGAGCCATCAGAACGAGATGAACACCGCTTCGATCCAGAGATCGATGCGGCCAAGGCACTGCTCAACCGCATGCGAAAGCTCGCCGAAGAACGTGGCGAGAAGCGCATAGATGCGGCGCGCATGGACAAAGTGCGCAAGCGAAAGGCCGCCCGCCGCGGATTCGCCGCGGAAAAGCCGGAATCCGCCGAAGGCGCGATTCGCGATCCGCGCGCTATTGGCGAAGTCGTCTCCCGCTTGTCCAAATCCCGTGGCTGGAACACCCAGGTCGCGGTCGGATCGGTACTCGGACGCTGGGCCGACATCATTGGTGTGGAGAACGCGAGCCACTGCAAACCGGAATCTTTTGAAGACACGGTAGTGGTGATGCGCTGCGATACGACAGCGAGAGCTGCGCAGATGCGCCTGCTCAGCCACGATATCCTGAAGAAATTTGATGCCGAATTGGGCCCCGGGATCGTCACCGTGCTCAAGGTGCTGGGACCTAACGCTCCCTCCTGGCGCCACGGCATGCGTTCGGTGGCCGGCCGGGGTCCTCGCGACACCTACGGGTAGAAAATGCTGGCACGGCATATGGCGCACTCACGGACCCGGAAGCTGGATCCCCCCACACTTGAACGCCACAACTGCCTCAGAACGTCAATTACCAGCTTTTGGTGGGCGATTTAGGCCTCAAAGTCACCGTTTATTTTGGTCTACGCGGTAGAATTAGAGGTAGTGAAATGACTCCGCTGCGGGCTAGCCCCGCGTCGGAGTCCCTCCAGACCATGATTGCTTGACGCGCTGAATCCATCGCAGAGGGCAATCGCGCGCCAAATCCGAGGAGTTCGTAGCACCCGTGTCTACCGAAAATGCTTCACCGCAGGAACCGGCTGAAAGCCAAGCCCCCGCGGAATCGATGACTTCCAAAGTCGAACACACTTACGGCGCCCAGGATATTACCGTCCTCGAAGGACTCGAAGCGGTACGCAAACGCCCGGGCATGTACATCGGTTCCACCGGCCCTCGAGGCCTGCACCACTTGGTCTACGAAGTCGTCGACAACTCCGTCGATGAGGCGCTGGCTGGCTACT
Organism: Glutamicibacter sp.; assembly: GCF_050701915.1. Classification (NCBI taxonomy): domain Bacteria; kingdom Bacillati; phylum Actinomycetota; class Actinomycetes; order Micrococcales; family Micrococcaceae; genus Glutamicibacter; species Glutamicibacter sp. The sequence continues at coordinate 79,514 of NZ_JBOGEG010000008.1, read as the reverse complement.
GCGACACCATCAACGTCACGCTGCAGGCCGATGGCGGCGTGCGCTGTGAAGATAACGGCCGCGGCATTCCGGTAGATATCCACCCAACCGAGGGCAAGCCAACCGTAGAGGTTGTCATGACCATCCTGCACGCAGGCGGCAAGTTCGGCGGCGGCGGCTACGCGGTCTCCGGTGGCCTGCACGGTGTGGGCATCTCCGTGGTGAACGCGCTGTCCGAGAAGGTCAACACCATCGTGCGCCGCCAGGGCCATGCTTGGCGCATCGGCTTCGGCAACGGCGGCCACACCGTCCAGGAGCTGACCAAGGGCGAAGAAACCGAGCTGACCGGCACCAGCCAGACCTTCTACCCGGATCCGGAGATCTTCGAGACCACCGAATTCGATTTCGAGACGCTGCGCGCCCGCTTCCAGCAGATGGCCTTCTTGAACAAGGGCCTGCGCATCACCCTCACCGATGAGCGCGCCCAGGACAACGAAGAGCCTGAGGCCGAGGTCGAGGAGGAAATCGAGAACCAGGTAGTCAAGCCGCGCACCGTGGACTACCTGTACAAGGACGGCCTGCTGGACTACGTCAAGCACCTGAACGCCGCCAAGAAGATCGAACTCGTTCACGACGAGGTCATCGCCTTCGAATCCGAGGATGCTACCCGCGGCATCAGCCTGGAAATCGCGATGCAGTGGACCAACGCCTACGCCGAATCCGTGCACACCTACGCGAACACCATCAACACCCATGAAGGCGGCACCCACGAAGAGGGCTTCCGCGCGGCACTGACCGGCCTGCTCAACCGCTACGCACGCGATAACAAGATCCTGCGCGAGAAGGACGACAACCTCACCGGCGAGGACGCCCGCGAAGGCCTGACCGCAGTTATCTCGGTCAAGCTCTCCGAGCCCCAGTTCGAGGGCCAGACCAAGACCAAGCTGGGCAACTCGATGGCCCGCGGCTTCGTCCAGGGAGTGGTCAACGAGGAACTGGGCGACTGGTTCGAGCGCAACCCGAACGTGGCCCGCGACATCATCCGCAAGGCCCAGCTGGCTTCGCAGGCCCGCATGGCCGCCCGCAAGGCCCGCGACAATGCCCGCCGAAAGTCGCCCATGGAATCCTTCGGCATGCCGGGCAAGCTCTCGGACTGCTCCTCGAAGAACCCTTCCGAGTGCGAAGTATTCATCGTGGAGGGCGACTCGGCAGGCGGCTCGGCCAAGCGCGGACGCGACCCGCACACCCAGGCCATCCTGCCGCTGCGCGGCAAGATCCTGAACGTGGAGCGTGCCCGCCTGGACCGCGCGCTGGGCAACGCCGAAGTGCAGGCGATGATCACTGCCTTCGGCACCGGCATCGGCGAAGAGTTCGACATGGCCAAGCTGCGCTACCACAAGATCGTGCTGATGGCCGATGCGGACGTGGACGGCCAGCACATCACCACGCTGCTGCTGACCCTGATCTTCCGCTTCATGCGCCCCCTGATCGAGCACGGCTACGTCTACCTGGCAGCCCCTCCGCTGTACCGCATCAAGTGGTCCAACGCCGCCCATGACTACGTGTTCTCCGATAAGGAACGCGACGCGGCACTTCTTGCCGGCCAGGCCTCCAACAAGCGCCTGCCCAAGGACAACGGCATCCAGCGCTACAAGGGCCTGGGCGAGATGGACTACTCGGAACTGTGGGACACCACCATGGATCCGGAGCACCGCACGCTGCGCCAGGTCACCATGGACGACGCGGCAGCCGCGGACGAGGTTTTCTCCGTGCTGATGGGCGAGGATGTCGAATCCCGACGAAACTTCATCCAGCAGAACGCCAAGGACGTGCGCTTCCTGGATATCTAGCCGGCCACAGCCACCGAAGATATCCACCGAAGACTTTTTTGACTTGTAAGGGAAGAAATTGAGCGACGAGCAAACCCCTGAGAACGCACCAATGGACGGCGAGATCATCGAGCCGATCCATGAAGGTGGTCGCATCGACCAGATCGACCTGCAGACCGAAATGCAGCGTTCCTACCTTGACTACGCCATGGCCGTCATTGTCGGCCGTGCGCTGCCGGATGTGCGCGATGGCCTGAAGCCGGTGCACCGCCGCGTGCTGTACGCAATGTACGACGGCGGCTACCGCCCTGAGCGCTCGTACAACAAGTGCGCCCGCGTGGTCGGCGAAGTCATGGGCCAGTACCACCCGCACGGCGACACCGCGATCTACGATGCGCTGGTTCGCCTGATCCAGGACTGGGTCATGCGCTACCCGCTGGCCTTGGGCCAGGGCAACTTCGGCTCCCCGGGCAACGATGGCGCCGCCGCCCAGCGTTACACGGAAACCAAGATGGCGCCGCTGGCCATGGAAATGGTCCGCGACATCAACGAGAACACCGTTGATTTCCAGGACAACTACGACGGCAAGAACCAGGAACCAACCGTTCTGCCGGCTCGTTTCCCGAACCTGCTGGTCAACGGCTCCTCCGGCATTGCCGTGGGCATGGCCACCAACATCCCGCCGCACAACCTGCGCGAAGTCGCCGAAGGCGTGCAGTGGTACCTGCAGAACCCTGAAGTTACGCGCGAGGAGCTGCTCGCCGAGCTGATGCTGCGCGTGAAGGGCCCGGATTTCCCGACCGGCGCCATGATCCTGGGCACCAAGGGCATCGCCGACGCCTACCGCACCGGCCGCGGCTCGATCACCATGCGTGCGGTGGTCAACGTGGAGGAAATCCAGGGACGCACCTGCCTGGTGGTCACCGAGCTGCCATACATGGCCAACCCGGATAACCTCGCGGTGAAGATCGCCGAACTGGTGCGCGACGGCAAGATCGCCGGCATCGCGGACATGCGAGATGAGACCTCGGGCCGCACCGGCCAGCGCCTGGTCATCGTGCTCAAGCGCGATGCCGTGGCCAAGGTCGTGCTGAACAACCTGTACAAGCACACCGAGCTGCAGTCGAACTTCTCGGCAAATATGCTCGCGATCGTCGATGGCGTGCCGCGCACCCTGCCGCTGGATGGGTTCATCCGCCACTGGGTCACCCACCAGATCGAAGTGATCGTCCGCCGCACCGAATACCGCCTGAAGAAGGCCGAGGAAGAAGCCCATATCCTGCGTGGCCTGCTCAAGGCCCTGGATGCGTTGGACGAGGTCATCGCCCTGATTCGCCGTTCGGCTACCACCGAAGCGGCGCGTGACGGGCTGATGGAGCTGCTGGACATCGACGAGAACCAGGCTCGCGCCATCCTCGATATGCAGCTGCGCCGCCTGGCCGCCCTGGAGCGCCAGAAGATCCAGGACCGCCACGCCGAGCTCGAGCGCATGATCGCCGAATTCCAGGCGATTATTGCCGATCCGGCACGCCAGCGCCAGATCGTCTCCGAAGAACTCAGCGAGATTGTCGACAAGCACGGCGACGACCGCCGTACCAAGGTGCTGATGGGCTACGACGGCGACATGAGCGTCGAAGACCTGATTCCTGAAGAGGAAATGGTTGTCACCATCACCCGCGGCGGCTACGTGAAGCGCACCCGCATCGACAACTACCGTTCGCAGGCACGCGGCGGCAAGGGCATCAAGGGCGCGAACCTGCGCGGGGATGACGTGGTGGAGCACTTCTTCGTCACCTCGACCCACAACTGGCTGCTGTTCTTCACCAACCACGGCCGTGTGTACCGCACCAAGTGCTACGAGCTGGCCGAGGCCGGCCGCGACGCCAAGGGGCAGCACGTAGCCAACGTGATGGCCTTCCAGCCAGATGAGCACATCGCCCAGGTGCTGGACCTGCGCACCTACCAGGATGCGGCCTACCTGATGCTGGCTACCCGCAACGGTTTGGTGAAGAAGACCCGACTGGAGGACTACGACACCAACCGCACCGCCGGCGTCATCGCGATCAACCTCCGTGACGGCGATGAACTTGTCTCCGCGCAGCTGGTCAGCGAATCCGATGACGTGATGCTCGTCTCACGCAAGGGCCAGTCGGTGCGCTTTACCGCCACCGATACCGCACTGCGCCCCATGGGCCGTGCAACCTCCGGCGTGACCGGCATGAAGTTCCGCGAGGACGATGAGCTGCTGGCAGCCGACGTGGTCCGCGAGGGCTCCTACGTCTTCACCGTGACCAACGAGGGCTACGCCAAGCGCACCACCGTCGAGGAATACCGTGTGCAATCCCGCGGTGGTTTGGGCATTAAGGTGGCCAAGCTCAACGAGGAACGCGGTGAGCTGGTAGGCGCACTGATCGTCGACGAGACCGATGAGGTCTTGGTAGTGATGGGCTCGGGCAAGGTTGTCCGCTCGGCCGTTTCGCAGGTTCCTTCCAAGGGCCGCGACACGATGGGCGTCATCTTCGCCAAGCCGGATAAGAAGGACCGCATCCTTGCGGTTGCCAAGAACTCTGAGACCGAGCTCGAGGAGAACTTGGAGGAAAATGCCGTAACGTTGGACGCAGAAAACACGATCGACGAGTCATCGGCTGCGCCAGAGACCGATTCCGGCGCTGAAAACGATGACAACACTAACGGAGGTAACGCATGAGCACGCCCTCGACGCCACGCCCCAGCGGCAGTGCCCCGAAGAGCGCAGCGCCGCGACCTACCCAGGTAAAGCGTCCGGCTCCGACCGGTACTGGCGCCCGCCCGGCTAGCGCCGGCGCACGACCAGCAGCAGGCCAGGCACGTCCAGCGGGCCAGCGCCCAACTGGAGCGCCGCAGCGCCCGACCAGCCAGCAGCGTCCGGCCAATGGCCAGGAACGCCTGGTTCGTCCAGCGCCTAAGGCGAAGGTCCGCAAGGCCCGCCTGCTGGTTTCCAAGGTGGAGCCCTTCTCGGTCTTGAAGCTGGCCTTCCTGCTCTCGGTCGCTTTCGGTGTGATCACCGTGGTTGCCGCCGTGGGTATCTGGGCTGTACTGGACCTGACCGGAACCTTCGATGCGTTCAACCAGCTGATGCGCGAGGCTATCGGCGCCGACGGCAACTTCGATCTGCGCGACACCATGTCGCTGGGCCAGGTTGCTTCCTACGCGACGATCATCGCAGTGGTGAATGTAGTGGTGATTTCCGTGGTCTCCATGCTTGGCGCGGTGCTGTACAACATTGCGGCTTCGCTGGTTGGCGGAGCCGGAGTGACGCTCACCGACGACTAAGAACACCCCAAGTCGAGCCCGGGATTCATGCTGTGATGCATGACACCCGGGCTCGATTTGTATCTTTGGGAGAACACCGGTAAAGTTTTATTTCGTTCCGAAGGGAACAAAAACAAAAGCAAGGGCGTATAGCTCAGGCGGTTAGAGCGCTTCGCTGATAACGAAGAGGTCCCAAGTTCAAGTCTTGGTACGCCCACGGAAACCTTGCTGGAGAGAAAGAGGGAGTAATGAAAAAGTTCCTGGTTCTCGCATCGATCGCGACTGCTGCAGTAGTCTTGGTCAAGAAGGCGAAGGCTTCGTCGGAAACAAAGGAAACCTGGCATCAGGTAGCCGATAAAGTTTCCTAAAGCTTTTGGGGCCTTAGCTCAGTTGGTAGAGCGTCTGCTTTGCAAGCAGAATGTCAGGAGTTCGATTCTCCTAGGCTCCACAAAAGAAAGTGGCGGAAAGTGAAAACTTTCCGCTAATTCTTTTTGATTGATTCGGATGAATCGATCTTGGGGTGAAAGCTTCAAAATTGAATACGGGGCCTTAGCTCAGTTGGTAGAGCGTCTGCTTTGCAAGCAGAATGTCAGGAGTTCGATTCTCCTAGGCTCCACATTTGCCAATAGGCGGAAAGTGAAAACTTTCCGCCTTTTGCGTACCCAGAAGAAAATTCTATTTTCGCTAGTGCCGGATACGGGCCATCCGGGCATTCTCGTAGTGACCAAGAAGCTGCTCGCCAATGCTGTGCCAGGATCGATCCTGGACACTGCTATGCGCAGCGCTGGCAAAAGCCAACCGCTTCGCATCGTCATAGGCCAAGTCGCTGACGCGACTGCGCAATTCTCCAAGGTTGCCTGGCTGATAGAGCCAGCCCGTGCGCGAGGAATCCACCAGATCCAGCGGTCCCCCACGGCCTACGGCCACGACGGGCACACCAGAGGCCATAGCCTCCTGAATGGTCTGGCAGAAGGTCTCTGAAGCGCCAGGATGCACAAAAATATCCATGGAGGCCATCACCTCGGCCAGGCGTTCCCCGGAAAGGAAACCGGTGAAGTGGGCGTTGGGCAACAGGCTACGCAGTTCGTCCTCGAGCGGACCGGATCCGACAATCACCAGCCGAGTATTCTCAAGGCTTGCCAGGGCCTGCAGGTCGGCGACCTGCTTCTCTGCTGCCAGCCGGCCGACGTAGCCAATGACCACCTCGTCATTCGGGGCGACCGCTTGCCTGAACTGCTCGCTGCGCCGTCTTGGCGTGAACTGAGCTGTGTCTACTCCCCTGCCTGAAATGGCAAGGCGCGGAACGCCCAGAGATTCGAGCTGGCGGTAGGAAAACGTACTTGGAACCAGAGTCAGGTCCGCACCCGTGTGGATCGCTCTGACGTGCTCCCAGAGCCTTTGCGTAAGCCACGGCATCTTGTAGCGTGCCGCGTAGCTGGGAACTTCGGTCTGGTACAGCGCCACGGTGGGCAAATCGAGCTCCTGCGCAGCGCGCAGCGCCTGCCAGCCAAGAATGAACGGGCTAGCCAGATGCACTACGTCGACTTGCTCTCGAGCTAGCATTTTGCGCAGGCGGCTCACGCTGGTGGTAGCTACCCGAACCTCGGGATAGCTTGCCAAAGGCATGGAAGGAACCGTGAGGATCTTGAAGCCCTGGTAGACCTTTGGCACACCATGGCCCGACAGTTCCCCTGCCAGCGAGCCTGCAGGGGTAATGACCACGGCCTCCTGGCCAGTCTGCCTTAGGTGATCCAGCGTTTTGAGGATTGAGTTGGTGACCCCATTGAAATGGGGAAGGAACGATTCAGCTACAATTGCTACCTTCACATCTTCAGCATGCCTAGCGTCAATGACACGGAAGTAAATATGACTGGGGCAGTGGATTAACTTCAGCTGTCTCGTTGTGGGCGCAACTATTTAGTGGCAAAATACCTAGGTGCCATATGAACAATCCCGCCCCTCCGCCGTGGAGGCAAACATCGATAAGACCGAAAAAGACTCCCGCGTCGCGGTGCTGCTCTTCCCTGTACTGATTTTGCTGGGCGGATTGTGCGGAATGTTCATTCCCCAGGCGTTCTTGGGGCTTTCCGGATGGATAAATCCCCTGCTGATGGTGATCATGTTCTGCATGGGGCTGACGCTGACCTTGCCGGACTTCGCCATGGTGTTCAAGAACCCGTTGCCGGTGCTAGGCGGTGTCGCAGCGCAGTTCATCGTGATGCCATTAATGGGTTGGCTGGTGGCCACCCTGCTGCAGCTTGAACCGGCTTTGGCTGCCGGCCTGATCCTGGTTGGCTGTGCACCGGGAGGTACTGCATCCAATGTGGTTTCCTACCTGGCTCGAGGCAATGTCGCCTTGTCCGTTGCCATGACTTCGGTGTCGACCTTGCTTGCACCGCTGCTGACCCCAGCACTGGCCTTGTGGCTGGCCGGCCAGTACATGCCGGTCGATGCTGGTTCCATGGCCGTCAGCGTCGTCAAGATCGTATTGATCCCTGTAGTCCTAGGCATCGTGCTGCGCATGCTGTTCAACCGGTTCGTGGCCAAGATCGGTGGTGTGCTGCCATGGCTGTCGGTGCTGGCCATTACCTTCGTGGTGATGGTCATCGTAGCGGGCAGTGCACAGACTATATTGACCGCTGGTCTGCTGGTCCTGGTCGCGGTCGTTTTGCATAATGCACTGGGCCTGGCATTGGGATATGCCATCGGTGTCCTGTTGCGCGTCCCCGAAGATTCCCGACGCACAGTTGCCATCGAAGTCGGCATGCAGAACTCGGGTCTTGCCGGCGGCTTGGCCAAGCAATACTTCTCGCCTGAAGCAGCGCTGCCGGGAGCTATATTCTCTGTTTGGCATAATTTGTCCGGGGCATTGATTGCCGCATATTGGCGGAGGAAAGAGGCGAAGTAACCCGCGAATACGGGGTATGGATGAAGATATTCCAATATGAGAATATATTGATTCCCCCAAGGGATCGCCGGATCGTGCACTTTCGAAGTTCGAATGAAGTCCACGTGCAGGAAAACTGTAATCTTGATTGGTGACCATCTTGCTTGCCTTGGTCGGAATCCTCGGGATTTCGGCATCTGGCCCCATTATTGCCGCCTTCCCAGGTGTCCCGGTTCTCTCTATGGCCTTTTGGCGCAATGGAGCTGCGGCGGCCGCGCTTAGCGCACCGGCACTGCGAAAGAACTCCAGAGCCTATCTGCAGATGACCGGGCGAGAATGGTTCTTCACCGGGGTTGCCGGCGTAGCTCTCGCATTGCATTTCGTGTGCTTCATGTATTCGATGCGACTGACCAGTGTGGCTGCTGGAACGGCGCTGGTGTGCATCCAAGGTGTCTGGATCGCGATTTACCAGGTTCTTCGCGGAACCAAATATCGAACGCAGGTTTTCCTTGGCATGGGCATTGCGCTGCTTGGCGCCATTATCATCACGGGATTCGATATGGGACTGGGACGTGATGCCATCATTGGCGATCTCTTGGCGCTAGCCGGCGGCGTCTTGGCCGCGGTGTACACGCTGGCCGGATCCGTGGCTCGCAGGACTCTGGGAACAACAACTTATGCCTCGAGCTGCTATGCGATTACCGCCGCAGTGTTGTTGATTCTGTGTTTCCTGACTGGAACGCCGATTTGGGGTTTCGACGCTCGAGGTTGGATGGCGATCATTCTGCTGACGCTTTGCGCGCAGATCTTTGGCCATACCGCCATGAATCATCTGCTCAGCGTGCTCGGTCCGCTCACGGTTTCGACGCTGATTTTGCTCGAGATCCCTGGCGCCGCAATTCTGGCGGCATTGTTCTTGGGGCAGGTAGTTTCTATCGCTACCTATGCCGGATTGGCCGTGATACTCGTTGGGCTTGCCCTCGTGATCCGAGGGCAAGCCCAACCAAAAGCTGAAGTCTAAACAGCTTTATTTGTCATCTTCAAGGATTTCGCGGATTTCTTCCACGCTGGCTTCTCGCGAATCAACAGGCTGGTGCGGCTGTGCAGGAAGTGGTTCGTTTTCCCATGGATCCTCAATTGGCTTCGAAGCCTTCCATACGGCTACCAGCACTGCGACAAGTCCCGCAATCAAGCCAACGGCTAGTACTTTTCCTGCTTTGCTCTTCTTGCTCATGCATTGCTCCCGATCCAAAAAATTCACGCTAACCGACAGTTCAAGACTAGGCAGTTCTATGCCCAGTGGCCAGCAGTATCGGACAAGGAACCAAATAATGGTCCAAATTTTCTCTCAACGCGTACGTCAGCATTTAGCGGGTCGAGCATAGATCATGGAAGAATGAAGGCATGACCGCAAACGCAACTCATAAAGCCACGATTCACACTACTTTGGGCGATATCGTTGTCGATCTCTTCGGCAACCACGCACCAAAGACCGTAAAGAACTTCGTTGGCCTCTCGACCGGTGAGCAGGAGTGGGTACACCCAGAATCCGGTGACAAGAAGACCAACACCCCGCTGTACAGCGGAACCATCTTCCACCGCATCATTTCTGATTTCATGATTCAGGGTGGCGACCCACTGGGGCAGGGCTTCGGCGGCCCAGGCTACCAGTTCGATGATGAGATCCACCCAGAACTGAACTTCAACGAGCCTTACAAGCTGGCCATGGCCAACGCGGGCATCCGCATGGGCCGTGGAACCAACGGTTCGCAGTTCTTCATCACCACCGTCCCTACCACCTGGCTGCAGGGCAAGCACACCATCTTCGGTGAAGTTCTTGACGCTGACTCGCGCAAGATCGTTGACGCACTGAACGCCGTTGCTACCGATGGCCGTGACAAGCCACTGGAAGACGTCGTTATCAACTCGGTCGACATCGAGACGCTGTAACAGCACAGGCGCACCAACCCGAGGCTCCGACGATTCCCTAGCGGCATTGTCGGGGCCTCGAGTATTTAATCCTTCTCCCCCAACGCAAGGCAGGTACCGATGTCCTTTGGACAGGTTTTCCCAGAGGGCCAAGCTACTCCGACGTGCTTTCGACACCCGCAGACGGTGTCCTATGTTTCATGTAACCGCTGTGGACGTCCGGTCTGCCCGCAGTGCCAGGTCTCTGCACCTGTAGGTGTGCAATGCGTAGACTGCGTCGCGCAAGCCAATAAGAACCTGCCTCGGCAGAAGACCCAATTCGGTGGCCAGGCTCGTTCCGGCGCTCCCGTTATTACCTACACTTTCATCGGTATAAATGTGCTGGTGTATCTGCTGCAGTGGATCATCCCTGGATTCACCAATCAGCTTGTACTTGCGCCCGCTCTGGCCGCCTATGAGCCATGGCGCCTGATCACCAGCGCCTTTGCCCACTCCACGAGCTCCTTCCTGCACCTAGCCATGAACATGTACGGCGTCTACATCTTCGGCACCATGCTCGAACCGAGGATGGGACGGCTACGCTTCACCTGGCTATACCTGCTCAGCGCTTTTGGCGGCTCACTGGGCGTTCTCTTGCTGAGCAACCCGCTGAGCGCCACGCTCGGCGCTTCGGGTGCACTGGCAGGCCTGTTCCTGGCAACTTTCGTAGTGTTCCGTTCCAACAAGCAGGCACTTCGCTCTATGGGAATCATCCTTGCCCTGAACGTGGTACTCGGCTTCGTTATTCCTAGCATTTCGTGGCAGGGGCATCTGGGCGGAGCGATATTGGGTATCCTCGCAGCCTGCTGCATTGTGCTTATCCCGCGAAGTAATCCACAACGTGCGCGTACCCAGATACTTTTGCTTACTGCCTTGTCGATTGCGTTGTTGGCTGCGGTTTACATCTCCACTGAAGCTGTGAAGTGGCCCTTGGGATAGTTCGAAAAGAGGCAACGCGGTTATCCACACTGCTTATCCACACTGTTAATAACTTACAAGCGTGTAACTATCGATGCCTAGGGGTTATTAACAGCCCCCGCTCCCCCGTGATACCAGGGATATTCGCCTTCGAGTACTCAATACTCACAACTTTGTCCCCAGCTGTGGATAACTTTTTAACAACCCCTGTAGATAGTGCATATACGAATCCACCGACTGTTAATAACTTCGGGTTCGAAAGTTTAACCGAATCGTGTGAATTGCGGTTCAATTAGTGAATTCGTCTCTTATCCACAGTCGAAATCCATAGTGTTAATAACTTACAAGCATGTCATTTCGATTTGTAATATCCCAACTGACCTGTATTTTTATCGAAATACACTCGACTCTACCGAAGTTTTCCCCAGTTGTTGATAACTTTGTGAACAACTGTTTATAAAAGTTGTTCACAGTGACTGTGGATAAGCGTGTTTGCCTGTGGATTACTTGGTGAAAACTGGCAGGATCAGCATGCTGGCAAAGATGAGCATGACAAATCCAATAAGTACATCGAGTACCTGCCATGCCCTGGGGTTGGCGAAGAGCGGGGCGAGGAAACGCGCTGCGTAGGCGAGTGCGAAGAACCAAGTGAAGCTGGCAACAATTGCACCAGTGGTGAAATAAGGTGCGCCTGCGGCTTGGGAAGTAGCAATTGAACCAAGAAGCAGCACCGTATCGATATAGACATGTGGATTCAGCCAGGTGAGGGCTAATGTCGTTCCGATAATCGAAACCGTTGTTGTAGCACCGGGGAGTCCTGAGACTTTCAGCGCCTCGGGCTTCAGTGCTCGGCGGAAGGCGAAAATCGCGTAGCTTGCCATGAAGATGAAACCGCCAATTCGTGCAATCGCCAATAGCCAGGGTGCTCGCTCGACAAGTGCTCCCATGCCTCCGGCTCCGGCGCTGATCAGGATCGCGTCTGATACTGAGCACACCAAAGCGGTGATGAAAACATGCTCTTTCCTGATTCCTTGGCGCAGCACAAACGCATTTTGTGCACCAATGGCGACGATCAGGGACAAGCCAGTGGTAAAGCCGAAGAACAAGGATCCATAGAGCATGTAAAAACTGTAAGAGATTGGCTAATCCGCGTCGAACTTAAGTTTCTGAATCTAGATTAGAGTTCCTAATGTGAATATGGATGTGGAACACCTCGAAACCCTGCTGGCAGTAGTTGATGCAGGAAGCTTCGACGATGCCTCAATTGATCTGGGAGTAACGGCCTCGGCCGTTAGCCAGCGCATCAAGGCACTGGAGAACCGGCTGGGTGCAGTCCTGCTGGTGCGCAGCCGCCCGGTTCTTCCCACCGAGCACGGAATGAAAGTTCTGCGCTATGCGCGACAGATGTCACTGCTCAGTGCAGAGTTCGCCCGGGAGATCGCCTCCGAAAAACCAATCCCGATCGCCATTGGAGTCAACGCAGATTCGCTTTCCACATGGTTCGGCCCGGTATTCGCCGAGCTCGCCAAATTTGATGATCTCTCCTGTGAAATCGTGCGTACCGATGAAAACAGGGGACTGGAGCTACTTCGAACCGGCCGCGTCAGCGCCGTGGTCACCAATGCGGAAGAGAACATCCAAGGATGCATCAGCGACAAACTGGGTGCCATGCGCTATCGCGCGGCAGCGCAAGCTTCGATGGTCCAACATCATGTACCTACCGGAACCGCCGAAGAGCTCGTTCGCACCCCTATGGTGGTCTTCGATCGTGAGGACCCCTTGCAGTACGACATGCTCAAGCGGGTTGCCGGGGCTAAAGCGCGTCCGGCAGGTCAGGTCCACCATGTTCCAGACTCCATGCAGTTCGTTGCGGCCATAGAAGCAGGGATGGGGTGGGGGATGGTTCCAGAACCGCAGCTGCAGAAAGCCAACGGGCTGCAGGTACTCAACGAGCAATGGTTTATCGATGTTCCACTGTATTTTCAGCGCTGGGCTGTGGACTCACGGATCCTCAGTCGGATAGGTGGAATTTTGGTCACAGCCGCGAGACAGCATGGCCTGCATTTGCTAGCCTGAGGTGGTCACCAGCAATAATTGCTTGGACCCGGACGAGGGAGCCGTACCCGGAGCGCGACAAGACGGCCAGAAAGTATCTGGCATGCATTGGGGAGTTTTGATCGTTTCCGGATTGTTTGAAGCGGTATGGGCCATCGCTCTTGGCATGAGCGAGGGTTTCTCCAAACTCGTTCCGACCATCGTCTTCTTCGCTGCGCTGGCTGTCTCAATGGGGGGACTGGCCTATGCCATGAAAGAAATTCCTGTGGGCACCGCGTATGCCATCTGGGTTGGCATAGGTGCCTCGCTTGCCGTCATTTATTCGATGGCAACCGGACAGGAAGCTTTCAGCGTCCTGAAGATGGTCTTTATTCTCGGCCTGGTTGGCTGCATCATCGGCCTGAAAGCCGTCAGCCACTAATATCAAAAGCCGCCGTTAAACAACTTCGCCGGCCCCTCTCAGTAGGGGACCGGCGATACGGCTATTTCCAGCCCGTTGTCATGAAGAAACCGACCATCGCGATTCCGAAGCCGACGACGATGTTCCATCCGCCGATATTCGGAATCGGGTACAGGGTCTGTGAAACGTAATATACGATGATCCACACCAGGCCCAGAAGCATCAGGCCGAACATGACGGGCTTGTACCAGCCCGGCATCGGCTTATCGATGGCATGGGCGCTCTGACGCGTCTCCTGCGGCTGTGAATTCTTCTTGCGTCGTGGCTTTGACTCCGGCACTCGAATGCTCCCTCGGCTTCATCTGCTTAATGTAGTAAATGTGGGTGACCCTCAGGTCTTCCCGGTAGGCTTGGGTGCAAGAATGCTGAGAACTGCTTAGTGCATTCCTACGTAGCTTCCATACTAGCCGTTACCCGCTGGAACTCTGGGTTTTGGCCAGCATCGGCCCACGTTCGTTGACCTATTTCGCGCATTTCTTTGCCCTAAGGAGCCAGACAGCCGTGAACCGATCCGCCACTGCGCAGGGACGTCGCATGCAGCGCCGACAACCGTCGGCAGGAAACCGTATTGTCGGATTCTTTGGCGAACTGCTGATTACCCTTGGCATCCTGCTGATGCTCTATGTGGTGTGGGAACTGTGGTGGACTAATATCGACTCGGCGCAGGCCCAGAAGGAAGTCACCGCAAACCTCGTGCAAGAACTTGGCGAGGTCGTGGTGCCGGAAAGCAACGAGGAAGAAGAGGAGAAGGACTACGGTCCGGCTCCGGTCACGGAACTGGCTCCCGGGGAAACCTTCGGCATCATGTATTTCCCGCGCTTCGGCGCTAGCGGCTCGCACCACCCGGTGACCTACGGAGTGGAAGACCGCGTGATCGATAACCTAGGCATTGGCTATTACCCGACCACGCAGCAACCGGGGGAGCTGGGGAACTTCGCCGTTGCGGCCCACCGCCAGACCCATGGCCAAGTCTTCTGGGATATCGACAAGCTGCAAGACGGCGACAAGATCTATCTGCAGACCGCACAGGGGTATTACACCTATACCTGGTACGCCACCGAGATTGTGGCTCCATCCAATGGCGATGTCCTGCTGCCCACCCCGCACCAGTGGGGAGTGGAACCAACGAAGTCCATCTTGACCATGACCACCTGCCATCCGAAGTACACGACCCAGCAACGCATGATCGCGTATTCGGAACTCACCGATTGGCGCCCTTTGGATGCCGGTCCGCCGAAGGAAATCCGTGACATGGTCATCGACGCAACGAGCTAGGAGACGAGATGTACGCCTGGATATTTAGAAATCTGCCCGGCCCTTTGTGGCTTCGTATTTTTGAAGCATTGATTCTCATTGCCGCGATCGTGCTATTACTGATGATGTACGTTTTCCCATGGCTGAACCAGTACATCAGCCCATTCACCGATTCAACGATTGGCCAGAGCACCCCGTGAGCAGCACCAAGATCCTTGTGATCGATAATTACGACAGCTTTGTGTACACCCTCGTGGGTTACCTGCAGGAGCTGGGCGCGGAAACCACCGTTTACCGCAACGACGATTTGAGCGTTGAAGAAGCGGCCAAGCTGGCCGCGGAATACGACGGTGTGCTGATCTCCCCAGGTCCAGGCGAGCCTGCAGGAGCGGGCGTCAGTATCGATCTGATCAAGTGGTGCGGGGAGCAGCGCAAGCCGATGCTCGGTGTCTGCCTTGGGCACCAGGCGCTCGCTGAAGCCTATGGCGGAACGGTCACGCACGCCGAAGAACTAATGCACGGAAAGACCTCGCTGGTGAACCATGAGAACCACCCGGTCTTCAACCAGGTAGCCAACCCGTTCACCGCAACGCGCTACCACTCCCTGGCAGCGGTACGCGAGAGCATCCCCGCTGAGCTTGAAATCATCGCGGCTACCGCCGGGGGAGTCATTATGGGGTTGGCGCACCGCGATGCACCACTATGGGGCCTGCAGTACCACCCAGAGTCGGTGTTGACCGAGCAGGGTTACCAGATGCTGGGCAACTGGTTGGAGTTCGTGGGACTCCAGGGGGCAGCCAAGAAGGCCACGACCCTGAGCCCGCTCTTCAGCGGAGAATAACCCAGCAGCCTATTGGCCGCGTCCGTTTTCCCGTGGCGGGTTCGTCCGATCTGGCGGGCCGTTCCCGCTGGGAGGAGCCGGGGCGTCACTGGTTGGCGAAGCATCTTCGGTCGGATCATCGGATTCTGCTGAATCTGGAGATTCGCTCTCGCTTGGCGGTGGTTCCTCGGTTGGCTCTGGCGCCGGCGGAGCCTTGGCCAGAACTACCGCGACGGTGCCGCCTTGTTCGATGGTGTCGGGAGATCCAGGCGTCTGTCGGATGATGGTTTCAGGAGGATACTTGGTAGATTCTTCATGTGGCGCACTAGAATCGAGTGACAATTTCTCTAAGCCCTGGTCCTTAAATAGGGCATTCGCTTCTTCAACTGTCATTCCGACTAAATCTGGCACGGGAATTTCGCCAGTTGACAAGATCAGATCAACTTCGCTCCCGGCCTTCACCTTGGAACCTTGTTCAGGGCTGGTGCCAATAACCCAGTCGGTCGGAACGGTTGCAGAGTTCTCCCGGCTGACTTCGCCAACTTCCAGGCCAGCTTCACGCAGGGCATCGCGGGCAGCCGTCTCGGACTGGTTCGCAAGGTCCTTGGGAATCGTGCGCTGTTCTGAACCGTCGGAAATGTACAGGGCCACCGTGGATTCCTTGGAAACCATGGACCCTTCTGCCGGATCGGTCCGGGTCGCTTTGCCCTGCTCTACTTCATCACTGAATTCCCGTTCTACACGCACCTGGAAGGTGGCATCACGAAGCAATTCCCGTGCGTCGTCTTCGGACATCTCCAGGACCTTGGGTACAGCAACAGGGGCACGCTTTTCAGCCTCGGCCTGGATAGAGCGAATCACCAGGAAACTGGCGATACCCACAGCGATCAGGGCAATGATGGTCAGCAAGACGATCAGGCCGCGGTTGGACTTGTGGCGTGATGGAGCTTCGGGAGCCGCATCTTCGGCGAAGACCGGGTGCTGGCTGGTGCGTGGCGCTGACTGTGCGATGAAGCCGGTTTCAGTCTCGCTGTGCGTGCCATAAATCGGCAAGGTGTAGGTGGACGGTGCTGGTTCGTCCTCATGGAATTCAACGCCGTTCAGCGCACCTTCCAACGCCGCAGCAAAAGCGCCAGCGCTCTGGAAACGTTCATCGCGTTCCTTGGAGAGAACCTTGGAAACAATCGGGTCGAAGATCGGGTCAACATCGTGGTTGACCTCGCTGGGGGCCGATGGAATCTCGCCAACGTGCTGGTATGCGACCGAAACCGGCGAATCACCGGTGAACGGAGGCTGCTGCGTCATCAGCTCGTAGAACAAGCAGCCAACAGAGTAGATATCCGAACGGAAATCGACCTGTTCACCGCGTGCCTGCTCAGGCGAGAAATACTGGGCGGTCCCCACCACTGCGGCGGTCTGCGTCATGGTTGCCGACGTATCCAAGGCACGGGCAATGCCGAAGTCCATCAGCTTCACGTGGCCGGCATCGGTCACCATCACGTTGGCTGGCTTGATGTCGCGGTGCACGACATTGTTATTGTGCGAATGATCCAGGGCATCGCATACGCCGCGGGTGACGTGCACTGCAAAGGAGGCGTCGACATCGCCCGAAGCGATAACCTGCTTCAAGGTCCGGCCGGTCACGTATTCCATGACCATAAATGGCAAGCGTTCACGGCTGAAGTCGGTAGCTGGCAGCTCGCCGGTGTCGTAGACGGCAACGATATTCGGGTGGCTCAGGCCCGCGACGGCCTTGGCTTCACGGCGGAATCGATTGACCACCATTGGGTTGCTGGCGGTATCCGGGCGCAGCACCTTGACCGCGACCTTGCGCGAGAGCACGTGGTCGGTGGCGAGGTAAACATCCGCCATGCCGCCGCGGCCAATCAGCGATTCGATCTCATAGCGATCGTTGATCAGCCGTGGCAAGCCAGGGGGCAAGGCCTCGACTTCACTCATGGCGCTTCGCTTTGATCCGGCTCTGCAGCTTCTGGGGATTCAGATGCCGACGGGGTGGCGGACTCGGTTGCTTCGGCTTCTTCTGGGCCCATGGAAATATCCAGGGTCACCGTGGTGCCTGGCTCTACTTCGCTGCCGGCTGGAACGTCCTGCGCAAGCACGGTGCCAGCAACCGAAGGGTCATGGCGTTCCTCGCCCTTGGCCACGGCCAGGCCAGCGTCCTGGATGCGCTTCTGCGCAGCTTCAAAGCCCATGCCGGTCACCGAGGGAACGCCAACTGTTTCAGGAGCCATGGCGTAGGTAATCGAAATGGTTTCGCCTTTTTCGACACTGCCGGTCGGGTTCAGCGAAATGACTTCGCGTGGCTCATACTCATTGGTCTCCTGCGGGGTCGCATCAACGACCAGGCCCTTGCCCTCAAGCTCAGCTGTCACGGTGTCGATATCCTGGCCAACCAGCGAAGCCGGAACCTCTACGTAGGTCACGGTTTCACTCGGGGTCGGGGAAGACGACTCGGAAGTCTCCGACGCTTCGGTGGTTTCTTCCGAAGGATCGGTGGATTCCTCGGTTGGAGAAGGGGATTGGGAAGCATCGGTGCTCTGCGTAACCGAAGCGGTAGGCTGGTTGTCCTTGTCGCTGTTCATGGCAGGGATCAGCCATGCCAGCAAGGCAATCACGGCAGCCAGCGCGATGATCACGATCAGCGGGATCAGCCAAGGGCTGCGCTTGGTTCCGGCCTGGACAGCCGGATCCTGGGTATCCACGTCCTCATCATCGAATCCGCCGGCGGCGGCACTGGACCCGGAGAAACCGCTGGTCGTGCGGGCAGGTTCCACCACGGTTGGCATGGCATTGGTCATTGTTGGCGCGGAATCAGCACGCGGCACCACCTGGGTGGCATCCTGATCCAGGTTGACCACTTGGGTTGCGTCGGTGGCGATACCGGTTGCGAGCATGCCGGGAACGGCCAGGGTAGCGGTATTGGTATCACCGGAGCGCAGTGCATCGGCGGCCTTCGCCAGCGCCGTTGCGTCCTTCGGGCGATCCGACGGGTTCTTGGCCAGCATCGACATGATCAGCTGGCGTACCGGTGCCGGGATGGTGTCCGGCAGGGCCGGAGGCGCATCGTTGACCTGCGCCAGGGCAATAGCGATCTGTGATTCGCCGGTGAACGGGCGGCGTCCTGCCAGGCACTCATAGCCAATCACGCCCAAGGCGTAGATGTCGGAGCTGCCGGTAGCGATCTGCCCGGTGGCCTGTTCCGGGGCCAGGTACTGGGCGGTACCCATTACCTGTCCGGTGGCGGTCAGCGGAACCTGGTCTGCAAGGCGGGCAATGCCGAAGTCGGTGATCTTCACGACGCCCGAAGGCATCACCAGGATGTTGCCCGGCTTCACATCGCGGTGCACCAGACCGTGTTCGTGGGCTGCTGCCAGCGCGCGGGCGGTCTGCGCGATCAGCGAGAGCGTACGGTCCACGTCGAGCTTGCGCTCGCGTTCGATAATGGTGGACAGCGGCGGGCCGGGAACCAGTTCCATCACCAGATAGGCGGAGCCCTGTTCCTCGCCGTAGTCGAAGACGCCAGCGATGCCAGGGTGGTTCAGCAGCGCGGTGTGGCGTGCTTCCACGCGGAAACGCGTCAGGAAGCTCTCGTTATCGGTGTATTCCTCTTTGAGGATCTTGATCGCTACCAGACGTCCTAGGACCTGGTCTCGTGCCTTCCAAACTTCGCCCATGCCACCGATCGCAATGCGGTCGGTCAGCTTGTAACGACCGCCCAAGGTGGTGCCGGTTACTGGCCTCACTTGTTGAACACCGCCTCTAACATCGTCTTCATAAGTGCACCGGCCGTGTTGTGGCCAGTGTTGTAATCTACGTCTTGAATATTGACCGTGATGGCTACCTGCGGATCATCGGCCGGCGCGAAACCGGTCATCCAGGAGTTCACCATGCGGGGGCCGCCCTCTTCCGATGGCCGCTGCGAGGTGCCGGTCTTGGCTCGGAAATCCACGCCGGGAACGCGGGCATTCATGGCAGTACCGCGCAGAACCGGGCCTTCCATCAGCTCGGTGAGCTGTTCGGCAACCTCCGGGGTGGTGGCCGTGGAGAACTTCTCCGGCTTCGGATCCTCGATAACTCGAAGATCCGGCGCAATGACCTTGTCGATCAAATTCGGCTTCATGATCACGCCGTCATTGGCGATGGCCATTGCGGCCATGTTCATCTGCAACGGGGTGGCCTTGTTTTCCCATTCGCCGATGGCCATCTGCGCCATCTGCGCTTCATTCGCCTCAGCCGAAGGGAACTCGCTTGGAACAACATTCTGCGGGATGCTCAGCTGCTGCCCGTAGCCGAAGCGTTCGGCAACCTCGGTGAAGGCATCCTTCCCGACGGTTTGGCTGATTTCCATGAACGGGGTGTTGCAGCTCTGGGCAAAGATGAACTCGAGCCTTGCCCGGGTATCGCGCGCGCAGATGCCCTCACTGAAGTTGTTCATCTGCCTAGTCGAATGCGGATAATTCACCGCCACCGGGTTGTCGATCGGGGTGTCCAAGTCGAACTTGCCGGACTCCAGGGCCGCGACGGTGCTGAGGATCTTGAACGAGGACCCGGGAGTCACCAAGCTGCTGATGGCCGGATTCCGGTAGGGGCTCAGGCCGTCGGTGTTGCTGATCTCCTTCAGGTTCTCGGCCGCCTGGGCGGTCGAGTGCACCGCCAGCAGGTTGGTGTTGTAGCTCGGCTTGGAAGCCATCGCCAGGATGTCACCGGTCTTCGGATTGGTCACGATGATGGTGGCCTTCAAGTCATCAGGAATCGCATCGAAGGCGGTCTTCTGCAATTGCCCGTCAATGGTCAGCTCAACCGAGGCGCCTTCGGAACGGGTGCCGGTGAACATGGCCGACAAGCGGTCGAAGAGCAGATCCGAGCTCGTGCCGGTCAGCCAGTCGTTCAACTGCGATTCGAGCTGGGTGGTGCCATTCGCTAGCGAATAGTAACCAGTCAGGTGGGCGTAGGTTTTCGCGTCGTTGTAGACACGCTGGAATTCGAATTGGCCATCATCGGTCGGAACCGATTCGGCAATCGGCTTGCCGTCAACCAGGATCGCGCCGCGGGGCAGATCGAACTCGCGGTAGAGTTCGCGCTTGTTCAGTGCGTTCTCCGAGAGCGACTTGGCGTCGAAGAACTGGATGTAGCTCAGTCCACCCAGGCAGATGACGAACAGGACGGTTAGTGCAACCCAAACGCGTTTGATTGCATGATTCACTTTTTCGTCACCGCCTTGGTGCTGGAAGTAAGAGTCGTGCTGGCAGTTGCAAATTCATCGGTTGGTCCTACGCCGCCAGTCTTCGGGCGGCGCGAGTTGTGGGAGATCAGAAGCAGCAACGAGATGATGATCCAGTTCGCCAGCAGCGAGGAGCCGCCAGCGGCCATAAATGGCGTAGCCAGGCCGGTCAGCGGGATCAGCCGGGTGACGCCACCGATGATCACGATGCACTGCAGGCCCAGGGTAAAGGACAAGCCTGCAGCCAGTAGCTTGCCGAAGGTATCGGCAGAGCCCAAGGCGGCACGCAGGCCGCGGGAGATCAGCAGCATGTAGAGCAGGATGATGGCGGCCAGGCCGATCAGGCCAATTTCTTCGCCGAAGGAGGCAATGATCATGTCTGAGTTGGCCAGCGGAACACGGTAGGGAGAACCAGCGCCCAGACCGGTACCGAACAAGCCGCCGTCAGCCATGCCGAATAAGCCTTCGACGATCTGCATGCTGCCACCCTTGGCCTGGTAGATCGTTGGGTCAAAGGCGTTGAGCCAAACATCCAGGCGGCGGGTCACGTGGTCCATGGTCAGTCCGGCGACGATGCCGCCGGCGACGACCATCAAGGCGCCAATGATCACCCAGGAAATACGCGCGGTAGCCACATAGATCATCACGATGAACAGGCCGAAGAAGAGGATCGCGGAACCGAGGTCGCGCTGCACCACGAGCACGCCGATGGAGAGCAGCCAAGCGATAACCATCGGAGCCATATCGCGCAGGCGGGGCAGCTGCAGCGGTCCGAACTTGCGGCCAGCCATCAGGATCAGGTCACGGTTCGACGAGAGATATCCAGCGAAGAAGATGGACAAGGTGATCTTTGCGAGTTCGCCTGGCTGCAGCGAGAACATTCCCATGCGGATCCAAATGCGGGCACCGTTAATGGTGACGCCGAGCCCGGGGATCAGCGGGAGCAAGAGCAAGACGACCGAGAGCAGCAGTGCAATATAGGTAAACCGACGCAGCAGGCGGTGGTCCTTGATTGCCCAGAGAACTACCGAGGCAATGACGATAGCAATGGCGGTCCAGAGCAACTGACGCGCCGACTGGGAAGTTCCTTTTGCCAAGTCAATGCGGTGAATCATGGCTAAGCCAAGGGAGTTCAACGCAATCGTAATCGGAAGTATTACCGGATCGGCATATTTGGCAAAGATGCGCAGCAGCACGTGAACCGTGAGGGACAGCACCGCCAGGATGCTCATCTGCACGTAGAAATCGGTGTTGTCGACATCCTCGGTGGAGCTGCCCACCAGGTAGAACGCGGCACCGCCGACACACAGGGCCAGAAGTACCAGCAGCAGCTCGAGATTGCGCCGAGGCACCGGTGCGGTTTGCACTTCGGTCATTGCATTATCTCCTGGCAGTAGGCGGGCAGTTCGGTCTGGCTGGCGGAATCCGAGGATCCAGGGACGGTGACCGGGCAGTTCTGCTTCGCGGTGACCAGAAGTTCCTGAATGATCATCTGGGCATGTTGCTGGTTCTCTGCCGAAATGGTTGATTCAACGCGGTGGCGTGAATACTCCGGCAGGGCTTCCAGCGGCACCTTGCTGACTGTGTCGACCTCCGAGAGCGAAATCGGTCCAAGCTCCTGCGGAACGCCCTTGTAGATTGCGACCTTGCCGTCAACGGTGCCCACGAAGTACTGGGTCTGGGTCCACATGTATCCCCAGACGCCTAGGGCAATGACGAAGAAGGCCGTCAAGGTAAGCAAGATCGGCATCATCCAACGACGTTGCTGCACCGGAGCATCCAGTGGATCAAGTACTTCGCCGGCAGCAGGGGAACGGTGGGTCAGCAATGCGGCTGCACGGCGTTCGCCGGTGTGCTGGGTAACTACCGGGATCTGACCGGTCTGCGTCGCGAGTTGGGCGGCGCCCACCAGCAGGTGGGGGCGCTGGGAAATCTCGTGGCGGAGCAAAGAAGCGCTGGCTTCGACATCGCCTTCGGCGGCGATGGTGAGCTGGCCGGTATCCGGTGCGGGTTCCGGATCGGCGGGTGCTTCGCCCTCGGTGACGGAGGTTTCGACAACCTCGAACATCACCACGGTGACATTATCCGGCGCACCATTCTTCAAGGTGATGGCGACCAGGTCATTGACCGCTTCATCCATATCGGCGGTATTGCGAATGATCTGCTCGATGACGGGAACTGGCACCGCATCGGTGAGCCCGTCAGAACACAGCATCCAGCGTTCGCCGGGCTCTGCCTCGAACTGGTCGACATCAAGTTCCGGGGAGGCATCCGAGTCGCCCAGCACGCGCAAGAGCACGTTCTTATGCGGGTGGACCTCGGCCTCGGCCGGCTTGATGCGGCCTTCGTCGACTAGCCGCTGGACGAAGGTGTGGTCTTTGCTGATCTGCTCGAAGACGCCGTGCTTCAAGCGGTAGGCACGGGAGTCGCCAATGTGCGCCATGTGCAGGGTGTTGCCCGACAGCAGCAGGGAAGTGACGGTGGTGCCCATGCCCGAAAGCTTCGGGTTGGCGCCGACGAGTTCATTCAGCACCAAATTGGCGGCCTGAATCTCATCTGGCAACGCATTTTGCGGATCTGCGGTGCCATCGTGGTCCAGATGCACCAAATCAAGCACGGTGGAGGCCGAGGCAACGTCACCGCCGACGTGTCCGCCCATGCCATCGGCGAGTACTGCCAGGTACGCGCCGGCGTAGGCGGAGTCGTCGTTCTTCTTGCGAACCCGTCCCACGTCGGATTTCGCAGCAAATTTTAGTTTGAGGGCCATAGGCTAGGGCTTCAATTCCAGGACAGTCTTTCCAATGCGGATTCGCTGGCCGGGCTCCACTGCCTGGGCGCGTGAGAGCTGGTTGTCACCCACGAAGGTGCCGTTGGTCGAGCCGAGATCTTCAATGAACCAGCGCGATCCTTGCGGGAACAGGCGGGCATGGCGTCCCGAAGCGTAGTCGTCATCGAGAACTACGGTGGCATCCTGGGCGCGGCCGAACATGATCGGCTGGCCGCGTAGTGGAATGCTGCTGCCGGCCAGTGGACCCTCAACAACTTCCAATGACGTGGCGGCCTTGCGCGCAGGCACTTCTGGTTCCGCCAGCTCTGGGTTCTTCTTCAGTTCCCGAGCGCTGGGCTTGCCGGTGCGGGCCCGTGATCCGATGGCCAAGTCGCGGCGCATCGATCCGACGACGCTTAATACGAGTAGCCAGATGAGGACCAAAAAGCCCAATCGGAACAAGCTTAGAACCAGGTCGTTCACGCGCGGCCTCCGTTGTTCGAGGTAATCAGCCGAAAGACGATTTTTGTCTGTCCGATAGTAATGATCGAACCGTCAAATATACGGGTTTCTTCCGAAATCTTCTTGCCGTCCACGTAAGTTCCGTTGGTTGAACCCAGATCGGTGACGACGAAACTGGTTTTGCCACGGGTTTCGACGCGCACATGCTGTCGGGAAACACCGGAATCATCCACGGGAATATCGGTGCTGGCCGAACGGCCCAGCACGATGGAGTGGTGATGCAGGGCGTAGCGCTGTCCGGCGACCTCAAGAATCGCCTGCTTCTGCGTGGGCTTCTTGGGGATCTCCGCAATCGGACGGACCGTCGGACGAGGCTGTGCGGTTGTCGGTGGGGTAGCAGGTGGTGCTGCCGGCGCGGCTGCTCGCTCTTTTACCGGAGCCGAAGCTGCTGGGCGCGAGCTGGATTCCTTAACCGAGCTGGCAATTTCCATTTCTCCGGGCTTGAAATCATCCTTGGAAACAAAATGGATCATGATGTCGCCGTGGACTGAATAGTCCTGGGCAGCGGCATGCTCGGCGGTGACCTTTGCCATTTCGTTGACGACGCCCCGACCCCAACCCTGAGCGGTGTTGTAATCCTTGGTGCTCAGCGAGACAACGAAGTCATTGGCTGCAAGGCTGCGGCCCTCGCTAATCGGCATGATTCCGCGGTCCATGTCATTGCGTAGCGCGGTAGTCAGTTCGACTGGCTTGAGATCTGCGGTGCTGGTGCCACGAAAGAAGCTAGTGACGACCTTCTCTAAGCCGCGTTCGACATTGTCGAGAAAGCCCATTATTCGTGCTCCTTCCTTAGGGTCCATGGCTGGTTATTGCGAGCCTGCGTTCAACCTGTCCAAGCTGTGAACACAGAACTTCATATTCGATCTTACTGTTTTCAGCTGTGCAAATGCCGAAAAATCCTTGAACGACTCAAGTGCGTCAATATCAACGATAAATGCCCTAAAAAGGTTTCCCATGTGTCCCTAACCACAAACTGGGGTTTCGATTAGGTGAACAGAAAATGTGTGTGTAAGCTATTTCTTGTTGCAAAGAACGATGGCAACGAAAACAGAATATGCGCGAGTGGCGGAATTGGTAGACGCGCTGGCTTCAGGTGCCAGTGATCGCAAGGTCGTGGGGGTTCAAGTCCCCCCTCGCGCACAAATGGAAAATAACCCTTGATCTTCGGATCGGGGGTTATTTTTTCGTTTAAAAGAGCAACTGAATCGTTATCTTACAGGGTGTGTCACTTTGCCGGTGACCCGCTGACATTGACGCCTCGACGCTTAAGCAGGGCAGCTAGTACGCCATCGCCTGCGACGAGTTTTCCGGTATGCGAGCCATCATAGATCGTTCCGCAGCCGCACGAGGGGCTGCGATCTTGCAAAATCGCCTCGGTGATTCCCCTGCGCTGGACTATGTCTGCAACCTTCTGGGCGCCGGCTACGAACTGCCCGCTGATGTCCTCGCCGTTGATATCGATCACCGCGGCGTGCCCTTCCAGCACGTCGTTGCCATCGCCACCGACAATCTCTGCTGGCGGACGCGGCGTGGGGAGTTCTCCCAATTCCTCAGCGCAGGCCGCGATGGCTTCTCCTCGTGCCACGGCCTCGGCGATGGCAGGGTCCGTCTTCGCCTTGCCGTTGTAGCGGCAGGGGATGCCAGCGAGGCAGGAACTAACGAGCACCGGATGTTGGGTCATAACAGCAGTCTAGCCACGTGGAAGCGCAACCCGGCTGTGCCATAGACTGCCCTTGAACAACGGAAAAGGGGTATTCCCATGGCGGCATCCAATGAGATTTTCGAACTGCATGGAACTGTAGATCTGGTCAACGATCGAAAGATCCTCAGGTTCGACCAGGAATCCAGCGACAAGTTGCCAAGCCGCGGGCAGGTCGCGGTGGAACTGCTCGAAGCGCATGAGGGCCACGCGGTCGTGATTGATCCCGACGGGCGTCGAGGCCACTGGTTGGCCCTCGATAGCCAGGCAGTGCCCCAGCTGCCTGCCGATGTAGGGGACCAGGTGGAATTCACCGCTCGGGTCGCTGGAACCTGGCCGGAAACAAGGATCCCGCAGGATCTAGCCGTTGCCTTGGGTGACGCTGATGATCTGGATGAGATGTGGGCAGGACTCACTCCCATGGCCCGCTGGGAATGGGTACGCTGGGTCGGCGCGACCAAGAACCCTTCAACGCGCGAACGCCGAGTGGAGGTCAGTATTTCCAAGCTGCGCGATGGCAAGCGCCGCCCATGCTGCTTTGATTTGTCCTCGTGCACCGATCCCGAAGTGTCGAAGAGCGGAAAGCTAATCCAGTAGCGGCAAAGTGCGCGCGGCAGATTCGATGCCGGACCCCGGTGGCGTTGCCGGGCCGGTAATGAGGCTCAGCACGCCGCTGGACATGACGATCAGGCCCAAGGCAATAAGCAGGGCGATGGCGGCAGTGACCTTGGCAGGCCATTTACGCATGTTCACCCGTTACTCCCCTCCGTTGCCCAGCGTCGATCCGCGAACAATCAACGAACTTGGCAGCATTGTCTGCAGTGGATCAGGGGTCTTTCCGTCGAGCAGTGCACGCAGTTTCAAGGCGGCCTGGCGCCCGCCTTCCTGGGCATTGAGCTGTACGGAGGTGATGGAAGGGTTGGACGTCGCCGAGTAGGGCAGGTCGTCGAAGCCGGCCACCGCAAGCTGCTGCGGGATGCGGATACCAAGGAGGCGGGAGGCGTGCAGCACGCCGAATGCGTGGTTGTCGGTTGCGCAGCCCAGCGCGGTCACGCCGGATTCATGCCACTTGGGCCAACGCTGGCTAAAGGCCGCCGAAGCCGCAGTGACGTCGATCATCGAGCTGGCAACAGAAGATGGCAGGACCTCGATGCCGTACTCCTTAGCCGCCGCCAAGAAAGCCTCGCGGCGCACAGCCAGGGTCTCGGTACCAGTGCTGGCATCCAGGTAGGCGGCTTTGGTGTGTCCCTGCGCAGCGAAATGGGCTACGACATCCCGCGCTCCCTGGGCGACATCCATATTTACGGCAGGAATCGCTGGATCGATGCCCGGGGCATCCAAGGCCACCAGCGGAAGGTTGCTCGAAATTTCTTCGAGGAAATCTTGGCTTGGGGCATGGACCAGCAGCCCGGCCGGGCGAAGGCCCATGATCTTTCTCGTTTCGCTGGCGCTGGGGGAGACGCCGGCATCCGTGACCGAGAGCAAGAGCTGGTAGTCGCTAGCCAATACGGAGCGCACCCCGGCGATCACCTTTGCAAAGAATGGGTTGGAGATATCCGGGGCCACCAGAACCACCAGCGAGCTGACGCCCTTGGCCAGCGAGCTGCCGATGCTATCGACGAAGTAGCCCAGTTCGCGAATTGATTCACGCACGCGCTGTTCATTCGCCGCCGATACCCGGCCCGCTGACTTTTCGTTGGCCACAAGAGAGACCGTCGCGGTGGAAACGCCGGCGTGTTCGGCTACCATCGCTGCGGTGACGCGACGTGGAGCGCCCGAGTTGCCGGTCTTTTCACCATTCTTCATGGCTCCATCGTAGTCGGAATTGTGACACGCGACAGCTTTGCGTTAAGCGCTTGACGATAACGTGTGGACGAGAAAGAATTATCAAAGGATGCATATCCGCCCTCCACGACTTAGCTACCGGCCCCCAGCTGGCAGAGCGAAGGAAGAATCCATGACCCAGGACAGCAATGCCCCGCGCAAGATCATTTTGGACTGCGACCCGGGTCATGATGACGCCGTGGCAATGATTCTTGCTCATGGCAATCCAAAGGTCGACCTGCTGGCCGTGACCACCGTGGCCGGCAACCAGACCCTGGACAAGGTCACTGCCAACGCGCTGGCCGTGGGTACCATCGCTGGCATCACCGGCATTCCCTTCGCGGCCGGCTGCGCCCGTCCGCTGGTGCGCGAAGTGGAAACCGCGGGTGACGTCCACGGGGATTCCGGGATGGATGGACCGGCCCAGCCGGAATCGAGCATCGAACTCGATGAGCGCCACGCCGTGGACGTCATCATCGACCTGGTGATGAGCCATGAACCCGGTGAGATCACCTTGGTGCCCACCGGCGCCTTGACCAATATCGCCCTGGCTGCCCGGAAGGAACCACGCATCGTTGAACGCGTGCGCGAAGTGGTGCTGATGGGCGGTGGCTACCACACCGGCAACTGGTCGGCGGTGGCGGAATTCAATATCAAGATCGACCCTGAAGCTGCGCACATCGTCTTCAACGAGGCCTGGCCGGTGGTGATGGTCGGTTTGGATCTGACCCACCAGGCGTTGGCTACCTCCGAGGTGGTTGAACGCATCGATAAGATCGGCACCGGGCCATCGACCTTCGTGCGCGAGCTGATGGACTTCTTCGCCCGGGCCTATCGGGACCACCAGGGCTTCGATGCGCCGCCGGTGCATGATCCGTGCGCCGTGGCCTATGTGATCGACCCGAATATCGTGCGTACTGTCAAGGCCCCGGTCAGCGTTGAGCTGCGTGGCGAACTGACCTTGGGGATGACCGTCACCGACTTCCGCGCACCGGCTTCCGCCGACTGCAATACTTCGGTGGCCGTGGACCTGGATCACGAAGGCTTTTGGAATCTGGTGGTTGATGCGCTGGAACGTATCGGCGAGGTCACGCTCGGAAAATAGAACAACTTTGGCGCAATGTGGGGCAGGTCAATGCCAATCAGGCAAAGACCTGCATAAACTGGAGCCATACGCAGAGTAGGAGGCACCATGGCGGACAAAACCCCGCACCAGAACGTGACTTTCCCTTCTTCAGGCACGCAAGCGCATGGCTATCTCGCATTGCCGCAGTCCGGCAAGGGCCCTGGGGTCATCGTGATCCAGGAATGGTGGGGACTGGCCGACCATATCCGCGACGTTGCTGACCGGTTGGCCGCGCAGGGCTTCGTAGCTCTGGCCCCGGACCTCTATGGCGGCTGGATCACCCACGACGGTGAAGAAGCCGGGCTGATGATGTCCCAGCTCCCGGAAGCCGCCGGTGCCCAGCTATTGGGCGGAGCCGTGGACTACCTGCTAGCCAATGAGCATGTCTCCAGCGAGAAGCTGGGCGTGATCGGCTTCTGCATGGGTGGCGGTTTCGTGCTGCAGATGGCTGCCCAGCAAGGCGAGAAAATTGCCGCGGCCGTGCCTTTCTACGGCATCGGCCAAGGTGTACCCAACGATTTTTCCGGAGTTCGCGCGGCCATCCAGGGCCACTACGCGAACCTGGACCAGATGTACTCGCCAGCTCAGGCGAAGGCTCAGGAAGAGCAGATTCGCCAGGAATCAGGCGCGGAAGTCCAGTACTTCTACTACGACGCCGATCATGCATTCCACAACGACGAGAACCCCGCCGGCAACTACGATCCCGAACAGGCCGCCATCGCATGGCAGCGCGCCGTGGACTTTTTGCAGGCTAAAGTGGCCTAAAGGCCATAAAGTGTTACCCATCACTTAATGCATCACTCATATAAGGAGAACAATATGTCTGAAACCATCATCGTAGGCGTAGACGGTTCCGAAACCGCACAGCGCGCAGCCCGCCGCGCTGCAGAACTCGCCGTCAAGCTCGACGCTGACCTGGTGGTCATCACCGCTCACGCATCGGATAACACCGAGGTCGTTTCCATCGGTTCCGATACCTGGATCCTGGACGACGCAGAGCAGGCTCGCAAGCTTGCTCAGCGCGTAGCCAACGACGTGAAGAACGCTGTCCCAGGCGTCAAGATCACCGCTGCTGCCGGACACGGCAAGCCAGGTGACGTGCTGATCTCCGACGCCGAAGACCGCAAGGCTTCGATGATCGTTGTCGGCAACGTAGGCATGAAGGGCCTGGGCCGCGTGCTCGGTTCCGTTGCTTCCTCGGTTGCCCACTCGGCACCATGCGACGTTCTGGTCGTCAAGACCGACAAGTAAGCCCCCAGGCTTGCGCGAATGCAGGCGGGCACCGGTTCGCCGGTGCCCGCCTGCACCATTTAACCCGGCAGAGCGTAGGCTTAACCCGTGCAAAAACTTCGAATCGCCTACGCAACCGGCGTCACCCCCGGCAAATGGATGGACCGCTTCCAGGAACGCTATCCTGCCATCGAGCTGAAAGCGTGGCGCCTGGATGAGGGAGAAATCCTGGACCTGCTGGCCAATGGCGAGGCCGACGCGGTATTCGTGCGCTACCGCGGGGACTCGCCCAAGGACGCAACGCGCCACGTCATCCCGCTTTACGAGGAACTCGAAGTGGTCTGCGCGGGCAAAGACCACGACGTGGAGTACTTCGAAGAATTCGTTCCCCTGGAAACCGTCGAGTCCTTCCCGCAACTCGACTTGGCCGACTACCCGGAATCCGTGGGCGGCATTCCGGTAGCGATGGAAGTTGTCGCTTCCGGAGCCCAGGTGCTGCGCACCACGCAGTCCATTGCCCGGCTCTTCGCCCGCAAGGACGTGGTGGTTCGCTTCATTGAAGATGGTTCGCCAACCCAGGTGGGCATCGCCTGGCCTACCGCCACCGAAGACACTGCCATGCTCGAGGAATTCATCGGCATTGTGCGCGGACGTACGGCCAGCTCCTCGCGCCAGGGTTCGGTGCGCAACCAGGAGCAGAAGGCCAAGCGCATCAATGAGCAGAAGAAGGCCAAGGCAAAAGCCCAAGCTAAGGCAAAACAGCAGGCCAAGAGCTCATCCAAGAAGCCGCAGGGCGCCAAGGCAAAGCCACGCAAGCACCGCTGACAATCCATTACGTGACGCGCGTTACGTGAGAGAGTTAGGGGTATGAATCAATTCGATACCCTCAGCCTGAGCACCCAGGGCTCGGCCCTCATCCTGACCGTCAACCAGCCAAAGTCGCTGAACGCGCTGGCAAAAGAGGTCGTCAACGACCTTGAAGCCTTCCTGGACTGGTTCGAGGCCACCGGCTATGAATACCGCGGCGTGATCCTCACCGGTGCCGGCGAGAAGTCCTTCGTCGCCGGCGCCAACATCGTGCAGCTGCGCGCAATGGACCCGGCGGCGGCGCTGGCCTACGGGCGCCAGATGCACGCGGTCACCGAACGCCTGGAGAAGCTGCAGGTACCAGTGATCGCCGCAGTCAACGGCTTCGCCCTGGGCGGCGGCTGCGAACTCGCCTTGGCTTGCGATTTCATCTACGCTTCCGAGACGGCCAGCTTTGGCCAGCCGGAGGTCAACCTCGGGCTGGTGCCCGGCTTTGGCGGCATGGTGCGCCTGCCGCGACGTGTCGGCAACGCGATGGCCCGTGAACTGGTTTTCACCGGCCGCCGCATCAAGTCCGAGGAAGCATTGCGCATCGGCCTGGCCAACCGCGTTGTCCCGGCCGGGGAACTGATTGACCAGGCCGTGGCCACCATCGAGGAGATCGCGAAGGTGGCACCGACGGCCGTTGGCAATGCCAAGGCCGCCATGATGGACATGGACGGGCTGAACACCCATGACGCCCTGCTGGTTGAAGCACAGTCCTTCCAGCAGGCCTTCGGAACCGCCGACTCGGTGGAAGGCCGTGCCGCCTTCGTCGAGAAGCGCGCCGCGGTCTTCCCGGGCAACTAGCCGGGCAGCCGACCATGCACTACGGGGCGCACCAGGACCAATACGTCCAGTTCTACGAGCCGGAACGCACCACCGCTCGAGGAGCGGTGGTGATCATCCACGGCGGATACTGGCGTGAAAAGTACACTGCTAGCCTTGGCGTGCCCCTGGCAGAAGACCTCGCCGCCCGCGGGATCCCTGCCTACAACCTCGAATACCGGCGTGGGCCGGGCAGCGCAGCGAAAATGCTGGCCGATGCCCGGCTCGCGCTGGGCCTGGTCAAGGAAGAAGGGCCGATCACGCTGATCGGCCATTCAGCCGGAGCCCAATTGGCCTGCGTGCTGGCTGCCCATGACGAACGGGTCTCCCAGGTGGTCAGCCAGGCCGGGGTCCTGGACCTTGAAACGGCGCAGCGACTGAAGCTCAGCGGCAGCGCGGTGGACGAGATGCTCTCAGGTGCGTCATTGGGCGCCTGCAATCCGGTGGAATTATGGCCAATGCCTGCCCGTGTCGTAATCTTTCATGGACGGGACGATGGCGATGTTCCGGTAAGGATTGCCCGCATTGCAGCCCAGAAAGCGGCTGCGCTCGGTCAGGAGCACAGCTTCTCGTTGTTCGCGGGAGACCACTACACCTGGATCGATCCGCACAGCAGCCAATGGGCTGCCTGCGTGCGTGCCCTGTCCCCACTGCACTACTGAAGGAGCAGCATGAACCCGACCGTGATCGGCGAGGCCCTCGTTGACGTCCTGGCCTCCGGCATTGCCCCAGCCCAGGAATTCGTTGGTGGCAGCCCGTTGAACGTCGCGGTTGCGCTCTCCCGCCTGGGATACCCGGGAACCCTGATTTCCCGCTGGGGTGCCGATGACAAGGGCCGCAAGATCGAGGAATACCTCAAGGACAACAACGTGGCATACCTGGGCGGAGCCGATGACCAGGCCACCGTCATTGCCCATGGCATCCTCGACCCGGCCGGCGGCGCGGCCTTCGCGTTCAACGCCTACTGGCAGATGCCTACCATCGGACCGGAACTGGCCCAGGACGCCGAGCTGGTGCACACTGGCTCCATCGCCACCCTGTTCAGCCCCGAGGAGCTGCTGCCGCTGCTTTCGGCCGCGCGCACCCATGCCACCATCAGCTACGATCCGAACCTGCGCCCCTCGCTGGTCACCAACCATTCGCAGACCGTGGCCGAGGTCGAGCGATTCGTCGGCCAGGCCGACGTGGTGCGGGTGTCCGGCATCGACCTGAAGTGGCTGTATCCGATGCGTTCGGTTCAGGACTCGGCCCGCGCCTGGCTGGATATGGGTCCGGCGATCGTGGTCTCCACCGCAGGTTCACGCGGGTCCTGGGGTGTCGTTCGCGCCGGCGACGCCGAATTCACTGCGCCGTCGGTCGAAGTGACCGATACCGTGGGCGCCGGCGATACCTTCACCGCTGCGCTGCTGTGCTGGTTGGCCGAACATGGCCTGATTGGTGCGGCCAACCGGGAAAAGCTGAACCAGCTGCAGATTGCCGAGCTTTCGCAAGCCCTTCAATTCGCGGCCATGGCCGCCGCAGTGACCGTGCAGCGTGCCGGGGCGAACCCGCCACGCCGCCAGGAGCTGTAAATGATCAAGCTGATCGCCTCGGACCTCGACGGCACCATTGTCGCCAAGGATGGCACCATCTCCGAGCGCACCAAACGTGCCTTCATCCAGGCCCGCGACTCGGGCATCCAGATTGTCTTTGTCACCGGACGCCCCTTCCGCTGGCTGAGCCCGATCATTGAGGCCTTCGGCGGGATGGGCAAGGTCATCTGCTCCAATGGCGCGGTGCTCTACGACCTGGAGCAGGACGAAGTGATCTGGTCGCGCACGCTCAGTGCGGCCACCGCGCGGCGGGCGAGCGAAATCATCCTGGAGCTGGAACCGCAAGCGTCCTTCGCAGCTGAAACCACCAAGGGCCTGCACCTGGGTGAAGGCTTTGCCGACCGCCACCACAACTTTGGCGTGCAGGCAGTCCTGGACCTGACCAGCGAGTCCATTGATTCCGAGGGCATCGTGAAATTCCTTGCCCGCTCCCAGCACCTGCCGATAGAGAAGTTCTATTCCTCGGTCGAGCCGCAGCTGGCAGAGCTGGTATCGGTGACCCACTCCGCCTTCGACGTCTCCCTATTGGAAATGGCGCATGTGGATATCCACAAGGCCACCACGCTGCATGAATACTGCCAGCGCCTGGGCATTGCCGCCGATGAAGTGATGGCCTTCGGCGATATGCCCAATGACATCGAAATGCTGGAATACGCCGGCCACGGCTACGCGATGTCCTCCGGACACCCCACCGCGCTGGCCTCCGCCCGTTTCCGCGCACCCTCCCTGGCCGAGGACGGGGTAGCCCAAGTCATCGAGGACTTGCTGAAATGACCTACGCCTTTTCGCACCGCGGAGTACGCACCGGGAACGAGGAAAATACGCTGGTCGCCTTCCAGCGTGCCGCAGAACTGGGCATCACCCACCTGGAATCGGACGTGCACGCCTCAGCCGACGGCACCGTCTACCTGTTCCATGACCAGAGCTTGGACCGGGTGACCGACGCCAGCGGAAATTTCAACGACTTCACCGACGAGCAGCTGGCAACTGTGCGGGCCGGCGGGCAGCCGCTGTGCACGCTTGATGCACTGCTTGATGCCTTCCCGCAGGCCACACTGAACCTGGATGTCAAGGACGAGCACGTGATCGGCCCGCTGGCCGAGCTCATCGAGCGCAGGAAAGCCCACCGGCAAATTGCCCTTGCGTCCTTCTCCACGGCTCGCAGCGCCGCGGTCGGCCACCTGCTTTCCGCTCCGATACGGCGCTCGCCGGGACAACGCGAAATGGCCGTCATCTGGCTGTGCGCCCACCTGCTGGGCTGGGTTCCCAAACGGCTGCTGGCAGGCTTCTGGGCAGTCCAGGTGCCGCTGAAACAGGGCATATTGCCGGTAGCGACCCGTCAATTCATCAAGGCGGTCCACCAGGCCGGCGCCCAGGTGCATGTCTGGGTAATCGATGACGAGCCGACCATGCGGCTGCTAATAGACCGCAAGGCCGACGCCATCATGAGCGATGACGCGGCCTTGCTGGTCAGGGTCCTCGATTCTTGACCCGCGACCCTAGGAGATATCCAGGGTACCCAAAACGGTCGGGGCGTTCTCCTGCAAGCGCTCGTCGCTGACATCCAAGAGCAGGCGCAACCAGGTCTCGTGCTGCGACAGCGGCGCAACCAGGCAGGCTGGATTGATCAGGTCGTACAGCTCATCGGGTGAACCGTAAGCAGAGAACTGGTCCAGGTACGCGAAGAGCACCTTCATCACGCGCTCATCACCGGTATCGCAATCCCACGCTTCGCACATGGCGGCCAGCGGCGTGTTCAGGGATGAGAAGGGGTGCGCCCAGTGCGCGGAAGCCAGATTCAGGATACGGCCGTGGTCTCCGGTCTCGCCAGGCACCACCACCTGCGACAGATCGAAGTTGCCGTGCTCGATGCTCAACGGCACCGCACCGGCATGAAGAGCATCGGTGGCCCGCTTCAACGCGTCGAGATGCGAAACCATCTTGTCCGCCATGGATCCATCCAGATACAGCGGGTGGGACGGGTCCAGGGACACGTGCATCATCAGCGCCTGCTCGTACTGCTCGGGCAGGAACTGCGGGTCCACCACGGTGACCCCGGAATCAAAGAATTCTTCCTCGTGGCCCATCAGCGCGACCTGGAAGGACCCGAGCGAGGCCATGGCCAGCTCCCAGTTCTCCACCGAATCGCCCAGATCTGCCAGGGTGTGCCCGTAATCCGGGCTGAGCATGTACCCGGCGATCCGGTCGATAGCCAATGGCATCACCACGCGATCGGGCAGCAGCTGGCCGGCAACGACCGTGGTTGCTGGTTCGGAAGCCAGCCCCGGAGCGTTGGCGCTGAAGATCAGATCGGCGGCATCGGTCTGAACCGCCGCCTGGATCTGGTGCAAATTTGCGGGCCAAAAATCCGGTCCTGCGGTGCGCTGAATGCCATAGGCCTCGCACGCAGCATCGATCCACTCGGCGGTTGCCTCACGCCAGTCATCGCTATTCCATACATTTATCCACTGAGCCACATTCTTATCGTAGTATGTCGAAGCAAGCGCGTTCAGTTGCTACCGTAAGGACTACGGCCAGTAATTCGCTCCTCTTTCGAAGGATTTCGATTGTGAACGCTTTTCGTCCTGAGTACCGACATCGTGATTACAAGGCCGTCCTCTTTGATCTGGATGGCGTGATCACTCCTACCGCGTTGCTGCATCGCAAGGCGTGGGAAGAACTTTTCACCGCCTTTTTCGACAAGCACCCGGGCGTGGCTCCGTACACTACCGAGGACTATTTCAACCTGCTTGACGGCCGTCCGCGATATGACGCGGTGGCGGCCACCCTTGAATCCCGCGGCATCCAGTTGCCTCGCGGGGATGAAAGCGATCTGCCGGGGGAAGGCAGCATCTGCGCCCTGGGCAATATGAAGAACGACAAGTTCACCGAAGTGCTGCAGCGCGACGGGATCGACCCCTATGCCGGTTCCGTGGCCTACCTGCAACAGGTGCTGGGTGCCGGGCTGGATGTCGCGGTGGTGTCCTCCTCGCGCAATGCCCGCGTGGTATTGGCTGCGGCAGGACTGGCCGAGCACTTCCCGTTGGTGATGGGCGGCCAGGAAGCCGCTGCCCGCCAGCTGGCGGGCAAACCAGCCCCGGACACGTTCCTGGCTGCTGCCGCCGATCTCGGTTGGCGCCCGGAAGAATGCGCAGTCATCGAGGATGCCACCAGCGGGGTGAATGCAGCGCGCGCCGGAGGCTTTGGCGTCATCGGAGTGGCCCGCGAAGGCAATGAGGACGCCTTGCTGGATGCGGGCGCCCATTTCGTTGTTCATGACCTTTCCGAGCTGGTCTCCGAGCAAGCAACCAAGGCCTGGGAAGAGGACTCCTGGTCGCTGTGGCGCGGGGACCAGCGTGGCAGCGATGGCGCCGAAGACACCGTTTTCTCCCTGGGCAACGGTTTCCTGGGCGCACGGGCTGCGCAACTGGGCCTTGGGGACCAAGGAGGCGGCACATTCATCAACGGGCTGCATGAGACCTGGGAAATCCGCCATGCCGAGAGCGCCTTCGGGCTGGCCGAAACCGGGCAGACCATGATCAGCGCCCCGGATTTCCGCACCATGCGCGTCTTCATCAATGACGAAGCCCTGGAAGTCGGCCGCACGGAGATGCTGCGCGATGAGCTGCGCCTGGATTTCCTTGATGGGACGCTAACCGCGCACACCCTGTGGCGCACTGCAGAAGGGCACCGGGTGGCCGTCAATGCCCGTTCAATGATTTCTTTTACGGATCGCCACTTGGCCCTGCAGGACGTGCATGTGCGCCTGCTCGATGCTCCGGCGCAGGTACTGATCCAGTCTTCGGTCATCGGGTATCGTTCCAGCCGGCAGGTGGCTTCCCCGGAGGAAACTGATGCCGGGGGTCCTGCCGATCCGCGCAAGAGCGAGGAAGCCAGGGCCAACCCGCTGCATCCGGCGGGCACCTACCGCGATGGCGCGCGGCTAGGCGTCTCGTACCAGGTCTTCGGATCCGGGATGTCGGTAGCAGCGATGGTGGAGCACGAGGTGGCCACCACCGGCGGGGCGCAGGCGGAGCTGTCGGTGTTCCGCAACGTGGAAGATGACCGCGCGGATGAGGTGATCAGCACCAGGCTGGATGCCGGGCAAGGCGTGCGCGTTTCCAAATACGCGGTCTACCATTCCTCGCGGCGCCACCCTGCCCAAGAGATGCTCTTGCGCTCTGAGCGGGCCTTGGAGCATTTGGTGCCGTTGGGCATCGATGAGCACTTCCGCACCCAGCGCCGCTTCATGGCTGACTATTGGGACCGCAGCGACGTGCAGGTGGACAGCGATGAGCCCGAGCTGCAGCGCAAGATCCGCTGGAACCTGTTCCAGCTCGCCCAAGCTGCCGGCCGTGCCGATGGCCTGGGCATCAGCGCCAAGGGCGTGAGCGGCAATGGCTATTCCGGGCACTATTTCTGGGATACCGAAATCTATGTGATGCCGTTCCTGACCTATACGAATCAGCAGTGGGCCCGCAATACGCTCCGCGCCCGGGTCTCGATGATTCCTGCAGCGACCCGGCGGGCGCTGACCATGAACGAGGAAGGGCTGCTCTTCCCGTGGCGCACGATTAACGGGGAAGAAGCCAGCGCCTATTATCCGGCTGGCACCGCGCAGTACCATATCAACGCCGACGTGGTGTATTCGCTCAACCGGTACCTCGGGGTCATGGAGGATGACGAGTTCCTGCTGGCCGGCGGCGCCGAAATCCTCGTGGGCACTGCGCGCATGTGGGCCTCGCTGGGGTTCTGGCGTGGCGAGCAGGGCAATGAGCGCTTCCATATCCACGGGGTCACCGGGCCCGACGAGTACACCGCGGTAGTCAACGACAACCTCTACACCAACGTCATGGCTCGCTTCAATTTGCGCCGCAGCGCCCAGCTGCTGGCCGAGATGTCCCAGGAGCATCCGCGCGAGTTCGCGCAACTGGCCAGCAGGCACTCGTTGGAAAATGAGGAGATCGCCCTGTGGCTCAAGGCTGCTGATTGCATGCACATCCCGTATTCTGACACGGCTGGAATCCACCCCCAGGACGAGCACTTCTTGAACCGCGAAGTCTGGGACCTGGCCAATACCGGTGCGGATAAGCGGCCGTTGCTGCTGCACTACCACCCGTTGGTGATCTACCGCTTCCAGGTAATCAAGCAAGCCGACGCGGTGCTGGCTTTGTGGCTGCGTTCCAGCGATTTCACCGACGAGCAGAAACTTGCGGACTTCAATTATTATGACCCGCTGACTACGGGCGACTCAACGCTGTCGGCGACAGTGCAGTCGATTCTCGCCGCGGAGGTGGGGTACCGCGATCTTGCCTGGGAGTACTTCGAGCACGCGCTAAACGTGGATCTGGAAAACCTGCATGGCAATACCGCCGACGGCGTGCATGTGGCGTCGACCGGCGGTGTCTGGTCGGCGCTGATCTACGGCTTTGCCGGGCTGCGCGACGATGACGACCAGCTGCGCTTTGATCCGAGGCTCCCGGAGAAATGGCGGGCCTTGCGCTTCAACCTCGGGTGGCGCGGCATGAGGATCTCCGTCGGCTTGCGGGCTGAAGCCATCGATTTCACCCTGCACGGCGCATTCTCCCGCCCGATCTGGGTGCGCGGCCAGCAGGTCGATCTGCAGCCGGGGCAGACAGTCAGCGTTGCGCTCGCCGGCCAGGGCCCGATACTGGAAGGGCGGCCAAGCCTGGAGCATGTGCTGTC
The DNA here is from genome assembly GCF_050701915.1 of Glutamicibacter sp. Taxonomy (NCBI): domain Bacteria; kingdom Bacillati; phylum Actinomycetota; class Actinomycetes; order Micrococcales; family Micrococcaceae; genus Glutamicibacter; species Glutamicibacter sp. The sequence goes on along the minus strand of NZ_JBOGEG010000008.1, from coordinate 40,671 downwards.
GCTGCAAAGCGACGCCGGCGCGGATGTGCCCAACAAGGCCTGGTAAGCGCTACGGCATGCAGAAGGAGGCAAGAACCATCTTGGTTCTTGCCTCCTGTGCGCGATGCGCAATGCCCAGCGGGTGATCCCTAGAGGGTCATCTCCTCGAGCTGGCGCCCCTTGGTTTCCTTGACCAGGAAGATCACGAAGATCAGGGAAAGCAGCGCGAAGAATGCGTAGATTCCGTAGGCCAATGCCAAGCCTGCCTCGGCGAGGGCCGGGAAGGTGGTGGAAACGATGAAGTTGGCGATCCACTGAGCCGCGGCTGCCACTCCGAGGGCCATGGCGCGGATCGAGTTCGGGAAGATCTCGCCGAGCAATACCCATACGGCCGGGCCCCAGGTGGCGCCGAAGCCGACCACGAACAGGTTGGCCGAGACCAGGGCAATGATGCCCCAGCTGCCCGGAAGCGACACGGCGCCGTCGATGGTGACCGACTGCGCGAACGCTACCGCCATCATGCCCAGCGACAAGGTCATGATGGCCGAGCCGATGGTGAGCAGCAGCTTGCGTCCCAGCACGTCGATCAGCAGTACCGCCACGATCGTTGCCACCACGTTGGTCGCCGAGGTGATCAGCGAAATCGTGAAGGAATCCGATTCGGCAAAGCCCACGGACTTCCACAGCGTCGTGGAGTAGTAGAAGATCACGTTGATGCCGACGAACTGCTGGAAGACCGAGAGCAGGATGCCGACCCACACCAGCGGGTGGAAGCCGAAGCGGCCCAGCAGGTCCTTGAAGACCTGGCGGCGCTCGATGTGCACGGTGGAGCGGATCTCTTCGATCTTCTTTTCGGTATCCGTGCCGGCGTTCATGCCCATATCGCGGGTCAGCACGGTAGCTGCTTCAACGAAGCGGCCGCGCTCGACCAGGTATCGGGGAGATTCCGGAAGCCGCAGCGAGAGCAGGCCGTAGAGCACAGCTGGAACCAACAGCGACAGGTACATCCAGCGCCAGGCCGTCAGGCCGAACAAGCCGACGGCATCTGCCGATCCCATGACGAAGACCAGCAGTGCGCTGACCAGGAAGGCCACGAAGATGCCCAGCACGATGGCCATCTGCTGCATGGTGCCCAACCGTCCGCGATGCGCGGCCGGGGAGACCTCGGCAATGTAGGCAGGAGCGATCACCGAGGCGAAGCCCACGCCGATGCCGCCGACAATGCGCCAGATGATCAGGTCGGTTACGCCGAAGCACAGGCCGCAGCCGATGGCTGATGCTGCCAGGAGGATGGAGGCGAAGAGCATGGTGCGCACGCGTCCCACGCGTTCGGAGACCACACCCGCTATCCATGCTCCCAGTGCTGCGCCGAGCAGGGCGCAGGATACGGTGAATCCGATGGTTACCGCATTGAGCCCGAATTCGTGCTCGACAGCGTCCACGGTGCCGTTAACGATTGATGAGTCATATCCGAATACGAATCCACCCAATGCCGCCCCGAGGGCGATGAAGATGAGTCGCGCGGAGAGTTTTCCGTCTAATGTTGTCGCAGTCACAATGAGCCATGCTATCGGATTCGCGAGCCCCAGAATCCCGATTTCCCGATTTTTTTTGGGAGATCGATCACAAATTGGAAGGAGTCCTTACTTCAAGGTCGGGGGAGGCCCGCTGCCCGCCGCTGCTTCATGCCTGACCAGCTCGTAAATTCTTGGCAAAAAAGCAGGCCGGCATTGCGAGCTTTCGCAATTCCGGCCTGCTGAAGATTTTTTTTGCTAGTTACCCGCAGGCTTCTGGGAGTCGGCCAACTCGGTGCCGCGCATCTTGGCGACGGCACTCATCAGGTGGAAGACCACCAAGGTGGCGATCGAGCCCAGGGCGATGCCGCCGAGCTGGAACTGCCCGAAAGCGATTTCGCTGGTTACCGCGATCGCGATGATCAGGCCGGTGCCCGCGGTCATCAAGTTGATCGGATTGCCGAAGTCGACCTTGGCCTCGATCCACAGGCGTGCGCCGACGATGCCGATCATGCCGTAGAGCACGATGCCCAGGCCGCCGATCACGCCTTCCGGAATGGTGCCGATCAATGCGCCGAACTTCGGCAGGAAGGCCAGGGCCATGGCCACGATCGCAGCGACCCAGTATGCCGCAGTGGAGTAGACGCGCGAGGCCGCCATGACACCGATGTTCTCGGCGTAGGTGGTGGTTGCCGAACCGCCGCCGAAACCGGCGAGCACGCTGGCAGCGCCATCGGCCATCAGCGCACGGCCGTTGAATTTAGACAGGTCGCGATTGGTCATCACGCCCACGGTGCGCACATGGCCGATGTTCTCGGCGATCAGCACGAATACCGCAGGCAGGAACATCAGCGCGGTATCGAGGTGGAAGCTTGGAGCGTGGAACTCGGGCAGGCCGATCCATGCCGCATTGCCCACGGCCTCGAAGCTCACCTGGCCCTGGGCCAGGGCCACCAGGTAGCCGCAGGCCAGGCCGACCAGGATGGATAACCGTCCCAGCAGGCCCTTGAAGGCCACCGTGGCCACCACGGTGAAGATCACCGTGAGGAAGGTGGTCAGCGGGAAGTTCTTCATCGGGGCCAGCGTTGCGCTAGCCAGGTTCAGGCCGATCAGCGCAACGATGGTGCCCATGACCACCGGCGGCATCAGGGCGTGGATCCAGCCGGTGCCGGTCTTCTGCACGATCAGCCCGACAATGAACAGCAAGACGCCGGTCATCACGATGCCGCCCAAGGCGCCCGACATGCTGTGCGACTGGGTGGTGGACAGGACCGGGGCGATCATCGCGAAGGAGGAGCCGAGGTAGCTGGGCACCTTGTTCTTGGTCATCAGCAAGAAGATGACCGTGGCCAAGCCGGTGAACAGCAAGGTGGTGGTGACCGGGAAGCCGGTCAGGGTCGGTACCAGGATGCTGGCACCGAACATCGCCAGGATGTGCTGGGCGCCGATGGACACGGTCTGCGGCCAATGCAGCCGCTCATCCGGGGCAACTACCTCACCTGGGGTGATGGTCTTGCCGTTGCCGTGAATGCTCCAACTCATGATTCCTCTTCCCGGGCCCTGCGGGTTTTAGGCCGTAGAGAAGTCTACTCGGTTCTCGTGCGCCTGCGCGAAGAAAGAGCGTTCATGTTCCGCAGAGCGGATGAAGGCGATCTCCATGCGCGCCCGCAGCTGCGGATCGGCCTGCTCGAACGCCTGGCGGACCATTTCGATGGCCTGCTCGGTGGCGGAATCGAATTCTTCGGACGCATAGGTTTCCAGCCATTGCCGGTACGGGTGCCCGGCATGGTTGGCGGCGGCCAACCGCTTGCCGATGTCCTGGTACAGCCAGTAGCACGGCAGGATCGCGGCAATCAGCTCCCCATAGCTCTCCTGGCTCGCAGCCAGGTGGTTGGTGTAGTTCAGCGTGGTGGCGCTGGGCGTATCCGGGAATTCGTCCAAGTAGCTGCCGTGCAGCTGCAACTCCCCATCGAGGATGCCGTTGGCGCCACGCGACCAGAAGCGCTGGGCCCCGAGATCCGGCGCCATCGAGCTGGCCAGCGAAAGCACCTTGGCATAGCGCAGCAGATACAGCGCATCCTGGGCGATGTAGTAGTGGAAGTCTTCCCTGTCCAAGGTGCCCTCGGATAGCGCGGTGATGAAATCCAGCTGGTCGATTTCCTCGCGGATCGGCTGGATCTTCTGCCACCAGTCGCCCATGGGATCTGCTGTGCCGAAGAAGTCGATGAAGTGGTTGACCGGGCCGTGCCCGCTGCCCACCTGCAACTGATCGGCCGCTGCAATGGCCTTGGCGAGATAGGACTTGGACTGCTCCAATGCGGCGATCCAGTCTCCCGTGGCAGCGAAGCGCGTAGCCAGGGTGCTGGAAAGGGTGCAGCCGGTGCCGTGGGTGTTCCTGGTGGCATGGCGCGGGCCGTGCAGCTCCAGCTGCACCCCGCCGGCCGAAACCAGGGCATCTGGGCAGTCCACCCCGGACAGGTGACCGCCCTTGGCCAGCACCAGTGCGTCGTGCCTGGCAGCCAGCCGCTGGGCCTGGCGCAGGACTTCGTCCCACGAGCAGGCCACTGGCTCGCGCAGCAAGCTGGCCAGCTCCAGCAGGTTCGGGGTAATCACCGTGGCGCGATCCAGCAGCGAATCAAGGGCCGATTCGTCCTCGAGCAGGCGATCCCCGCTGGTCGCCACCATGACCGGGTCCAGCACTACCGGGGCGTCAACGGTTTCCAGCCAGCTGGTGACCGCGCGGATCACCTCGGCGTTGGCCAGCATCCCGATCTTGATCGCATCGATGCGAATATCTGTACTAATGGCTTCGAGCTGGGCGAGGACGAAATCACCGCTGATCGCCTGGACCCCGGAAACCCCATGGGTGTTCTGCGCGGTCAAGGCGGTGATCACGCACATTCCGTAGCCGCCGTTGGCGGCAATGGCTTTCAGATCTGCCTGGATTCCGGCGCCGCCGGAAGGATCGGAGCCTGCGATGGAAAGGACATTCATTTCGAGGCCTCCCAGGCTGCGACCAGCTGCGCGCTGGCAAGTTGCGGATCTTCGGCGTTGCAGATGGCGCGGACCACGGCCATGCCCGCGCCGCCACCGGCGCGGATCGCGGTGGCATCGGCTTGGGTGATTGCGCCGATCGCTACGCAGGGCAGCTTGGCCAGGGTGGTGGCTCGGGCAAAGCCATCAAGACCCAGGGGAGCAGGATGGTCTTTCTTCGTCGGAGTGGCGCGGATGGCGCCTACACCGAGGTAGTCGATAACCGAGGCGTCCTTGTTCGCCTGGGCCAGCTGCTCATCAGTGGAAGCGCTCAAGCCGATGATGCCTTCGCCGATGATCTTGCGGGCCAGCTGTACCGGCACATCTTTTTGCCCGATGTGGATACCGTTCACGGCCGCGCCAGCAGCACGCGCCGCGAGGTAGACATCAATACGGTCATTGATCAGCAATTGGGCTTTGCCCTCGGTGAGCTTGGCAGCCGCGCAGGCCAGTTCGAAGAACTCGCGGGCGCTTTCATCCTTGGCGCGAAGCTGGATCCACTGGATTCCTCCGGCGACGGCGCCCTCGATAACTTCCAGGGTGCTGCGTGGGGTGCAGCTAGCGGTGTTGGCTACTAGGTAAGCGCCGTAATTATGCATGGTTCAGTTCCTCGTGCTTCAAAGTCTTCAGTTCATCGGGATCGGCCGTGGACAGCGCATCAAGGAAAGCGACTGCGAAGCTGCCCGGACCGGTGCTGCTTGCCAGGGCCTTTTCCGCGGCCAGGCCGTAGAAACCGTGGGCTGCGATGGTGGCCTCGAACGGGTCATCGTGGACCGCAATCATTCCGGCGCAGAACGCGCCCAGGGCGCAACCGCCACCTGTCATCCGGGTCAAGCCAATTCCGTTGGTATGCACCAGGACGGTGCGCGTGGCATCAATGATGGCGTCAGCCTGGCCGGAAATGGCCACCACGCAGTCATGCTCTTGCGCCAGTTCGCGTCCAGCCGCCAAGGCGGCAGAGACATCATCCAGGGCATCGACACCGCGCGAAGCCGACTGCCGGCCTGCCAAGGCCAGGATTTCCGAGGCGTTGCCGCGAATCAGGGCCGGGCCCTGGTGGACAATGCGCCGGGCAAAATCCGTGCGTACCGGAAGCGCTCCCACCGCCACTGGATCCAGGACCCAGGGGGTGCCTGCCGCGCTCGCCGACTGCACCGCTTCTTCCATGGCAGCCAGCTGTTCAGTGCTCGGAGTTCCCAAATTCACCAATACGGCGGAAGCTGCCTGGGCGAATGGACCGGCCTCGCCGGGCAGATCCGTCATGGCCGGGGAAGCGCCGGATGCCAGCAGGACATTGGCGGTGAAATTGGATACGACGGTGTTGGTCAGGCAAAAAACCAAAGGTGATTGTTGCCGGTATTCTTGGGCAACTGCATGCAAAGCCATGCGACATCCCTCCGCTAGCGTGAACTAGATCAGGTTCTACGGGTCTCATCTCAGTCGGTTGCTCCGACACCCCGTGTCACTGCCATAGAGCGTACGCACAACCGGTTCCAAGGACAAGTTACCTACGCTCGCGCCGCGCCACCAAGGCCTTGAGCGTGGCCGCATCTACCTTCTGCGCGGCCGCCAATGCCCATAGATGATCTACGGCGGCCAGGAGGTCTGCACCGGTATCCACCGGCTGCGGCCGCTCGTTGACCACTGTGCCGGCCCGGCGCCGGGAAGTAATCAGCCCTTCGGCTTCCAGCTCCTTGTAGGCGCGCGCCACCGTCCCGGCAGCAACGCCGAGGTCCGTGGCCAGGGCACGCACGGTTGGCAGCTTGGTCCCCGCGGGCAGCTCGCCCAAGGAGATCAGCGAAGCAATCTGCGAGCGGATCTGTTCGTAGGGCGGGGTGGCGGCCTCCAAATCCACCCGGATCTGCGTGCTCATGCCGTGACCGGCGCCTGAGATGAATGTGCCGTTGAACTGCGGGGGCGTTCCAGGAAGATGACCGCTGGGACGGCGAAGACCAGCAATGCGGCAAGATCCAGCCGCATCGGGAATTCGTATCCGACAACTAGCATTGCGAGGATGGCGCTGGCGACCGCACGCAACGAGCGGAGTTCCAGGACTCGGCGATACCAGATTTCTTCGGCTGCGGAGACGGACCACGGAATGGTTGCGCGACGCGAGCACCAGACGAAACCCGCGTGGGCTAATGCCAACAGGGCAATGAGCCCGACGACAATGCTCCTTCGCGGCGCGACGAATCCCCACAGATAGTCCAATGGGGGATTGATCAGGAAGTAGGCGCAGGCAGCGGCCAACGTTCCGGCGCAAATATAGGCCCATATTGGAAGCGGAGCCGAATACTTGGGAAGTGCTGCGGCTTTGCGTGATATTAAGTTCACGTAGTTCAGGTAGAGGGCGTTCAACGCCAAGTAGAGCAGTGCGGCAACGGTCAAGACCACCAGTATCCAGGTTTCGCGCTCGCCGGTAGGCCATGCGTTCTGGTCGGGAACGGGCAAGAGGAACCACGCCGCGTACAGGGCCACCATCGTGGCGATGGCAGTGACATATTGGAGTGAGAGCAATTGCTCGCGCAACCTGCTGAAAGCCGTGGCAGTTGTACGGCGCTCGTTCTCAAAATTCCCCGGTGGCCGCCAGAACAGCATCAAGGCAGAAATTCCGAGCATCGCGTAATTTGCACTCCAGTCCAGAGTGTTGCCGATGGCGCTCATTTGGTCGTGGTACTCGATCCCCGCACCCGACCCGTCCAGATAGCGGCTGGATTCGTGATGGAACCAGCGAGCCTTGTAATGCACTGCTTCGCCGGCTTGAGTCGCCAGCAGCACACTTACTGTGCGGTAGAGCCGGTTTAGCCAGGTAGTGCGGAGCAGCCGGTTATCGTGTTCGGAAATGCCCGGCAGGGGTTTGCGGCGGAGGATGATCATGGTGGCGATACCGGTGGCCAGCACGAGGAAAGCAAAACTTGCATAGAGGTAAGGCAGGACTTCCCCGGCTGCACGCAACCCATCCTGTGCCGGGTTGCTGTACGAAAAATCGGGTGACTCGTAGTCAACCGCCGGTTGAGCGGCAATCGGAGCGACATCGTGAACCGTATAGACAGTGAAGCAGGCGACGGCCAATACCGCCAGCATGGCTGCAAGCAGCTTTTTGGGAAGGGGGCTGGTGAGCGACCGCGGAGCAAGTGTTGCCGTGCGCTGCGGCTTCAATCTGCGGGGCCATGTGTATTGGCTGGCGATATAGATGAAAGCAACCCAAAGTGCTGGGGTGGATGCGACCATGATTCTTTTCGCGGTGTCCAACGAACTCTGCTCGTCAAAAGGCAGGGTTGCGGCATCGCTGAACCAGGTCGTTGAACTACTGGCGAAGTAACCGATGACGGCACACCACAATGCATGTTGGCGCGCACTTTCCAAGAGGCCTCTTTCCTTGCTCGGGCCGAATGCACGCAATACGAAGTAAATGATGAACGCCGCAATTGCGAAATTGCCGAATTGAGCTGCCAACGAAGTCATCTGACCGCCTCCTTGGGATCAATGTATCAACTATTTGATACATATTGAATCCCCCGGCGAATTAAACGATGAAAATTTGTCCCAGTGACGTACGCTCAAATCATGGGTCTGTTTACTTCCACTCCGTTGCCCGAACCGGTCGGTGATTCCGCACCTCCGGTGGACGAGCATCCATCGCGCATAGCAACAGTTCTGAGCCATTTGCGGCGTTCTGCGGACACCCGGATCACGCATCCGCGACGCTTCCGCCTGCAGCAGCTCAAGGCCCTGGAGAAGATGCTCGAAGAGCATCTGGAAGACTTCGTCCAGGCCTTGGCCGAGGACTTGGGCAAGAGTGCCACCGAAGCCAAATTCTCCGAAATTGACGTGGTGCGCGCAGAAATAGATTTCGCCCAACGCCACCTCGTCGAATGGATGGATTCCACCAGCGTCAAGGTTCCGCTGGCTTTGCAACCGGCCATGGCCAAGGTCGAGCCGCGTCCACTGGGGGTCGTGCTGATTATCGGCGCCTGGAACTACCCGGTTCAGCTGGTGCTCGCACCGCTGGTCGCGGCCATTGCTGCCGGCAATGCCGCGGTGATCAAGCCTTCGGAGCTGGCTCCTGCGACCTCAGGCGTCTTGGCCAAGTTCCTACCGGTCTACCTCGACGAACGTGTTTATGCGGTAGTTGAAGGCGGGGTGGATACCTCCACCGAGTTGCTCGGCGCCCGCTGGGACCATATTTTCTACACCGGCGGTGAACGCGTTGCCAAGATCGTGGCTGCAGCGGCTGCGAAGCATCTGACGCCTACCACCTTGGAATTGGGCGGAAAGTCGCCGGCCGTGGTGGAAAACGATTCGTTGGCTTCCGCAAAGCGCTTGGCCTACGCCAAGTTCATGAATGCCGGCCAGACCTGCGTGGCCCCGGATTACGTATTGAGCGTGGGGGACTCGTCTGAGCTCGTCAAGCGCCTGGGCCAGGCCATCACCAGCTTCTACGGCAGGGAGCCGCTGACCCATCCGGACTTCGGCCGCATCGTCAGCCGCAAGCACTTTGACCGCCTGTTGTCGATGTTCGAGCAAGGCGAGGTGGTTTTCGGCGGCGAATACGACGAGGATACCTTGCGCATCGCTCCGAGCATCATGCGCAACGTGGACCTCGAGGGAAGTCTGATGACCGAAGAGATTTTCGGTCCCATCCTGCCGGTGATCGAGGTGGAAAGCTTCGAGGAAGCCCTCGAATTCATTGCCCGGCGTCCATCTCCGCTGGCCGCTTACCTGATGAGCGAAAGTCCGCGCCTGCAGTCGATTTTCTCTGATCGGGTGCGAGCCGGCTCCATTGTGCATAATGCTCCGTTAGCCCAGATGATCGTTCCAACCCTGCCTTTCGGCGGCATCGGACCGAGTGGAATGGGGGCCTACCACGGTAAGCATGGGTTCGAACGGCTTTCGCAGATGCGCTCAGAACTCAACAAAACGACCGTAGTTGACACCCTGAGCGCAATATATCCTCCATATTCATGGGCTAAGCGAAAGATTATTGATCGCTTACTGTAGCGCGGTTCATAGCGTTATGGCTTGTCAGGGTGCTTGGATGGATAGGTTGGAAATTTTCAAGCATCAGGAGATGTAACGCATGACTGAGCCCGCACCGTCCCAGGACGGTCTGAAGCGTGGCCTCAAAGCTCGCCATATGCAGATGATTGCCATTGGCGGCTCGATTGGTACCGGACTATTCGTCGCGTCCGGCGGCACCATTGCCCAAGCTGGCCCCGGTGGTTCGCTAGTGGCCTACGCGCTGATCGGCATGATGGTGCTGCTCCTGATGCAGTCGTTGGGAGAAATGAGCGCCCGCCTTCCGGTCGCTGGTTCCTTCCAGACCTACGCAACGGTCTTCGTGAACCGCCACTTCGGCTTCGCAATCGGGTGGAACTACTGGTTCAACTGGGCCATCACCGTGGCTGCCGAGCTGGTAGCTGCCGGCATCATCATGTCCTACTGGTTCCCTGATGCCCCGGGGTGGATCTGGGCGGCCATCTTCCTGGTGCTGCTCACCGGCTTGAACGCGCTGTCCGCCAAGGCCTTTGGCGAGGGCGAATACTGGTTGGCCGCGATCAAGGTCATCACCGTGGTGGTCTTCTTGATCTGCGGTGTCGCGATGATCTTCGGCATCCTGGGCGATTCCACTCCGGGCTTCAGCAATTGGACCGATGGCGAAGCGCCGTTTGTTGGCGGCTGGTTGTCCATCGTCTCGGTCTTCATGATTGCCGGCTTCTCCTTCCAGGGAACCGAACTGATCGGCGTGGCCGCCGGCGAAGCCGAGAACCCCAAGCGCGATATCCCACGCGCCATCAAGGCGATCTTCTGGCGCATCATGCTCTTCTATATCGGCGCGATCTTCGTGATTGGCATGCTGATCCCGTATATGGATCCATCGCTGCTGTCTTCCGAGGCATCGGATATCACCACCTCGCCATTCACCCTGGTCTTCGAGCGTGCGGGCGTAGCCTTCGCTGCGGCCCTGATGAATGCGGTGATCCTGTCGGCCATCCTCTCCGCAGGCAACTCCGGGCTATATGCCTCTGCGCGCATGCTTTATTCGATGGCGCTGGACGGCAAGGCGCCAAAGATTTTCGCCCGCTTGAACAAGCGCGGGGTGCCAATGCCGGCCATGCTGCTAACCGCCTCGGTAGGCCTTTTTGGCTTCCTGACCGCCATTGTCGGCCAGGGCTCGGCATATACCTGGCTGCTGAACGTTTCGGGCCTCTCCGGCTTCATCGCCTGGGTGGGTATCGCGGTGTGCCACTATAAGTTCCGCAAGGCATACATTGCCAGCGGACAGGATCTGGCGAACCTGCCGTACAAAGCACCGCTGTTCCCGCTGGGCCCGATTCTGGCTTTCGTGATCCTGATCGTGGTGATCGCAGGCCAGAACTACCAGGCGATCGTGGATGGAAACCTGTTGCAGATGGCTTCCAGCTACATTGGCCTGCCGATCTTCTTGCTGCTCTGGCTGGGCCACTGGCTGGCCACCCGCAAGCAGCCAGCCGTGGCCATCGACCCATGGACCGCCAAGCTGAACTAGCCAGCTAGCGCAGCATCAACAATCACCCGAGCTTCAGCCAGCACCTGCTGCAGATGCTCGGGTGATTTTATTGATTCAGCATAGATCTTGTAGATGTCTTCGGTGCCCGATGGGCGCGCGGCAAACCATGCGTGCTCGCTGGAAACCTTCAAGCCGCCAATGGAGAAGCCGGCCGCTTGCGTGGCCTTGGCGGTAATCGGATCTGCTGCCAGCTCTGTAGCGGTGACCATCGATGGGTCCAGCTTGCCCAGTACGGCCTTCTGCTCGCGGTTTGCGGGCGCGTCAAAGCGGTCGTAGAAGCTGGGGCCGTGACGTTCTACCAGTTCGGCATGCAGCTGGCTGGGGCTCTTGCCGGTGACCGCGCGGATCTCGCTGGCCAGCAGGGCCAACATCAAGCCGTCCTTGTCGGTGCTGAATGCCTTGCCGGAGAAGTCCAAGAAGCTTGCCCCGGCCGATTCCTCGCCGCAGAAAGCCACCCTGCCCGATGCCAACGGCTCAACAAAGTACTTGAAGCCCACCGGTACCTCACACAGGGTCCGGCTGTGGGATGCCACCACCTTGTCGATGAGCACCGAGGAGACCAGGGTCTTGCCGATCTGGGCGTCGGCCGGCCACTGCGGACGGTGGGTGAGCAGGTAATCGATGGCCACGGCCAGGAAGTGGTTCGGATTCATCAGGCCGGCATCCGGGGTGACAATGCCGTGGCGGTCCGCGTCGGCATCGTTGCCGGTCGCGATGTCGTACTTCTCGCGATTGGCCACGAGGGAGGCCATGGCATGGGCGGAGGAGCAATCCATGCGGATCTTCCCGTCCTTGTCCAAGGTCATGAAGCCGAAGCGCGGATCCACGGACTCGTTGACCACTTCGAGGTTCAGGCCGTAGCGTCGGCCAATTTCGCCCCAGTAGTGCACCGATGCGCCGCCAAGCGGATCCGCGCCAATGGAAATGCCGGAGTCCGCGATCGCCTTGAAATCGATGACTTCAGCCAGATCGGTGATGTACAGTTCGCGGAAGTCGAAAGGCCGGGCATTTGGCTCGCCGCGCTTGACTGCTCCGCTGGCCAGCAACTCGTTGGCCCGTGCAGCGATCGGTCCGGTGATTTCGGATTCGGCCGGGCCGCCATGCGGTGGGTTGTACTTGATGCCGCCGTCGGTTGGCGGGTTGTGCGATGGGGTGATGATCAGGCCATCGGCCTGTTCGCCGCCGCTTGCGTTATGTACCAAGATTGCGTGGCTGACCGCTGGAGTGGGAGTCAGCCCGTCGTCGGCCAGCACGGTGACGCCGTTGCCTGCCAGGACCTCCAGCGCGGTGCGGTATGCAGGCTCGGAGAGTGCGTGGCTGTCCTTGCCCACGTACATCGGGCCGGTTATCCCCGCACCGTTGCGGTAATCGACCACGGCCTGGGTGATCGCAGCGATATGCGCTTCATTGAAGGTGGAGTTCAGGGAGCTTCCGCGATGTCCTGAGGTGCCGAAAATGACGGCCTGGTCGGGGTTGCCGCTGGAAGGAACCAGGGTGCTGTAGGCATCGAGTACCTCCTGCAAATTGATCAGGTCTGATTCTTGGGCTGGCTGGCCAGCTCGGAGGTGTGCCACAGATTGCCTTTCAGATTGATGCGCTTATCGCGGTTTCGTAGAAGAATGGTAGGCAAATGAGCTACTACCAGTATCCGCAGAACCCCTACCAACGACCGCCTGAATCCGCCGGCCTCTCGGTGGCTTCCTTGGTGCTAGGCATCTTGTCGTTGCTAGGCTTCACTGTCATTATCCTAGTTCCCTTGGCCGGAGTCATTACCGGGCACCTGGCCTACCGGCGTGAACCCGGCTCCCGAGGCCTGTGCCTGGCCGGATTAATTACGTCATGGATTGGATTGGCACTAGCCATAGTCATTTATGCGGTAGTCATCTGGTTCTTCTGGGCATTGTCCACAGGGTTCGGCTACGACACGTATTACGACAACGTGACCTTCTCCCAAGGGCTCCTTCGATAATCCCAAGGCATGAAAAAAGCGGTTGGTTCAAATGAACCAACCGCTTTCTGCATGCTCGAACGCTTAGAGGATCGGGCCCATCAGCTTCTTCAAGGCTGGGGTAGCTGCCATCATGGCAATACCCAGGACAACAGCGGTGCCGCCCATGGCGATGAAGTAAGGGATCTCGTTGCCCTCGGTGTAGTAGCCGGCCAGCACACCCGACAGGGTGGTGCCCAGCGAAACCGACAGGAAGAACAAGGCGATCATCTGGGTGCCGAAAGCGGCCGGAGCCAGCTTGGTGGCAATTGCCTGGCCCACTGGCGAGAGCAGCAGCTCGGCAAAGGTGCACAGCAGCAGGATGCCGACCAGTGCCAGCAGAGGGGTCTTCACGAAGGATTCCAGCGGGATGAACAGCAAGAAGGCCGCACCCACAACCACCAGTGCCAGGCCGAACTTCATCGAAGTGCGTGGCTGGCGCTTGCCCAGCTTGGTCCACAATGCGGCGAAGATGCCGGCGAAGATGATGATGAAGACCGGGTTGATCGAGGTAACCCAGCTCGGCGGCATCTCCCAGCTGCCCAGGTGGCGGTCCAGGCGCTGATCCGAGTAGGCGGCGATGAAGGTGAACTGCTGCTGGAACAGAGCCCAGAAGGCAGCCGAACCGATGTAGAACGGAATGAAGGCCCAGACCTGCTTGCGTTCGGTGGCGTCGACTTTCTTGCTGCGCAGGATCAACGCGAAGTAGATGATCGAAGCGGCGATCACCACGTAGGCGATGGTGCTTGCCAGATTCTGCGGAGTCACGATCTTGGACGCGAAAGCAGCAATGATCAGAACGATCACGGCAGCGAAGATGACCACGTAGCGGTTGCGCTCAGCGGCAGGCAGCGGGTTGCTTGGGACGCGGCCGGACTCCGGCAGCTTCTTGCGGCCAAGGGCATAGATGCCCAGGCCGATAGCCATGCCAACGGCGGCAGCGGCGAAGCCGATGTGGAAGCCGTACTTGACCTGCAGCCAACCGGTGAGCAGTGGGCCGAGCAGCCCGCCGATGTTCACGCCCATGTAGAACAGGGAGAAGCCGGCATCGATGCGTGGATCATCCTTGGAGTACAGGGAGCCCACCAGGGCTACAGCGTTGGCCTTCAGGCCGCCGGAACCGACGGCAACGAAGATCAGGCCGATAATAAGACCGACATAGCCAGGCAGGAGCGCCAGGCCAATATGGCCGATCATGATCGCGATGGCCGAGAAGAACAGGACGCGTTCGGAGCCGAACAGGCGGTCGGAGAGCCATGCGCCCAGGATGGTGGACAGGTAGACGGCGCCGCCGTAGGCGCCGACCAGCGACAGGGCCAGGCCCTGGTCCATTCCCAGGCCGCCATCGGTGACCGAGTAGTACATGTAGTAAGCCAGCAAGCCCTGCATGCCGTAGAAGGAGAATCGCTCCCACATTTCCACGCTGAAGAGGCTTGCGAGCGCACCGGGATGACCGAAGAAGGTCTTTCCGGCAGCTTTGGTGCTCGTTGTTGCAGTAGACATACGTAATATTTTTCGCTCTTGCCCACCCGAGTACCTACTTATATGGGAAAGGTCACACCTGCATCTGGGCGGCCAGCGCGAGCAGCAGTCCCTCGTCGGAGCGCGGGGAAATCAGCTGAATACTCATTGGTAACCCCTCGTTGGAGTGGCCCACCGGGACGGTGATTGCAGCTACTGAGGCGACGTTCACCATGGAAGTGTAAGGGGTGTACTGGCACTGCAACATATAATCCACATCGGCCGTGGATTGTGTATAGTGCCCGATCTTCGGTGGGATCGAGGCCATGGCAGGGGTAGCCACCACATCGAACGCGGACCATTGGCGCACGAAGTCCGCCGCGATCTGCTTCAACCTCGAACCTGCCTGCAGGCTCTGCTCCAGCGAGCGGTCGGCGGCACGGCGGCGGAAGTCCCTTGCCAGATCCCCGAGCAACGAATCATCCGAGACCGGAACGTACTTCAGCCCATTGGTCCACACCGCCGCGAAGGTTTCGGGATAGTCCGTGGCGTAGTGCAGGTTGGCCGGCTGGACGCGATGGCGTTCTCCAAGGCGGTCCAGGCCCTGGGTGAATGCAGCCCGGGCTTCCTGTGCCAGGGCTATTTCATAGACCGGCTCAAATGGAGAATGGGTGCTGTACCCAATTTTCAGGCCGTCCAGGCGCTGGGGATAGCTTCCCTGCAGCAACGGCAGGTAGTGGTCCTTGCCGCGCATGGCATCAAGCAGCAAGGCCGCATCCAGGGCGTCATGGGCCAACGGACCGCTGACCGTTAACTTCGGTGCGCCCATCGGATCGGTGTATCCATCGAGGACATCGCTGGGAATGCGGCCCAAAGAAGGCTTCAGCCCGACCAGCCCGCAGGCGGCCGCGGGGATGCGAACCGAACCGCCGCCATCAGAGCCTGGACCCAGCGGAATCATGCCGGCGGCAACCGCTGCGGCCTGCCCGCCGGAGGATCCGCCCGAGGATCGCGTGGGGTCAAAGGGATTGCGTGATGGGGGAGCCACGAGGTTTTCGGAATGGCTGCTCAGCCCGAACTCTGGAACCTGCGTCTTGCCCAGGATCACCACACCCTCGGCGCGGAGCCTGGCCACCAATGAGTGATCGCGTTCAGCAACCATTGCAGGCATGGCCGCGGTGCCATAGGTGGTAGGCATCCCGGCCACGTCGTTCAGGTCCTTGAACGCAGTGGGGAGCCCATGCAAGCGGCCAATGTTCCCGCGGGCATGCGCTTGGTCGGCCGCTGCGGCAGCCTCCATGGCGTTTTCTGCCACGTGGACGAAGGCGCCAAGATCCGCCTGCTCTTCGATGCGCTTGAGGTAGTGCTCGGTGACCTCGCGGCTTGAACGCTCGCCGCGGGCTAGCTCGTCTCGCAATTTCAGGGCGCTTGAGGGAAACATGTCGGCTTTCGACGCAGGAAATGACTAGTCTTATAAGCAAACACCCTATGTGAGAGGAATGCTAGCCGTGAGCGATTTTGAGACTGTCTCGGTCAACGATGTCCCGAAGGATGCCTTCATCCTTGACGTACGCGAAGACTTCGAATGGGAAGCCGGCCGTGCTGCCGGAGCAACCCATATTCCCCTTGGCTCCTTGCCAGAGAAGATTTCCGAACTTGATCCGGATGCAGACACCTACGTCATCTGCCGTACCGGTGGCCGCTCGGCCCAGGCCGCATCATGGCTCACTGTCATGGGCTACACCGCCTTCAACATTGCCGGCGGCTCGGATGCGTGGATCGAAGCGGGCCTGCCAATGGAAGCGGACAACGGTCAGGAGCCAACCGTACGATGAGCTATGCCTATCTGGGACCTGCTGGCACTTTCACCGAGTCGGCCCTGCTGCAGGTTCCCGGGGCTGCCGACGCGCAGCGGATTCCGGCCTCCAACGTCAACGTGGCGCTGTCCATGGTGCGCGAGGGAACCGCGGATGCGGCGATGGTCCCGATCGAGAACTCGGTAGAAGGCGGCGTTTCGGCCACCTTGGACGCCATTGCGCAGGGCGAAGCCCTGCAGATTGTCTCCGAAATCCTGGTTCCGATCACTTTCGTGCTGGCGGTACGCCCTGGCATTGATTCGCTGGAGCAGATCAAGCAGATCTCGACCCACGGGCATGCCTGGGCGCAGTGCCGTTTATGGGCCGAAGCGAATATTCCCGGGGCCGCATTCACCCCGGCTTCTTCCACGGCTGCTAGCGCCCTGGCACTCGAAGATCACGAACCGCCGCATGATGCGGCAATCTGCTCTCCGCTGGTGGCCCAGGAGCGCGGACTGAAGGTGCTGGCGCGCGGGGTCGAGGACAACATCGGCGCGGTCACCCGCTTTATCCTGGTGACTCGTCCGGGAAGGATCCCGCAGCCTACCGGCGTGGACAAGTCAACGCTGATCCTGCCGCTGCCCGAGGACCGTCCCGGTGCGCTGATGGAAATCCTCGAGCAATTCACCGCTCGCGGAGTGAACCTTTCGCGCATCGAGTCGCGTCCTACCGGCAAGAGCTTGGGAGAGTACTTCTTCTCCGTTGATATCGAAGGCCACGTGGCCGAGGAACGCGTCGCTGCCGCCCTCTCGGGGCTGCACCGGCTGTCCCCGCAGCTGCGCTTCCTCGGTTCCTACCCGGCTGCCCAAGGCCTGGAGCCGGCCGTGGATACGCATAATTCCGATGCGGCCTTCAGCGACGCCCGCGCTTGGGTGCAGTCGCTGCGCGACCGGCTGTAAGCAGATAGCGCGAAGGCCCGGCCGGTCTCCCTGCAAGGGAAACCGGCCGGGCCTTCGGCATAGGCTATGGGGTGCGCAGGCGCAGGGCGCTCGGGTTCACCGACACCTGCAGTTCGTTGACCTGGCCGGTGGGGTCCCCATCGATCTGGGTATTCATCGGCTCATCGCAACGCAGCGACACCCCAGGGGTCTGGTAGAAGCTCATCACCGGAATCTTGTTCTTGGCGCGGAATGCGGTCTTCAGCAATATCCACGTCCAGCCGGCGGCCGAGCGAGGCGAAAGGATCACGGCGTCGAGCACGCCGTCATCGATCTTGGCGTCGGGCACGAAATCCAGGCCCTGCAGCTTTCCGCAGTTGGCGAAGAGCACCGAGCGGACCTTACGGGTCTGCCAGCTGTCGTCGCCCGAGAGCTTGAAGCTGACCTTCTTGCGCTGGCCCGGCAACTGGCGCAGGCCAGCTTCCGAGTAGGCCAGCCAGCCGACCTTGGATTTCAATTCTTCATTGGTGTCGTCAAACAGGTCTGCGTCGGTGCCCACCCCGGCGATGACCAGGAAAGCATGGTCTGCTTCTTTGCCGTCCAGCAGCTGCAGCTTCATGTGCCCGACGTCGATCCGGCGAACCATCCCGCGCACCGCAACCAGCGCCGCGGTGTGCAGGTCGTCCAATGGAATATCCACGTTGCGGGCCAGCAGGTTGCCGGTGCCCAGCGGAAGGATTCCCAGGGATGCATCGGTGCCTTCAAGCACTTCCGCCACGGCCCGGATGGTTCCGTCTCCGCCTGCGGCAATAATTGTGTCGCATTGCGCATCGAGTGCTTCCCGGGCCGCGTCCTGGCCGGCATTGTCCTTTGTGGTTTCAAGGATCAGTGGTGCCTCCAGGCCCGCCTCAGCGCAGACGCGCACCACGGCTTCCTTCGCTTCGTCAGCACCTGACTTGGAAGGATTGATGACCAGCGCAACCTTGGTAGCTGCTGCCTGTTCGGCCGCTTCGGGGTGCTTCACTAGCGGTTTGCTGTAGTTCGATAGCTTGCGCACCGAATACCAACTGGTCGCCGCGGCGGCAGCTGCAGCAGCCACGGCAGAGAAAACGATCACACGATTTGTCTGCATAATGCTCTCATCGTACTCATGATTGCTACCCTTAACATGTGATCGACCTGAAAATGCTCACCGAAAATCCGGATTTGTACCGCGCCTCGCAACGCGCGCGCGGTGCCGACGAGTCGCTAGTTGACCAGCTTCTGGCAGCTGACACGGCACGTCGTGAAACCATCGCCACCTACGAGCGCCTGCGTGCCGAGCAGAACGCGTTCTCCAAGAAGGTCGGCAAGGCCAAGGGCGACGAGCGCGCCGCCCTGCTTGCCGAGGTCAAGGAGCTCGCTGCCGCGGTGAAGTCTGCCCAGGCCGAGTCCGACGCGGCCTCCGCCAAGTGCACCGCACTGCAGCGTTCCATCCCCAACCTGATCATCGACGGCATCCCTGCCGGCGGCGAGGACGACTTCTCCGTCGTCAAGCACGTGGGCACCGCCCGCGACTTCAAGGCCGAGGGCTTCGAGCCGCTGGACCACCTGCAGATCGCTGAGAAGCTGGATGCCATCGACATGGAACGCGGCGCCAAGGTTTCCGGCTCGCGCTTCTACTTCCTCAAGGGCATCGGCGCCCGACTGGAAATCGCGATGATGAACATGGCCCTGGATGTGGCCATGCAGCATGGCTTCATCCCGATGATTACCCCCACCCTGGTTCGCCCCGAAACCATGCAGGGCACCGGCTTCGACGTCGAGCACGATGACGAGATCTACAAGCTCGAGCGCGACAACATGTACCTGGTCGGCACCTCCGAGGTGGCCCTGGCCGGCTACCATGCGGACGAGATCATGGACCTGGCCGACGGCCCCATCCGCTACGCCGGCTGGTCCTCCTGCTACCGCCGCGAGGCTGGTTCGGCGGGCAAGGACACCCGCGGCATCATCCGCGTGCACCAGTTCAACAAGCTGGAGATGTTCGTCTACGCCAGTGTCGAGGACGCCGAGGCAGAGCATGCGAAGCTGCTGGCCATGGAAGAGGACATGCTTGGACGCATGGAACTTGCATACCGTGTCATCGACACCGCCGCTGGCGACCTGGGCATGAGTGCCGCGCGCAAGTTCGACTGCGAAGCCTGGGTCCCGACCCAGGGCACCTTCCGCGAACTGACCTCGACCTCGAACTGCACCACCTTCCAGGCCCGCCGCCTGAATATCCGCGAACGCGAGATCATCGATGGCAAGGCCGGCAAGACCCGTTCGGTGGCAACCCTGAACGGCACCCTGGCCACCACCCGCTGGCTCGTTGCGATTCTGGAAAACCACCAGAACCCGGACGGTTCGGTCAACGTGCCCAAGGCACTGCAGCCTTACCTTGGCGGACTCGAACTGCTCAAGTAGCCAAGGTCCGGATATTTGCCGGCTGCCCCTCACGGGGCAGCCGGCAAATGCTTTTAACCCGTTGTTCACTTGGTGCTGTGCCTTGGGTCATCGCCAAAAACCCGCGGTGGTGGTTAACTTGAGCCATGACTGTTATGACTAAGCTCGGCAACGATGACCGGCTGACCAAGCAAAAATTGATGATTTGCCTTGACGTGGATGGCACCATAGTCAACCACCAGGGGGAAATGAGCCAGCGCGTGCGTGAAGCCGCGCGGGCAGTAGTGGCCCAGGGCCATGAGGTAATCATCTCCACCGGACGCTCTTTGGGTGCGGCCCTGCCCATCATGGAAGAGCTGGGCATCGACCATGGCTACGTCGTGGTCAGCAACGGCGGGGTGCTCGCGAAGGTGTCCAAGGATGAAGTCGCGATCCTGCACCGCGAGATCTTCGACCCGTCGACAGCGCTCAAGGCGCTGCGCGACCAGCTTCCCAAGGCCAAATACGCCTTGGAAAACGAGCGCGGCGAATTCCTCTCCAGCGAAACCTTCGGCGATATGAGTTTTGGCGCCGAGAGCAAGGTTGTGGATTTCGGCGAGCTGGTCAACAGCAAGGCCGTGCGCGTGGTGGTCTTCTCTACCGATAACACCGCCGAGGAATTCGGGCATGCAGTGCAGAGCTTGGGGCTCTCCGGGGTGACCTACTCGGTCGGCTGGACTGCCTGGCTGGATATTGCCGCCGAGGGCACTACCAAGGCCAGCGGCCTGGAGCGGTTGCGCGCAATCCTGAAGTTCGATTCGAAGAACTCGCTGGCCGTCGGCGATGGCCGAAATGACGTCGAAATGCTGCAGTGGGCCGGACATGGCGTAGCCATGGGCCAAGCGCCGGATGAGGTCAAGGCAGCGGCGGACGCCGTGACCGAAGGCGTCGACCAGGACGGCCTGGCCATTGTCCTGGAAGGGCTGCTCGGCAACTAGCAGCAGGTTCTAGAGCTGGTCGGTGTATTCCAGCAGCCGGGCGATCGCTGCCCGCGCACCCAGCTCGTCGTTGTACCCCGAACGCACGATCGCCGCAGATACTGCCTGGGGGGTGATCCCCAGGATCTCGGCGACCGCCTTTTGCTGCCCGCGCACCCCGGGAGTCAGCAGGTCGACGACGGACCATTCGGCCTCGGTGCGGGTGCGGATCCACTGCCCAAGCATGCGCAGCAGGCCCTCGAGCTCGCTGTCCATCTCGTCATTGCCCGAGGAAACGCAGATCGGGACCCTTTCGCCGCGGTGGCTGGCCGCTTCCAGCGCGCCGAGCGCGCGCCGGGCCGCTTTGCCCTCGACCAGGTCGGCCTCTGCGGGCACCGGCTCATACAGGCTGCCGATGCCCAGCCCGATATTGCAGAAGTTCAGCCGTGCCACGCGCAGCAGCGCGTCGACGGCGGCATCGGGGTCCTTGGGCACCCCGAGCAGCAGCTGCCCGCTGAGCGCGGTGAACGGCGCGTGGGTGTCGACCTGTTCCAGCTGGTGCCAGAGCTGCTCGCTGGCGGCGGCAACATCGGTGACCGAGCGGGGCCGGGGGCTGAGCGCAACGACAAACATGATTCAAGTATTGCGTGTGCAACCGGGTTTGTCGCGCACTGCGCGCTGCAGGCTGCCGCTAGATTCCCTGCGGAAGCCGGATGCTGGCGCGCCGGATGAACAACTGCGTCGCCGGGCCGATGAGCAGTGCGTAGGCCACGGTGCCGATGCCTACCGGTCCGCCCAGCAGCCAGCCGATGGCCAGCACCGAGAGTTCCAGGGCCGTGCGGACCAGACGGATCGAAACGCCGGTGCGCCGATGCAACCCGGTCATGAGGCCATCGCGCGGACCGGCGCCGAAGTGGCTCCCGATATACAGTGCCCCTCCCAGCCCGTTGACCAGGATAGCCGCGGCCAGCGTGAGGATCTGCCAGCCCAGGCCATGGATTTCAGGCAGGAAGCTCAGGAAGGCATCCAGCGCGATTCCAAGGTACAGCGTGTTCGCGATGGTGCCGAGGCCGGGCCATTGCCTCAGCGGGATCCACGCCAGCAGCACCAGGATCCCGACCAGGATGATGATCGTCCCGAGCGAGAGCGGCAGGTGATTCGCGATGCCCAGGTGCAGCACATCCCAGGGATCAACGCCCAGCTGGGCCCGGATCATAATGGCCATGGCGAAAGCGTAGAGGGTCAGGCCAAGGAAAAGGGTAGTTAGGCGCAGGGGCAGTCGTCCGGCGGAAAGCTGCTGGCGCGGAGACAGGTTCGTTATGGTCATGGAAGCAATGCTCCGGTAAAGTGGACTTAGAAAAAATAGCCAATTATAAATGGATGGATCCATGGGACGCGTCACAGCCGCGACGCTTGCGGGCATGCTCGGTGCCGTTGATGCTTCAATGCCCGCCTACCGCTGGCTCTTCCTGGCAATGCGGGCGCTGATTGCCAACGGCCGGATCCTGCATGGCACGGCGCTGCCCAGCGAACGCGACGCCGTCCAGGCCCTGGGGCTGAGCCGCACCACGGTGTCGCGAGCCTACTCCGAACTGCGCGATGCCGGGTACGCCAGTGCCCGCCGCGGCTCGGGGACCATCGCCCAACTGCCCGGAGGCCCGGTATCCGGAGGCGCCGAACCGCTGCCGCTGGGCGGATTCGGGCCGATGCCCGGAAGCCGCGCCCTCGATCTGACGTGCGCGGCGCCAAATGCCCCTGCGGGGATGATCGCCGAGTTCGAAGCAGCGCTCGAGCAGCTTCCGCGCTACGCCGCGACCATGGGCTACTATCCGCTGGGCATCGAACCATTACGCGCCGCCCTGGCCGAGCAGTACACCCGCAAGGGGCTGCCGACTAGTCCTGAACAGATCATCGTCACCTCCGGGGCGCTCTCCTCGGTCGCCGCTGCCGGGCGCGCGGTGCTTGGCCGCGGGCAGGCGGTGCTGGCAGAAACGCCCACCTATCCGAATTCGCTGCTGGCGCTGAAGGCCCACGGGGCGCGCACCGCCGCTGTGCCGATCGGCCCGGAAGGATCGGATCTGGAGCAGATCGCCGAAGCCCTGCAAAGGATCTCGCCCGCGGCGATGCTGTGCCTGCCGGATTTCCACAACCCGGTGGGAACGCTGCTCGATGATGCCGGACGCGAACGCTGGGCCGCCGAGCTCGATCGCGCGGGAACCGTGGGAATTGTCGATGAGACCTGCGCCGAGCTATGGCTCGATGAGCGGCCCGAGGTGTTGCCGATGGCCGCATTCTCCAGGAACCTGATCAGCGTGGGCAGCGCCAGCAAGTCGCACTGGGGAGGCTTGCGCCTGGGCTGGATCCGCGCCCCGCGCCACCTGGCTGGAGCACTTGCCCGCTCCCGGATGAGCATGGATCTGGGGGCTCCGGTACTGGAACAGCTGGTGCTGGCCAATGCGCTCGCCTCGCAGTCGGCCCTGTCCCCGGCGACCCGCGAGGAGCTGCGCGGGAACCGCGATTGGATGATCGGCGAATTGGGCAAGGTGCTGCCCGACTGGGAACCCAACCGGCCTGCCGGCGGCCTGAGCTTGTGGTGCCATTTGCCCCAGCCGCGTTCCAGCGCGCTGGCGCGCCGGCTGAAAGGCATCCTGCTGGCCCCCGGAGCGACCTTTGCCGTCGAGGGGCACGGGCTGGAGCACTATATGCGCCTGCCCTTCGCCCAGGACCGCTCGCAGCTGGAGCAGGCCCTGCCGGCCATTGCCGCGGCATGGCGCCAGGTGGCTGCGTAGCCTCCGGCCCCAAGCGGATGGCGGAACTAGGCCAGAGTGCGGCTGGGCGTGCCCTGCTGGGCCGGCAGCGCAACGGTCGTGTACTTGAAGAAGAACTGCGTGGCGGGGCCAATCAGCAGCGCATATGCCACCGTGCCCACGCCCACCGGTCCGCCGAGCAACCAGCCGATCCCCAGCACGCACACCTCGATAATGGTGCGCAGCAGGCGGATCGATTTGCCGGTGCGCAAATGCAACCCGGTCATCAGGCCGTCGCGCGGGCCCGGGCCGAAGTGGCAGCCGATGTACAGCGCGCCGCCAAGGCCATTGACGGCAATGGCGCCAACCAGGGCCAGGATCTGCCACCCCAATCCGTGGACATCGGGGATGAGCCAGAGAAAGAAGTCCAGGCCAAGCCCGATGACCAGCACATTGGCGATGGTGCCCAATCCTGGCCACTGCTTGAGCGGAATCCAGGCCAGCAGCACCACAACGCCGACGATAATAACTATCGTCCCCAGCGACAGCGGAATGTAGTTAGCCAGGCCCAGGTGAAGCACATCCCACGGATCCACGCCGAGCTGGGCGCGGATCAGCAGCGCCATGGCCAGCGCAAAAAGCATGAGGCCGATGAACAGATTCGCAAGACGCAGGGGGAGCTTTCCAGCGCGCAGCTGATCGAGCGGAGTGAGGTTATGCAGGGTCATGATGCTTCAAGGCTAGCCCTGCGCTGATCCCCGGCAGTAATCCTGCAAGTATCAGATGGTCATATTCCTAGTCCCAGTCCAACCACGGGGCAGTGAGCCCCGAGGCAACCACGGCGAAAGCTCCTATGAAGAGAAGGCCGATGGCAATTGAAAAAAGAACCAGCCAGCGGGTGGGACTGCTATTCACTATCGGTGCCAGGCTTTCGTTTCATCATGATCCCGATCAAGAGGGCCACCGAGTAGACGGCGCCAAACAACGGAATGGGTATGGCTAGCGCCAGCGGTATGGCTGTGCGCACACAGCGTTCGCGAAGGAATTGCGCTAACGCGACGAGCAGGCCCAGCGCCCACAGCACCAGAATGCCAACTTCGAGGCCGTCCAGCGCCATTACCGCATCCATGGAAGCAGTCTATTCGCTCAGTCGAGGGTTCCCAATATCGCGATGCCCAGCGCCTGCGATACCTGGCTCAGGTCCCCGCGCCGAGGCTGGCGGGCCGATGCATCGGTTTCAGCGCCAACCGTGGCCTGAACCCCTGGCGGGCGCAGTGCAGGAACATGGATGAACAATGATGGGACCGGTTGGGAATACGCCAAATACGCAACGTGGTTGCACACGAAGCGTCCGGCATCTTCGGAGACCCTTGCCTCATGGCCAGCGGCCAGCAGGGCATGGACCGAGGCCGCTGGGTCAAGCGTCGCATCCAAGCGTCCCGGAGCGTTCGCCTTGATGGCCGTTGACCGTGGCTGGGCACCGTCATTGTCAGGGATGCGGGCATCATCCTCGTTGATCGCCCATCGCTCCGGCGTAATTGCATTTCGGCCTCCGGCTTCGCCTACGCAAATCAGCGCATCGGGCTGGTGCTGGGCCAAGAGCGATTCAAGAGCCGTGCCGGAGGCCGCGAAAGACACCGGAAGCATGGCCGTGAGGACATGATGCTCGCCCAGCTGGCTGGGAAGACTGGAAACGGCTTCTTGGCTGGCATTGAATTCGTCGTTGCCGAAGGGCTCGAAACCGGTGACCAAAATATGCATGGACTCATTATGGACCCAAACTGTCGGTGTCCGCTGATAGGACTGAGGCAATGGTTCGTTCGGCAGTTCTTGGATAGGTGCTCATGGTAATCGCGGTTTTTGTCCTCGTCGTCCTCAATATTCTGGCAACGGCATGTATTGCCCTGCTGCTGGTACGCAGGACATCCAGCTCTGATGGCACCCAGATCCAGGACTCGGTGCGCGCTGCCAATGCGGAGCTCCGGCAAGAACTGGGGACCCAGCGCACCGAGCTGCGCCAGGGCATGGGTGAAGTGCGTACCGAGATCGACGCCAAGCTGACCGCGATGGCAGAAGCCAATGCGAACCGCCATCTGCAGGTCCAGGGACTGCTCCAGCAGGAAATGGAAAAACTGCGCTCAGGCAATGAAGCCAAACTCGAAAAGATGCGCGAGACGGTGGACGAGAAGCTCCAGGGGACCTTGGAGAAGCGGCTGGGCGAATCCTTCGAACTGGTCAGCAAGCGGCTGGAAATGGTTCAGAAGGGGCTGGGGGAAATGCAGAGCCTGGCCCAGGATGTCGGCGGGCTGAAACGCGTGCTCACCAACGTGAAGAGCCGTGGGTCATGGGGCGAAGTGCAGCTCTCGCGCCAGCTGGAAGACATCCTCACGGCAGAGCAGTACGAGCAGAATGTGGCGGTAGTGCCCGGCAGCCGCGAGGTCGTGGAGTTCGCAGTGATCCTGCCGGGGCGGGATGCCGGAACGATCTATCTGCCAATCGACTCCAAGCTGCCGCAAGAGGACTACGAGCGCCTGCTCGATGCCCAGGAGCACGGCGACAAGGTCGCCATCGCCGCAGCCGGCAAGGCACTGGACCGGGCGATCCTTGAGCAGGCCAAGCTGATCTCCAGCAAGTACATCGCCCCGCCGTACAGCACCGACTTCGCCATTATGTACCTGCCAACCGAGGGGCTGTTCGCCGAGGTTGTACGCAGCCCGGGGCTGGCCAGCAAGCTGCAGACTGAGCACCGGGTGCTGGTCACTGGGCCGACCACCCTGATGAGCCTGCTGAACTCCCTGCAAATGGGTTTCCGGACACTGGCCATTGAGAAACGCAGCAGCGAGGTGTGGCAGGTGCTCTCGGCGGCCAAGGAAGAGTTCCGCAAGTATGGAGATGTCTGGGACAAGCTGGGCAAGCAGCTGGCCACGGCGCAGAACACGGTGCGCGATGCCGGTACCCGGACCCGTGCGGTGGAGCGGAAACTCAAAGACGTGCAGACCCTGGAGGTTTCGGCGCAAGAAGATGTGCTCAGCGGAATGCTGCCTGAAGCCTAGCGCCGGGTCCGGTGCGCCGGGCAGGTCCGGGTCTTCGGCAGCGAACCGGAGAGCCAAAGCAATGGCGGCGACCCCCAAACGGGGATCGCCGCCAAATCCAGCTAAGTCCAGTGACTAGGCCTTGAAACGCTCGATGGAGCGAGCCAGCTCGGCCTCGGCGGCTTCGCGGCCTTCCCAGCCTTCGGCCTTAACCCACTTGCCTGGTTCCAGGTCCTTGTAGCGGGTGAAGAAGTGCTCGATCTCCTTGATCAGCCATTCGTCGATGTCTTCAAGTTCCTTGATGTGGTCAAAGCGCTTGTCGGCAGGAACGCACAGCAGCTTGGCATCGCCACCGCCATCGTCGGTCATGTTGAAGACGCCAATCGGGCGAGCTTCCACGACAACACCTGGGATCAGGTCAACACCCGGGATGTAGACCATGGCGTCCAATGGATCGCCATCTTCGCCCAGAGTATCGTCGAAGTAGCCGTAGTGGGTTGGGTACTGCATCGAGGTGAACAGCACGCGATCCAGGCGCAGGCGGTGGGTCTCGTGGTCGATCTCGTACTTGACGCGCGATCCGGTTGGGATCTCGATGGTCACGTCGTGGCTCATGAAAAGCACACTCCTAAACTAGTCTTAGGGATATCCGCTAATAAGGGTATCGCCCCATTGCGCCTGATGGATAAAACTGCGAGAGGAATGTAACCATATGAACACTGCCGCCCGACGCGCCATTACGCTGGGGGTGGCGATTGTTGCCATGGTTGCAGTGATCGTCGCGATGCTGCTGGCCCCGCGGTTCTTCACCGCAGAGCCCGAGGCGTTCTACACCCCGGCCAGTGCGCAGCTGGCCGAGGAATCCCCAGTCACCGTGCGGGACCTGGACCCCGACGCCGCGCAACCAGACCCCGAGATCCTCACCGCGAAGCTGGATGCCATCCTGGCTGACAAGCCCGACCGGACTACTTTCAGCGCCCAGGTGGTGGACGTTGCCACGGGCAGCGTCCTGTATGACAGGAACTCTGAAACAAATGGCACGCCGGCCTCCAGCCTGAAGGTTGTCACCGCCATCGCGGCCCTGGATGCCCTCGGCGGAGATACCCAGCTGTCCACCAGCGTGCTGCTCGATGGCGGCACGCTGGTCCTGCGCGGCGGGGGCGATGTGCTGCTGGGCGACGGGGAATCCGACCCGGCGCACCCCAAGGGCTATGCCGGGCTGGCAACCCTGGCCAAGCAGACCGCCGAAGAACTTGAAAAGCGCGGCATCAGCGAGGTCAAGCTGTGGCTGGACGACTCGTTGTTCGGCGATGCGCACAACAATCCCGCCTGGGACAAGTCGCTGTTCACCTCAAATAACATTGGCGAGGTCTACCCGATCGCGCGCTACGCCGGGCGTGCCGGAGAAAGCACCAGCACCGCCTACCAGTCCGACCCGGCCCAGCAGGTCCGCAAGGCCTTCGCCCAAGCCCTGGGCGAGCAGGTCAAGGTGGATGAGGGTGGCCGCGGCCCCTATGAAGGTGGCGAGCAGATCACCGAGGTGAAGTCCGCACCGCTGCGCGATGTCATCAAGCACATGCTGCTGGTTTCGGATAACTACATCGCCGAAACCATGGGTAGGCTGGTTGCGCTGGACCGCCAGATGCCCGGCGAGCAAGCCGGGGCCGCCGTCGCTGCTGTTGCCCAGGCCCATGGGGCTGGTGGCCTCACGCTCGTGGACACCAGCGGCCTGGCCGCCAGGAACCAGATTTCGCCCGCTGCGCTGACCGCGGTACTGCGCTCGGCCGCCACCAGCAAGAAGCCGGAACTGCGCGAGGTCGTCTATTCGCTGCCGGTCGCCGGCTACAACGGCACCTTGATGAACCGCCTGGGCGGTGCCGGAACACTTGGCCTGGTACGCGCCAAGACCGGCTCGCTGACCGGCGTGGCCACGCTGACCGGCATGACCATGACCGAAGATGGGCGCCTGCTCGCCTTCTCGATCTATGCCGATCAGCCCAACGGAGCACTCGCACCCCACAAGCCAACCATTGACTCTGCTGTCACCGCCATCCGTGGCTGTGGCTGCCGGGGCTGAACGCCGCAGGAGTAGCAAATGAACCAGTTCGTCGATTGGAAGCTGGCGGCCAAGGCCGCGAAAACCCTGATGCCCGCCGGGCCAAGGATCCAGTCCCAGGATGCCGCCCGGATCATCGAGGAACTGCGCATCGCCGCCGGCGAAGGCCTGGTGGAGGCCGAGAAGGTCTCCAAGCTGGCTGCATCCGCGCCATCGCAAACCCTGGTGGTGGACCGGTCAGGCTGGGCCAAGGCCGTCAGCCAGAATTTCGCGGCACTGCTCCCGGCAGTGCGGCAGGATGTCCCCGGAGTGGTCCCCCTGATTGCCGGCGCAGAACTTGGAGCGGTGCTCTCGGTGCTTGGCACTCGGGTGCTGGGCCAGTTCGACCCGTTCGTCGGCCCGCGCCTGCTGCTCAACGCCCCGACCATCACGCAGATCCGCGGCGAACTGAACGTGAACGCCCGCGACTTCTACCTGTGGATCGCCACCCACGAGCAGACCCACCGCCTGCAATTCGAGCACGCTGCCTGGATCCCCGGGGTCATGAAGCAGACCCTGGCCGAGGCCTTTGAGCCGCTGGCCGGCACCACCCACTCCATGGGCGAACTGGGTGAACGCCTGAAATCCATGAAGTCCGAGGTCAGCGAACTGACCAGCATCATGTCGGTGCTGGAAGGCCACGCCATGGTCGTGATGAACGATGTCACCTCGATCCGCAGCATCAAGACCATCCGCCGCCGCTTCGAAGCCCGCGGTGAAAACCGTTCGGCCCTGGCGATCCTGCTGGGCAAGCTGTTGGGCTTGGACGCCAAGGCGCTGCAGTACAAGCGCGGGGCGAAATTCGTGCGGCATATCGTCGATGAGATCGGCTATGAAGGATTCAACGAAATCTTCACCGCCCGCGAGATGTTCCCGAGCGCTGGGGAACTCGATCACCCGGAACGCTGGTTGGCCCGCACCCGATGAGCCACGCCCTTCATCTGGCCCGCGCCGCCATCAATGCCAGCAGCGCGCCCGGGTTGAACCTGATCGGGGTTTCCGGCGGTGCCGACTCGCTGGCCCTGGCCATTGCCGCGGCTTCGCTGCCGGCTTCCTTCGGCGCTGTGGTCATCGATCACGGCCTGCAGCCCGGCAGCGCGCAGGTGGCCGAACGCGCCGCCGGGCAATGCCGCGAGCTGGGGCTGGACCCGGTGGCGGTGGTCCGGGTCGAGACCTCGGCCGATGAGGCTTCGGCCCGCAAGGCCAGGTACCGGGCCTTTGAAGCAGCCCTCGGCCAGTACAACGCGCAAGCGCTGATGCTCGCCCACACCCGCGACGACCAGGCCGAGCAGGTGCTGCTGGGCCTGCTGCGCGGATCGGGAACCCGCTCGCTGGCCGGCATCCCGGCCCGGCGCGGACCCTACCGGCGGCCCCTGCTGGAACTGTCCCGGGCGCAAACCGAGGAAATCTGCCGGCATGCGGGGCTCGGCTACTGGGAAGATCCGAGCAACGCGGACACCGGGTACAAGCGCAACCTCATCCGCCATAGGATCCTGCCCTTCTTGCGGGAGGAACTTGGCGAACATGTTCCCGAAGCCCTGGCGCGCACCGCCAACCTGGCCGCCGCCGATGCCCAGGCCCTCGATAGCTGGGCGCAGGCGGCCAAGGACGAGCACGGGTTGCGGATCCCGGACCTGGCCAAGCTCCCGGTGGCCATCAGCTCGCGAGTATTACGCCTGGCCGCCATAGAAGCAGGGGCGAGAAATGTGGGCCATGAGCGAACGGCGGCGCTGTGCGCGCTGGCCGGGCTCGGCGTCCCCAAGTCCAAATCAGCCGGTCCTGTGCAGTTCGATGGCAGGATCAGTGCCTTCCGGCGGCAATCGGTGATCGTTTTCACCACAACCGGCTAAACAACCTTCCGCTAAATGTGGCACTCTAGGTAAGTACCACACCTCTAGAATCAGGAGAATTCTCGTGGATTCCAATGCAGTCAAAGCCGATCTTGCGCACGTTCTGTACACCAAGGAAGAAATCCAGGCTCGCGTGGAAGAACTCGCCGCGCAGATCGACAAGGATTACGAGGGCCGCGACATCCTCGTGGTAGGTGTGCTCAAGGGCGCCGTGATGATCATGGCTGACCTGGTTCGCGCACTGAACTCCCACCTGACCATGGACTGGATGGCAGTGTCCTCCTACGGTTCGGGTACCCAGTCCTCCGGTGTGGTGCGCATCCTCAAGGACCTGGATTCCGACCTCATGGGCAAGCACGTGCTGATCGTCGAGGACATCATCGACTCCGGCCTGACCCTGTCCTGGCTGAAGTCCAACTTGGAATCCCGCGGCCCGGCCTCGGTTGAGATCTGCACCCTGCTGCGCAAGCCGGAGGCAGCCAAGGTGGAAATCGACGTCAAGTACGTCGGCATGGACATCCCGAACGAATTCGTGGTGGGCTACGGTCTGGACTTCGCGGAAAAGTACCGCAACCTGGATTGCGTGGGCACTTTGGCCCCGCACATTTATCAGTAGGGAACTTTTCTCGCCAATGGGGCGTTGAGAAGTATCGAAGGTGGCGTGACCCGGACGCCAGAGCAGTGCGTGAGGGGGATGCGCCAGGCGCGGGGCCTGTCGGATCAATGAAAACGAAGAAGCTTTTTAACAGCTGGATCATTTGGGTCCTGGTCGGCGTTGTCGCCGTGGTGTTGTTCCTGCCGATGGTCTTCGGCAATAATTCGGCCAAGGTGGACACCTCCGTAGGCCTGCACCAGCTGACCAGCGGCAATGTCACCGAAGCGAAGATGTTCGACGGCGACCAGCGCGTCGACCTGAAGCTGCGCGACGCCCTGAAGGTCGATGGCGTGGACAAGGGCACCTCGGTGAGCTTCTACTACTCCACCGCCCGTGCCGAACAGGTGGTCGATGAGATCAACAAGGCCAACCTGGGCAAGTTCACCGACCAGCCGGTGGAAAGCAACTGGCTGCTGTCGATGCTCGGGATCATCATCCCGTTCCTGCTGATCGCCGGCATCTTCTGGTTCATCCTCGCCCGCTCCCAAGGCGGCGGCTCCAAGGTCATGCAGTTCGGCAAGTCCAAGGCGAAGCTGATCACCAAGGACATGCCGCAGGTGACCTTCAAGGATGTCGCCGGCGCCGACGAGGCCGTGGAAGAACTCCACGAAATCAAGGAATTCCTGCAGGAACCAGCCAAATTCCAGGCCCTGGGCGCGAAGATCCCCAAGGGCGTGCTGCTCTACGGCCCTCCGGGCACCGGCAAGACCCTGCTGGCCAAGGCCGTGGCCGGCGAGGCGGCGGTACCGTTCTACTCGATCTCCGGTTCGGACTTCGTCGAGATGTTCGTCGGCGTGGGCGCCTCGCGCGTGCGCGATCTGTTCGAGCAGGCCAAGACCAACTCCCCGGCGATCATCTTCGTTGACGAAATCGATGCAGTGGGCCGCCATCGCGGTGCCGGCATCGGCGGCGGCAACGATGAGCGCGAGCAGACCCTGAACCAGTTGCTGGTGGAGATGGACGGCTTCGACGCCACCACCAACGTGATCCTGATTGCCGCGACCAACCGCCCCGACGTGCTGGACCCGGCGCTGCTGCGCCCGGGACGCTTCGACCGCCAGATCCCGGTGGAGGCACCGGACCTGAAGGGCCGTGAGCAGATCCTGGCAGTGCACGTGAAGGGCAAGCCGATGGATGCCACCGTGGACCTGAACGCCGTCGCGAAGAAGACCCCGGGCTACACCGGCGCCGACTTGGCCAACGTGCTCAACGAGGCCGCGCTGCTCACCGCCCGCTCCAACGCGAACCTGATCGACGACCGCGCCCTGGATGAGGCCATCGACCGCGTCATGGCCGGCCCGCAGAAGCGCACCCGCCTGATGGACGAGCACGAGCGCAAGGTCACCGCCTACCACGAGGGCGGCCACGCGCTGGTGGCCGCGGCCATGAACCAGACCGCCCCGGTCACCAAGATCACCATCCTGCCGCGCGGCCGCGCGCTGGGCTACACCATGGTGGTTCCCGAGTCCGACAAGTACTCGGTCACCCGCAATGAGCTGCTGGACCAGATGGCCTACGCCATGGGCGGGCGCGTCGCCGAGGAGATCGTCTTCCACGATCCGTCCACCGGCGCCTCGAACGACATCGAGAAGGCCACCGCCACCGCACGCAAGATGGTCACCGAATACGGCATGAGCGAGAAGGTCGGCGCCGTGCGCCTGGCCGGCTCGGCTGCCGAGCAGGGCATGGGCACCGCCTCCCGCGACTTCTCCGACGAAATGGCCCACCTGGTGGACCAGGAAGTGCGCGAGCTGATCGAGCAGGCGCACAACGATGCCTACCAGGCGCTGATGGCCAACCGCCATGTGCTCGACCGCTTGGCCCTGGCCTTGCTGGAGCGCGAGACGCTGAACCAGAAGGAGATCGCCGAGATCTTCTCCGACCTGGTAAAGCGCGAGAAGCGCGAAGTCTGGCTGAGCAACGAGGCCCGTCCGGTGCACAACGAGGGCCCGATATTAAGCCCCAAGGAGCGCGCAGCTTCCTCGACCGACTAGGATCGAAGCGTGAGTGAACTACAAGAGATTGATCAGCCGCGGATCGCGGCAGCCGTGCGCGAGATCCTGGAGGCCATTGGCGAAGATCCAGACCGCGACGGCCTGGTAGACACCCCGAAACGGGTGGCCAAGGCCTATGCGGAGTTCTTCGCCGGCCTGCACCAGAAAGCGGCAGACCACTTGTCCACCACCTTCGACATCGAGCACGATGAGATGGTGCTGGTCAAGGACATCCCGTTCTACTCGACCTGCGAGCACCACCTGGTGCCCTTCTACGGTTCGGCGCATATCGGCTACATCCCGGGCAAGGGCGGCAAGGTCACGGGCCTGTCCAAGCTGGCCCGCCTGGTCGAGGTGTACGCCCGCCGCCCGCAGGTCCAGGAACGCCTGACCACCCAGATCGTCGACGCCCTGGTGGAGCACCTGAACCCCTCCGGTGCGATTGTCGTCGTTGAATGCGAGCACATGTGCATGTCCATGCGCGGCGTGCAGAAGCCCGGCGCGAAGACCGTGACCAGTGCGGTGCGCGGGCAGTTGCGTGAAACTGCCACCCGTGCCGAAGCCATGAGCCTGATCCTCGGAAAGTAGGAACCCCATGTCGCTTGGAGCGATCCCGGGCACCGGCCCGAACACCAGCCCATTGCCGGTTATCCGCAAGTCCAGCAAGAAGACCATGGCCGACCTGCCAACCGGCCGCACCCTGGTCATGGGCATCCTGAACGTCACCGAGGACTCCTTCTCGGATGGCGGGAAGTACCTGTCCGCCGATGCCGCCATCGACCAGGGCCTGAAGCTGCTGTACTCCGGTGCCGACATCATCGACGTGGGCGGCGAATCCACCCGCCCCGGCGCCAAGGACGTGGATCCTGACCTGGAGCGCGAGCGCATCATCCCGGTCATCGAAGCCCTGGTGAAGGCCGGTGCGGTGATCTCCGTGGACACCATGCATGTTTCCACCGCCCGCGCGGCCATCGCCGCCGGCGCGCACATCATCAACGACGTTTCCGGCCTGACCTATGAGCCGGGCATGCCGGAGCTGATCGCGGAAACCGGCGTCCCCTATGTATTGATGCACCGCCGCGGCACCGCGCAGGACATGGTCTCCGAGGCCAACTACCAGGACGTGGTCACCGAGGTCATCGGCGAATTGCGCATGCTGCGCGATGAATTCGTCGCCAAGGGCGTGGCCCCGGAGCAGATCATCATCGATCCGGGACTGGGCTTCGCCAAGGATGCGCAGCACAACTGGGCGCTGCTGGCCAATGTCCCTGCCATCGAAGAGCTGGGCCACCGGGTGCTGATCGGCACCAGCCGCAAGCGCTTCCTGGGCGAACTGCTGGCCGAAGGCTCCAAGAGCCGCGCACCGATGGAACGCGATGCCGCGACCGCCGCGACCACCGTGCTGGGCGCGCGCGACAAGGTCTGGGCAGTGCGCGTGCACGATGTCGCCGGCAACCGCGACGCCATTGAAGTCGTGCAGGCATATGGATCGCATTAGCATCTACGGAATTTCGGCCACCGGCTACCATGGCGTCTTCGACCATGAGAAGCGCGACGGCCAGGAATTCATAATTGACGTGGTGCTGCACGTGGATATCTCGCGTGCAGCAGCCAGCGACAATGTTCTTGACACCGTGCACTACGGCGAAGTCAGCGAGCTGGTAGTCCAGCAGATCCAGGCCGGTCCGTGGGACCTGATCGAGAAGCTGGGCAGCGAAATCGCCGAGGCGATCCTTGCCGCCTACCCGGGCGTGTTCACCATCGACGTGGTGGTGCACAAGCCGCAGGCTCCAATCCCGGTACCGTTCACCGATGTCACCATTTCGCTGACGCGGCACCAGAAGCAGCACACCGCGATCATCGCGTTGGGCGCCAACCTGGGTGATCCGCAGGCTACCCTGGCCGCCGCGGTGCAAGATCTCGGTGCAGAAGTCGAGCTGCTCAAGGTTTCCCCGCTGGCCATCACCAAGCCGGTAGGCGGTCCACCGGAACAGCCGGATTACACCAATCAGGTTGTCCAGGTGCGTACCCGGCTGGCCCCGCATGACCTGCTGGATCTGTGCCAGTCCATAGAAGCCAAGCACCACCGCACCCGCGAGGTGCGCTGGGAAGCGCGCACCCTGGACCTGGATCTGATCGCCTACGACCAGCTGAGCCTGGATGATGAGCGGTTGACCCTGCCGCATCCGCGCGCCGCGATCCGCGGCTTCGTGCTGGCACCGTGGAGCTGGATGGATCCGGACGCGGTGCTGAACGGGCAATTGGTTTCCCGCTTGGCCGCCGAAGCTGCCGATACGAAGGACATTATCCGGCTATGACCAAGCTGAAGCTGCGCTGGTTGCTCTGGTGCGCGGGGCTCGGGGCCGTGGCCGGCTGGATTGCGTTGCGCCTGCTCACCGCGGCAGGCAGGTACGCGCCGGTCCTGGATTACTCCGCCCTGTACTCGCTGGGCGCAGTCTGCGCGGTGATCCTGTTCCTGGGGATCCGCGTGAAGCGCTCCACCCTGGGCAAATCGGACTTCGAGCCGATCGCCGCAGCTCGCACCCTGGTTTTGGCGCAGGCCTCGGCATACGCAGGTGCGGTGATTGCCGGTTGGCATGTTCCAGCCATCATCACCCTTTGGGCGGCCACTGGGATCACCCCCACCCTGACCCGCGGCCTAGTGCTGACTGGTGCTGGTGTCCTCATGGTGATTATTGGGTATATTGTTCAGCAACTGTGCAAACTACCTCCGGAGGATACCGATGGCAACAGCGACTCCGTGGTCACCGAATAACTTCACCCCAGCCCACCGGGACTACGCCAAGGTCAAGCTCACCACCTGGGCGATCACCTGGGGCCTGATCTTGCTGGCGTCACTGGTTCCTGCCGTGCTGGCAGGTACCGGCCTCGGCGTCCCGCTGTGGCTGGTGCTTTCACCGGCCCTGCTGGTGCTGGTCATCGCGCTGCTGGCATTGCGCAT
Organism: Glutamicibacter sp.; assembly: GCF_050701915.1. Classification (NCBI taxonomy): domain Bacteria; kingdom Bacillati; phylum Actinomycetota; class Actinomycetes; order Micrococcales; family Micrococcaceae; genus Glutamicibacter; species Glutamicibacter sp. The sequence goes on along the minus strand of NZ_JBOGEG010000008.1, from coordinate 4,695 downwards.
CATTCGTCGCCAGGTCGCCGCACTGGGCTATCTCGAACGCGAAGAAGACTTCATTGTCCGCTCCGGGGTGATGTGGCGCAAGCAGGTGGTCATTCCCTACGGCCGCATGCAATACGTCGAGGTCAACAGCGGGCCGCTGGAGCGCCGCTATGGCTTGTGCCAGCTGACGCTGAACACCGCCGGCAGTGCTGCCACCGCGCACGTCTACGGGTTGCCCGAGCGCGAAGGGCAGGCCCTGCGCGAGCGGCTCGTGGCCGCTGGTGAAGAGAAAATGCTATGAGCCAGCCCGAAGAACTGGCCACCGGGGAAAGCACCGAGCCATGGCAGCGGGTGCATCCCGCCAGCCCGTTCGTCCACGGGTGGCTGGCCATCATCGGCCTGGGCTACATCTACTGGCAGAACACCGACGACCTGTCCTGGGCGGAGCGCTTTTCCGGCGACAGGTTGATGTGGACCGTCGCGGGCGCCGGTATCGCACTGGTCGTGGTGCTCATCTTCTACTTCCTTTCTTGGTACTTCACCCGCTACAAGCTCACCAGCACCCACGTGTACGTGAATTCCGGGATGCTTTTCCGCAGCCAGAAGCAGGCACGCATCGACAAGGTGCAAGGCATAGACATCGCCCAGCCACTGGTTGCCCGGCTGCTGGGCCTTGCTGAACTGCGCTTTGATGTGGCCGATTCCTCCGAGTCGGTGCTGCGCCTTTCCTTCCTGCGCAAGGCCGATGCCCACGCACTGCGCGTGGTCATCCTGGAGCGGGCCCGCGGCGAAGAACCTGCCGCTGCCCAAGAAGTCGGCTCGGGGGCCGCAACGGACCGCGTGGCAGCGCAGCCGCTGGCAGCCGCGGAAGCATTGCCGCTGATGGCCAACGTGCCCATTGGGCGCCTGATCGCCTCCTTGTTCCTGCAATTGCCGGCGATCGTCGGCGTGCTCGCATGCCTGGCGATGCTGGTGCTTTGGCTTAGCGGTGTCGAGGGAATCATCGCGGCCCTGGTCCCGGCAGCCTTGGCCTTCGGCAGCTTCTACTACAAGCAGCTGAACCAGGGCTGGAACTTCACCGCCAGCGCCTCGGACACCGGCATGCGGATCAGCTACGGGCTGGCTGACACCCGCCAGCACTCCATTCCCGCCGGCCGCGTCCAGGCCATTTCGGTGACGGCACCCTTCTTCTGGCGGATGCTGGGCTGGTACAGGGTGGAAGTCAACGTGTTGGGCACCAAGAGCGATGACGCGGATAACCTGCAGGTGCTCCCGGTGGGCGACTTCGAGTCGGTCGCCCGCATCATGGGGATCTTGCTGCCGGATCTTGGCGTTGCCAACCAGCGCGAGGTGCTGGCCACCGCGGTGAGCACCGGATGCGAACACGGGTTCATCGGCTCCCCGGAACGCGCAAAGCCGCTATCGCCCGGAGCATGGAAGCACCAGGCATTCCTGGCCACCGGCACCACGGTGGTTTCCCGGTATGGCTGGCTGGCCCGACAGGCCAGTTTCGTGCCGCATAACCGGGTGCAGGGCATGAGCTGGAGCCAGGGGCCATGGGAGCAAGGACGTAAACTGGCCGGTGTCCGCTTGCACTGTGCCGGCGGAAACATCATCGGATACCTGCATCAGATTGATGCGGGCACCGCAGCAGAATTTGTTCGGGCGCAAACCCGGCGCCTGGTTGAAAGGTAGAAGTGGACGCACCACGCTTGGGAATCGGCATCATCTCCGCCGGCAAGGTAGGCACCGTACTTGGTGCGGCGCTGGCAGCCAGTGGACACCGGATCACCGGAATCCACGCCGTCTCGGAGGATTCGCGCGATCGCGCCGACGCTTTGCTGCCCGGCGTGGAACTGCTGGACCCGGCAGAAATCCTGCGCCGCAGCGAACTGGTGCTCTTTGCGGTACCCGACGACGTGCTCGGCGAACTGGTGGCCGGCCTGGCAGCGGGCGGACATATCGCCCCGGGCCAGTTGATCGCGCACACCGCCGGGCGGTACGGCACTTCGATCCTGCAGCCGGCCATGGATGCTGGCGCCTTTGGACTGGCAATCCATCCGGCGATGACCTTCACCGGCATGAGCATGGACCTCCAGCGCCTGACCGACTGCGTCTTCGCGGTCACCGCTAACGAGATCATCCTCCCGGTAGCCCAGGCGCTGGTGGTGGAAATGCGCGGGGAGCCGGTGGTGATCGCCGAGCAGGATCGTGCCAGCTACCACGCGGCCCTGGCCCATGCGGCAAACCACCTGAACACCATCACGGCGCAATCGGCGGATATCCTGCGCCGTATCGGTGTTGAAGAACCATCCAATACCCTGCGCGCCCTGATGTACGCGAGCCTGGATAATGCGCTGCGTTCCGGCGCGGGCGCGCTGACCGGCCCGGTAGCGCGAGGCGATAGCGGAACGGTCACCGCGCACCTTCAGGCGCTGGCCGACGACCCGGCAGAAACCAATAATTCCTATCGGAGCCTCTCGCGCGCTACCGCGCTGCGCGCGGCCGAACGCGGCCTGATCTCCCAAGGCACGCTGGAAGAGCTTCTGCGAGTTCTAGAATAGAAGGGTGAAAACCCCGAAGATTGTAAAGACACGTGCCGAGCTGAAGGCTGCTATTGCCGCGGCTAACCCGGGATCGCTGGGCTTCGTGCCCACCATGGGAGCCCTGCACAGCGGACATGCCTCGCTGTTCAAGGCCGCCCGCGCAGAAAACGAACTTGTAGTCATCTCCGTATTCGTCAATGAGCTGCAGTTCAACGATGCCAGCGACTACGCCAATTATCCGCGCCAGCTCGACGCTGATGTGCAGCTGGCCGGTGCTGCCGGGGTAGATATTGTCTTTGCCCCGGAAGCCTCCGAAATCTACCATGCCGGCCTTCCGCTGGTGAAGTTGAGCTCCGGAGCGCTGGGTGAAATGTATGAAGGCGCCTCGCGTCCAGGCCACTTCGATGGCATGTTGGCCGTAGTCGCCAAGCTGCTGCACTTGGCCGACCCGCGTCGGGGCGAATACCGCGCCTACTTTGGCCAGAAGGATGCCCAGCAGCTGGTGCTGATCCGCCGCATGGTTGCCGACCTGGATTACCCGGTGGAACTGCGTGCGGTGCCGATCGTCCGCAGCCAGAATGGCCTAGCGCTTTCCAGCCGCAATGCATTGCTCAGCGAGGAAGAGAAGGAAGCGGCCTTGGTGCTGCACCGTTCGATCCAGCTGGTTGCCGAGCGTGCGGCACGCAATGAGCCGCTGTACATCGAGGATGCCATCGGCATGTACCAGATGGCCCCGCTGGTGGAGCTGGACTACTTCGCCGTCGTGGACCCGGATACCCTGCAGGAACTGGCATTCAACTGCCAGGACACCCCCTTCACCGGCGAAGGCTTGATCCTTGTCGCGGCGAAGGTGGGCAACGTCCGGCTGATCGACAACCAGCCGATCTAGGCAAAGCGTCGAGCAGTCTCCTCGAGGATCTGGCGGAAGCCGCACAGCTCCTGCATGACTTCGGCGGCAGGCTGCTCGGCGCCCACGAACTGCACGGCCTCACCGGCATAGACCGGGGCCATGTCCGTCAGCGCTTCGGCGCGGGCCTGCTCCATCTGCTCGCGCAGTGCATCGTTCGGCTCCCAGCTAGAAAGATCCGCGTGCTTGTCGCTGAACTCGTTGCGCAGCGCGCGTCCGCCGAACTCCGGCGCCCATGGCAATTGCTGGGCGACATCGAAGGCGCGGGTATAGACAGTGTCGTCCAGGCCAGCATTGCGTGCTGCGTTCTTCATGTTCTCGTGCCCGCTGGCCTCTGTTGCCGAGAGGAAGCGGGTGCCGATCCAGACGGCTTCCGCGCCAGCTGACAGTACCGCGGCGATACCTCGCGCAGTACCGATGCCGCCGGCTGCAACCACAGGCTTCTGGTGCTGGGCGGTTGCCAGCTGCAGCAGCGGCAGAGTTCCGGCTTCATTGCGGCCATGTCCGCCACCTTCCGCGCCACGGGAAATGATGATGTCGATGTCATCAGCCATCGCGCGTTCCAGATCTGCCGCGTTGCCTACCTGCATGGCGGTCAGAACTCCAGCCTCATGGGCTACCGCCGCGGCCCGGGTGACATCGCCGAAGCTCAGGGTCACCAACGAGGGCCCAAACTCCAGGAAGGCCTCTAGCGGGGAGAGATCTGCTTCCAGCGCCCAGGCCATGAAGCCCACGCCCCATGGGGTGCTCAGGGATTCAACGAATTGCGTTTGCTGTTCAATCCAGTCCGCTTTGGGAGTTGCTGGCGAACCGATCATTCCTACACCTCCAGCACGAGAAACAGCTGCAGCCAAGGCGCCTCCAGCCGCGCCAGCCATAGATGCATTGAAGATGGGTTCGCGGTATCCAAGGAGTCTTTGTAGGTCGCTCATGAGCCCAGACTAGAACAGCGAAATGAATGTGACCTAGAACGCGGCCCCTCGATTTGTAAGAGCCTGAAAACCTGTGTATAGTTTTTATCTGTTGCCGGAACGGAAACAACACGGAATATACCGATTGTTTACCCGGCAGCCAATCACTTTTCACTAAAGGTTTTCCCCCGATTTTGATCGGATCAGGAAGTCTGGTAAGTTAGGAAAGTTGCTCCGGAGCGAAGCAGTGATCTTCTGAAATGGTCATTGTGGTGTCGAGAGTGTTTGTTGTTTGAGAACTCAATAGTGTGCCAAGTTTGTTGATACCGAATATTTTTATTTGGTGAATACA